>CAZXDV010000190.1:0-6325 GCA_964639535.1 uncultured Enterobacteriaceae bacterium | reverse complement strand
TGATCCGTCAGTGCTTGCAGTGGTGTGGACCTCCATCAGCATTTCCCTGGTGGCAGTTGTGCTGGCCTCCTTGTTCAGTATCCCTATGGCCCTGGTGGTGGCGCTCAGGCAGTTTCGCGGAAAAAACCTCCTGCTCCAAAGCCTCAATACACTCGTGGCCATGCCCACGGTTGTAGTCGGACTATTGCTTTATGGAATATTGAGCAGGCAGGGCCCGCTGGGAGACATGGGCTTGCTCTACACGCCTGCCGCAATGGTGATTGGTCAGTGTGTATTGATTATCCCGATTATCTGGAACCTTGGTATCAGTGCGGCAAGTGCAGCAGACGAACGACTCCTGCAAACCTGTCGCGCCATGGGTGCCAGCGGTGCGCAGCAACTCATGCTTTTCCTGAACGAAGTGCGCTTTGGATTCATGGCAGCTATCGTCATGGGCTTTGGTCGCGCCATTGGCGAGGTGGGCATTGCCATGATGCTCGGTGGCAACATAGAAGGTTTTACACGCACCATGACCACGGCCATCGCCCTGGAGACCAGCAAGGGTGAGTTTGAGTTTGCCCTTGCCCTTGGTGGCGTGCTGTTGCTGGTGGCATTTATCGTTAATGGTTTACTACAGCGATTTCAGTACCTGGATAAATGACAAAAGCATACTTACTCAGGGATCTCGAATTTTCCTATAGCAAGGAAACGGCGCTGCACGCCGGGTACATGGCCATTGAAGAAAATTCTGTGCACGCCCTGCTTGGTGCCAATGGCAGCGGCAAGACAACGCTGCTCAACCTGCTAGCCTTTGTCTCGCAGCCGGCAAAAGGGAAGCTGTGTTTCTTTGAGGAGGAAGTCAGTAGCGGTAATGCTGCCGAGCTTCGGCGTGCGATTGCCTACGTGCAGCAAAAACCCTACCTGTTCAACTTTAGCGTGCAGCGTAATATAGAGCTTGGCCTGAGGCTGAGGGGGGTCGAGGCCGGGGAAAGAAAGTCCCGCGCGGAGAAAATCGCCGCGCAGCTGGGAATCGAGAACCTGCTTGCCAAGCGTGCCCACGATTTGTCCGGCGGGGAAATCCAGAAGGTGGCTATTGCCCGGGCCCTGGTCCTGGAGCCAAAAGTGCTGCTGCTTGATGAGCCTTTTACCTACCTTGATAAGGACTCCAGGCTGGAGCTTGAAAGCTTTATCAGTGATATCAGGGAAGAGGCACTGCAGACCGTTGTATTCAGCACCCACGATCAGCTCCAGGCATGGCACCTGGCCAGCCACGTGAACACGATCATCGACGGGCAACCGGGAAACACGGTGCGCATCAATTCCTTTGCCGGGAAACTCGATGTCGATGCACAAACATTTGATACGGGCAGGCAGCTTATTTATGTGTCCGGCACGCAGTCACCCGGCAGGCACATCAGCATCGACGCAAACCAGCTGGTGATTTCCACGGAAAAATTACAGTCCAGTATGCGCAACCAGTTCATGGGAAAAATTGTCGACATGGAGGATCTCGAATCGGGTGTGGCGGTGACCATCGAGGCGGGGGAGCGCTGGTATGCCAATGTCACCTTATCGGCAGTGCAGGAGCTGGATATCTCCGTCGGCAGTGATATCTGGGTTAGTTTCAAATCCACGGCGCTGCATATCTTCTAAAAATGGGGAAAAAGACACAGTTTTGCCGGTAAATTGTGACTTTCAGCCAGTATTTCCTTCAAATCCCGGCTGATAACATCATATAATATCTAGTATTCTTAGAAACTTAGCCACGGAAAGTAAGCTGATAGTATAGAAGTGTCGTATCATCATGCATGACAAGCAGCTGGAAAAAATCGCCTCCACGATGTACGAGCCCAAGATGCCATACCATAATTTTGGTCATGCTATTACTGTCACTCGCTTTTCAGAAGGTCTTATCGAGAAGTGCCGCAATGAAGGCATAGCCGTAGACGAGAACGTTATTTACTACGCGCTGCTGTTTCACGATGCCGGGTATCATGAAGATCACACGGCCCTGGGGTTTGAAACCAAGGAAGCCTACTCCGCTGACCTGTCTGAGAAAGCGCTGCGCGATCACGGTGTTGATGAACAGACCATAGAAAAGGTAAAAGCCGCCATCCTCAGTACCCACATGGATGCAAAATGCTATTCCAACGAGGACAAGATCGTGCGCATGTCCGATATCTCCAACCTGGGTGCAGACTACAAGGAGTTCAAGCTCAATACTGTTCGCCTGAAAGAGGAACATGAGCTAATGAAAAATGTGACCGTGGGTTGGGACGAGTGGAAGAACAGTGCCCGGGAGACCCTTGAGCTGGTGCTTCGGGAAAGTATGGACGTCACCAGTGATTATTACGATGAAGACGGAAATTCAGTGTTTCACGCCGCTGCAATGCAAAATCTTGCAACTCTCCTGGCCGACGACTCACCCACCGTTTAGTACCGAGGTTCGGCCCCATGCCAGTATATGAATACCATTGCCCGGATAATGGGCTGATCGTCGAAGTCAATCACCCCATGGATGCAAAGGTCAAGAACTGGGGTGAGCTGTGCTTTGCGGCGCAGATCCCTGTTGATGACACCGATCCCATGGCCCCGGTTGAGCGAATTTTTACCCGGGCGCCGGGTATGGCGGTGACCAAGTTCAACAGCGAGCTCAAGAATATGGGTTTTACCAAGCTGGAGAAGCGCGATGACGGCGTCTATGAAAACGTCACAGCGCTGGATTCAGAAAAGCGCTACATGACCCAGGGCGATGCGGATTCAATCCCGCAATTTCACAAGAAAATAGAAGACTAGAGCGTGATGGATACAGAACTGGATATTGAAACCCTGCAAAAAGTCGGCGACACGATGATCGAGTTTGTTATCAATTACGGTTTCCAGGTCCTCGGTGCCCTGGTCATCCTGCTCATCGGCTGGTTCGTGGCAAAGTGGGCAGCCGGCATCGTCCTCAAGTTGTGCGAGCGAGCCAGGCTGGATGTCACCCTGTCCAAGTTCTTTGCCGATATCGTCAAGGCGCTTGTTCTTATCTTTGTTGTCATTATTGCCCTTGGCAAGTTTGGCATCACCATCGCGCCGTTTATCGCCGCTCTCGGTGCCGTGGCTTTTGGTGGCACCCTCGCCTTGCAGGGGCCGCTGTCCAACTACGGAGCCGGCCTTACGATCATTCTCACCCGGCCCTTCGTAGTAAGTGACACCATTCGAATACAGGGGGTGACCGGGATTGTCGAGGAAGTAAAGCTGGCCTATACCACGCTCAGCACGGAAGACGGTGAAATGATCACCATACCCAACAAGCTTATCGTTGGAGAGATATTAACCAACTCGCAGGCCAACCTGATCGTGGAAGCAGACATAGGCGTTGCCTACGATTCCGACGTGGACAAGGCAATAGAGACAATCAGGTCCTGCCTCAGCAAGCATGATGCAGTGAGCGATAGCCCGGCGTTCCAGGTCGGGGTACAAAAGTTTGCCGATTCAGCTATCGAGATTGGCTATCGTTACTGGGTACCGACAAACCGGTACTACGAAACTCTTTACGAGATTAACAAGAGTGTGCTGGATGAATTTCGTAGTGCAGGGATCGAAATTCCCTTTCCACAGCAGGACGTACACCTCAGGCAGCAGTCTTAGTTCGCGGTTTTTTTCTTCGTTCCCGGGGGGTGCCGGAGAGTTTTTCATACATCAACAGCAGTTTCTGGTGCTGCCTTTTCAACTTGCTTAGTTCGTGTTGCTTGGAGATGTAAAACAGCAACTGCCGGTTCATTCGATAACCCGCAGTACCTACAAAAAAGCAGTAAAGCAGAACGAAACCACCCAGGGCGCTGCTATAGACGTCACCCCGTGAAATCATGTACATGCTCGGCGGCAGCAGGGCCGGGAATATATAGAACAACAGGACGTTGAGGTTAACCGCGTAGGAAATCGTCGCTCCCGCAACGAGACCGGACACCGCCAGCAGGGTGATGCCCGAGTACAGGGTAAACTCGATAGCACTTTTTCCCTCGGTGGGAATAAGAATGATGACAGCAAGCCCCCACATCACGCCGGATACACAGGCGGACGCAATAAAAATATTAAGCCATTGCTCAACGTTTTCCGGGGTGAGCTCGGTTTTATTGTATTTCCACAGCATGACGTAGCGGAATATGGAGTAAAGAAACACAACTGCAAGCCAGGCAAGCAGCGCGGTACGATCCGCAACTTCCCATATTGTTGCAGCAAGGACAATTGCGATAAATGACGGAAACAGGAAGGTGACTGCCGACTGGGAATACAGGATCTCGACCTGCGACCTTGTTAATTTTTTGCTCTTTTGCATGTTCGAAGTTTGCCTGGCCAGTCGTCTATCAATGCACGTGCTCTTCGCCAGCCGCGTGATTCAATTGAGGCAGTGGTCCGGAATGATGATGTATCAACTTCCATTCATCCTCTTCCCTGCAAAAAATATTTGTTGCAACGAGTTCAGTATCCGTGAGTATCTCGGTGCAGACAACGACTGCTGTTTCACCCAGTATAGTTGCCTGTGCATCAACACAGGAAACTTCCGGTGACATGCCACCTTCCATGATTCTTTTCCAGCTCGAGATAACCGGGCGTCGCCCGATAAGCGCGGGCCAGCCGGGGTGGATCACGATAATATGATCAGCCTCGGACCAGAGTCTTTCCATGCGTGAAAAGTCCCTGTTCGAGAATGCCGCGTAAAAATCGGCGTTAGCCTTTAATACTGTTTGCTGGTCGCTGGTCATTGATAGTTTGCCGAAGCGCAGTTGCCCACTCATCTTCCAGCATATCAATGATCGATAGAACTGTAATCATAGCCATGGTCATACTTAAGAAATGCGTCACATAATTCGCTCACCAGGGTCGCATTTTTGCCCTCAAACCAGTCTTTCCATGGTTTTCCATCGTTTCGAACGACGTTTACCCCGAATGGAGTATCCGGGTCCTTTTTCAACGACATAGCCTCCTTGCTCGATGCTGCAATGGCCCTTTCCAGGGTGTTGTCATCCAGTTGCAGCTGCCAGTATCGATTAATACGCTGCAATTCTTCCAGGGTAGACTTGCGCAGGTCTTCGTAGCGAACCAGCAACAGGCTGCCCGGTACGCGTGCCTGTATCGCGCCCCACATATTGCAAAAGCGTATACACCACCAGATGTCGTTGTTGAATCGTTGTCCACTGATATCACCCAGGAGAAATTCTTCAAAATCGCATTGATAATGTTCTTTCCATTTTTCGTAATTGGATACCAGTGTCGCCCTGATATCTCTTACCAGTACTACGTAGGGCGGTAAGCTCACGCAGGAATGGAAAAGCTTGCTGCGAAACAGGGCATGGGGAATCGAATGGGCACTCACAAGGTGGGGAATAACATCATTCATCCGCCTGTCCCTTGGCCCGGCAATCACATCATTGGCATGGATATACTCAGGCGGTGGCAGGCCATGTTTGTCCGTCAGGGCACAGGCAAGCATGTGTTTCAACCAGTGTGTTCCTGACTGGTGCATGCTGATAAGAACGCCGTCAAATTGCCTTCTTTTTACCAGGGAAAAGTTTGATATGTCACGACGCAGGCAGTGATAAGCGTAGGAGAGTTGTGTCGATGTGTCGGCTGCCCTTGGCATAAGCGCATTCTAACTGACAAGCACAGAGCAGGTGAATGACATTCCGGTACTGGAGCATATTAATTGTGTATATACTTGCGCGAACTGATAGCTGCGACGAAGCGCCGCGCAAACATGGCTGAACAGACTAACGAGATAAGGGAAAGGGAACATAATGCACGCCGCGATGTAGCGAAAGGTGCCGGCACCGTGGTGGTGGCAAAGATCGGTTCAGCCATCGAGATTATTACCCAGCCAGCCTACACCTGGATGTTTGGCCTTGCCACTTATGGGCTATACGCCGTGCTCTGGTCCCTGGTCAGCCTGGTTGAGCGCTTCGCCGACCTTGCCATGACAGCCGCCCTGCAGCGGATCCTGCCGGTTGAATCTGACGAAACCACGAGGGCCGGGATCGTGCAGGGGGCCTTCATACTGGCACTGCTGCCGTGCACGCTCGTGGCGGCCCTGATTTCCATATTTGCCAGCCGACTTGCAACCCTTATTAATGTTGCCGAAGCGGACCTGGCTCACCTTGAATTTGCCATCGCCCTGTTTGCCTGGGCCCTGCCGCTGTGGGCTTTACTGGAAATCACCACCGCTGCACTTCGCGCCTGCAAGGCATTCGGCCCGGATATTCGGCTGCGCCTGGTGTGGGAGCAAATCATTCGTTTTGTGGTTGCCGTGCTGCTTTGGCTCGGGGGTGTCGATACGCTGGCGCTGATGATCGCGCATCTTTGTTCA
>CAZXDV010000189.1:0-6364 GCA_964639535.1 uncultured Enterobacteriaceae bacterium | reverse complement strand
CCCATGCTTCGGCTGTTACCGAAGAGGGAGGCCTATTTTAGCGGTGCTTTGGATAGTGTCAATGTCCTTTGAGGACAACTTATTGTTTTTTATTTGATTCTCTCAGCTTGGGCCAGGCACTTTGCAGGTATTGAAACATGGAGACCAGGGTTAGAAGTGCCGCGATATACAGCAGCACCACGCCGATGGCATAAACAGGGATTCCGTAGACAGAATCCCGGAAAACCAGTACCCCAAGCGCAACCATCTGCGCAATTGTCTTGACCTTGCCATAGATGGATACTGCCACTTTACTCCGCGCACCCAGCTCGGCCATCCATTCACGCAGGGCCGAAACGGTGATTTCACGGCCAATGATGATCACGGCGGGCAAGGTAAGAAACAATCCTCCCCACTGGCCCATGGCGGATTCCCTTTGAACCAGGCACACCAGCACCACGGCGACCATCAGCTTGTCCGCTACGGGGTCGAGAAATGCCCCCAGGGGCGATATCTGTTCCAGCTTGCGTGCCAGGTAGCCATCCAGCATGTCGGTCAGCGCGGCGAGGGTAAAAACCACGCAGGCGACCATGTTGGACCAGGAAAACGGCAGGTAGAAAATCACCACGAAGATGGGAATCATCGCGATACGCAACAGGGTAAGTGAATTGGGAATATTCATAAATTAATGAAAATTATCGTAAATTTTCTGGGCAAGATTCTTATTTATCCCGCTGACTTTGGCAAGGTCTTCCACGCCCGCGCGTGCCACACCCTGCAATCCACCAAAATGCCGCAGTAATTGCTGCCGGCGCTTGCTACCCACACCCTCGATTGCTTCCAGTGGCGAGCGCTTGCGACTGTTTTGTCTTCTTTGCCGGTGCCCGCTAATGGCGAAACGATGTGCTTCGTCCCTCACCTCCTGGATCAGGTGCAGTGCGGCCGATGCCGGTGGCAGGCTGCGTTCACGGCGACCATCACTGAGTATGAGCCGTTCTTCACCGGCTTTCCTCGCTGGCCCCTTGGACACGCCCAGAAGCGGCAGGTGCTCAAGCTGCAACTCCCGTAAAACTGTCATGGCGCTGCTCACCTGGCCCTTGCCACCGTCGATAAGGATAAGATCCGGCAGCTTGCCTTCTTCCTTCTTGACCCTTGTGTAGCGTCTCTCCACAACCTCCGAAATCGCGGCGTAATCGTCACCCGGCGCGGCTTTTTCGATATTAAAGCGCCGGTAATCGGCCTTTAAAGCGCCTTCCTGGCCAAAAACGACACAGGAGGCCACGGTTTTCTCGCCGCCGGTATGGCTGATGTCAAAGCACTCGATGCGCTCGATGGCATCCTCAAGGCCGAGTTCCTCCCTCAGCAATTCAAGCCGTTGCGCATGGTTTTGTTTCTGACTCTGGCGGTGCTTCAGTGCCAGTACGGCGTTTTCCATGGCCATGTTCAACCAAATTCCCTTCTCCCCCCTGCGAGATGTGCTGATCCTGACTTTCCGGTCACTTCTATCGCTGAGCACGGTCTCCAGGATGTCCTGCTCCGGGGTCTTGTGACTGGTGAGGATCAGCGGGGGAACCTGTTTTTCCACCCGGCCGGAGAGGTAAAACTGGCTGATAAAGGCGCCAGTGATCTCCTCTGCGCTGTCATTCTTGCCATGCCGTGGAAAAAAGGCGCGGTTGCCGAGATTCAGCCCTCCACGTATGTAAAAAATCTGGATACAGGCTGCGCCGGCATGCATCCCGCAGGCAATGATATCCAGTTCACCCTTGGGCGCCGTAACATGTTGTTGTTGCTGTATTTTTCTCAGATTACTGATTTGATCGCGGTATTGTGCTGCGCGCTCGTATTCCTGGGCATCCGAGGCGGCCTGCATGGGCTTCAATAGCGCATCGATAACCTGCTCGTTCTTGCCCTCCAGGAACAGTATCGCCAGCTGCATTTCCGCGCGGTAGTCTTCCCTGCTGATATAGTCGACGCATGGCGCCGTACAGCGCTTGATCTGGTATTGCAGGCAGGGGCGAGACCGATTCCTGTAAAAAGTGTCCTCACACTGCCTTACCTGGAACAGCTTTTGAACCAGGTTGAGAGCCTTTCTCGCCGCACTTGCACTTGGATAAGGCCCAAAGTAGCGCCCCTTGCCACGACGGGCGCCGCGGTAAAAACTAAGCCGGGGAAAGTCCTGGTCGGTTGAAAGGTACAGGTAGGGATAACTCTTATCATCCCGAAAAACGATGTTATAGCGGGGCTTGTGCTCCTTGATCAGGTTGTTTTCAAGCAGCAGCGCCTCCGCCTCGGTGTGGGTTACGGTTACGATGATGTCCCTGATTTGCCCCACCAGCGCGCGCGTCTTGGGCGAATCATGGGTCTTGGCGAAATAACTGGCGACCCGGTTTTTCAGGTTACTTGCCTTGCCGACGTAGATCACCGTGGCTGATTCATCGAGCATGCGGTAAACACCGGGTCTCGAGGTCAGCGTGGGCAGAAATTCTTTTGAATTGAATTCAGGCAAATCTGTAAAGTTCGCTCGAGTTGGTCAGTCAAGGCCCCGTATCTTCTCAAATACCTCGAAAAACATGGCCTCCGTGAGTCGCCCCGTTTGCGTGTTGTAGCGGCTGCAATGGTAGGAGTCCACCAGGTACTTGTGGGAGTCTATTGCATGTACTGCTCCGTGGCCAAAGGCGTAATCCTTCTGCCGTTCACCCAGGGCCCGAACCACCGCCCTGTGCGCAATTCCGCCCAGCGCCAGCACTGTCCAGCGCTTGCCGAGTGCGCGAAGCTCCTCGACCAGGAACTCGTTACAATTGTTGACCTCGCTGCCTATGGGCTTGTTTTCCGGCGGCAGGCACTTTACCGCGTTGGTGATACGAACCCTACTCAATTTCAGGCCGTCGTTGGCCGAGACCGATTCCGGGCGGTTGCCGTAGCCGAAGTGATGCAGGGCCCTGTAGAGAAGGATCCCGGCGAAATCACCGGTAAATGGCCTGCCACTGGCGTTGGCGCCGTGCAGTCCGGGGGCGAGCCCCACGATCAGCAGGCGTGGACGACTCGCGCCAAAGGCAGGCACCGGCCTGCCATGGTAATCCGGGTACTGCTTGCGCACTTGCTTCAGGTGCCGGGCCAGCCTCGGACAGCGGGTACAGGCAGGGTTATAGGTCTCGCTCATCTACCCTGTCAGCCTCCAATAAAACCAGTTTCTTTTTCTAGTATTCACTTTATATTTTCTATTTATATTATTGTTTTTCATGATTTTTTAATATGAATTCTTTTACCTCGCCAATGGGCATCAGCGCCTTGCCCCTCACAACCTGGCTTTAGCAGTTGTAGCGTATTCCCGCCGTGGCAGACGCTGCCAGGCCTTATCTGCCAATGACCTCTGAAACTGCTACTTATCCTTTAATAACAGTTAGTTAACCAGGCTATATGAGCAAAGTGCGGGTATGACCTGTTATTCCACGCCTGCAAATTATACGTTGAGAACAAGGATTTGCACGTTATAACCCATCATGAGGTAGCACTGAAGACCTGCATACCCAACATCTGGTAGAGCCTCAAACTCATATTTCCTGATAATTACCAACATTAAAATTTCTTAAACTTTCAATGATTTACAATACTTAGTTAGATTGTATAATTAAGTCGTTTAAGATATTGAGAGTTAGCCTGATACACATGTCCACAGCTGAAACAACAAGCGAACAAGTTGGCGCCAGCACCTTTCATACCGTTGAACAGGTGCCAAGGGTCATAGGTAAATATGACATCGACAAGCCCGTGGGCAAGGGCAGCATGGGTACCGTCTATGCAGCCTACGACTCCTTTGCAAACCGCACTGTCGCCATCAAGGTAGCTCACCCGCAGTACATCAATGAAACTGAAGACGGCGGGCGATTTCGAAAGCTCTTTTTCAACGAGGCACACGCCACTGCCGTGCTGGATCATCCCAGTATCCTGGCCCTTTACGATGCAGGAGTGGATGGAGAGCTGTGCTACCTGGTCATGGAATATGTCGAGGGCGCCGAAACCCTTCATCCGTTCACAAAAGCCGATGGTTTGCTGCCGGTTCGAGAAGTTGTTGGAATAATATACAAGTGCGCAAAGGCCCTGGATTATGCTCACCGGCAGGGCATCATACATCGCGACATCAAGCCCAGTAACATACTATTCACTAAAGACAGGGACATTCGAGTGTCTGATTTCAGTATTGCTCGAATCAACCGGGCTGATGAAACATCCACCCAGTTCGATGGTTTTCTTGGTTCCCCGCTATACATGTCCCCGGAACAGATAAACGAGTGGCCCATCGAAAGTAACACTGATATTTTTTCGCTGGGCAGCGTGATGTATGAAATGCTCACCGGTGAGCACCCTTTTAAATCCGATAGCCTGGCCAAGATTTCCAATCGCATTACCAACGAGACACCCCGTTCCCTGTCCGAGTATCGTAGCGATTTACCGGAGGGTCTTGATTACATTCTCAACAGGATGCTGAAAAAGAAAAATTCCAAGCGTTACAGCATGGGGCTTGATCTCGCGGCCGACCTTGCACTGATCTATGATGACCTGGAAAAAATTGAGACCGAGGATTCCCTGCGGGAAAAATTCAACACCCTGAACCAGCTCGGTTTTTTCAAGGGTTTCAGTGATGCAGAGATCTGGGGACTGGTGCGAGCCAGTAACTGGCAGTCCTATAAACCCAGCGAGACCATTATCAAGGAAGGTGATGTGGACAACTCGTTCTATATCATGCTATCCGGTGTCGTCGATATCGAAAAAGACAGCCAGCACGTGGACACGCTGCAACAGGGCTGCTGTTTTGGTGAAATGGGATTCCTGGCAAACACCGAGAGAACCGCCTCGGTCATCGCCAAGACTGATGTTTCCCTCATTCGGGTTAATGCTTCCACACTTGATCGTGCTGATGAAAGCACGCAGCTGCGATTCCTGAAGGTGTTTGTTGAGACTATCGCGGAGCGCCTGAAGCAAACCACCTCGATTCTGACGCAGTTGCGCCAGATCTGATTGCCTTGTTCTAGCCCTGGTAGGTATGACTGGCCAGAGATATGCGGGCAGCAATGCTCTCCACGGCCATTAGCAGGGAGTCTGACAGGCCCGAGCCCTCTCGATAATCACTGGGTACCAGGTTGGAGACACGGCCATCTTCAATAAAGCCCCAGGCTTTTCCCCATTTTTCGCGATTCTTTCGATCGTAGACACCAATAGCAATGCCCTGGTCTTTCCTGACCAGTGAAAAACAGGGAATGTCCGTATAACCGTCGCCGACCATGATCATCTGGCTTATGGGAACACGAATACTGGCTGACTCTATCTTGCGGTTTACCTCAAAGGGCTTGTCGTCGAAATCCGGTCCAAAAATGCCCTTTTGTACGTGAAATATATATCGGGTTTTGTCAGTAAAGCTCACTACCCGCTTTGGAAAGCAGGCAATACCATCATCGTCATAGACAAAATCAGATGCCCAGATAGCATTAAACTCGCTGGCAATTCTTGTATTGCGAAGCACATCCCCAATACCCGAGCTGATCAGGTAAAACTCCAGGTTGACTCGCGGGTTGGCCCGGTTTGTTGCCTGTCGCAGGCGTTCAAAAATATGTTCAACACCCTCGTACAGGGGAAGACTGGCGCCCCAGCTGGCAAGAGCATCCTGTGTAATCGGCGGAATTTCACCGCTGCGGGATTTCTCGATCATCTTGTAGAGGTAGGCAGGAACAGGATCCCAGTTATCCTGTAACAGCGGCTGTACCTCTTCCTGCCAGAACCGTGGAACATCAAGACCACACTGCCCAAGAAAGCCTGACGTACTGTCGGGCGCCAGCGTGTCATCAAAATCAAATATAACCGCGATGTTTTCCTGCATAAGCCGACCGGATCAGTATTCCCTCTCCATGGCATAGCGCACGCGCGCAGATTCCTCCATCATGCTCACGGCAGGCAATTGTTTGCCCTGCATAAATTCAAGGGAAGAACCGCCACCGGTGGACAGGTGAGAATAGTCATCCTGGATATTCAATGACTCGATTAGTGCCAGGGTGTCTCCACCATTTGCTATGGAATAGGCTTCGCTTGAGGCAACTGCCCTGGCGATTTCGCGGCTGCCAGTACTGAATTTTTCCAGCTCGGCCACGCCCAGGGGGCCAGTCCATAAAAGTGTCTGGGCGGCGGAAACCCGTCCGGCAAATTGCTGCAGTGTCTGCGGACCTACATCCAGGATCATGTCATCCGCTTCAATTTCATCGAGTTGCCTGACTGAACACTCTGCTTCCTCGTCCATCGTTGACCCACAGCAAACATCCACGGGTAACACTATTTCTGTGGATGTTTGCTGTGGGTCAACGATGGACGAGGAAGCAGAGTGTAGGGAAAGAGTGTA
>CAZXDV010000188.1:0-6366 GCA_964639535.1 uncultured Enterobacteriaceae bacterium | reverse complement strand
TTCAATCGCAGCGGCCTGCGTGGACCAGGCAAAAAAGGCCAACAGGCTGATGGCCAGGGTAGATATTATAGATTTCAAAGCTTTCATGTCTTATTCCTCTTGGATTAACGAATTAACCTGAAGTAGACAGTTCTGTCTACTTGTGAAAACGAATAGTAGACATGCCTGTCTACTCTGTCAACAATTGATATTGAAAATATGCATTATTTAACCTGTTGTTTTTACTGATTTATTAATTTTCTTATAGGAGGAGGCAAGAATTTACAGAATATTCTAGCGAAATAATGATACTATCCTGTCTCCTTTTCGAATGGTAAACACATGTCTTCCAAGCGGGAACAACTTGTTGAAACGGCATCCAGGCTATTTGCCGAGCACGGTTTCCATGCCACCGGTATTGACACCGTGCTGGCGGAATCCGGGATTGCCAAGAAGACGCTTTATAACCACTTTCGCACCAAGAACGAGCTTATCCTTGCCGTGCTGCGCCAGCACGACAGTGCATTTCGCAATTACTTCATGCGCCAGGTGGAATCCCTGGCAGAGACCCCGAGAGAAAGGTTGTTAGCCATTTTTGATGTGGCAGAAAACTGGTTTTCCCAGAAAAACTTTTATGGCTGCCTGTTCATCAACGCCATCGGTGAGTTTTCAGACCACGATTCACCGGTCCGGGAAATTTGTCGCGAGTATAAAAAGCTGATGCGTGACTACATTCGGGAACTGGCGGAGCAGGCTGGCGCTGGTAACCCGGCCGACCTGGCAGAGGAACTCGCAATATTGCTTGAAGGTGCTATCGTCACCGCGCAGGTATCACAAAATACCAGGGCTGCAGAAATCGCTAAACGGGTAGCAGAAACCCTGGTTAATGAAGCAATAGATTGAAACCCGCTTGCCTAGGCGTGGCTTGATACAAGCAGGGTCGACGGCGTATCACCAACCGCTATCACAGCGTCTACTTTCAGGCCAGCATCATTATTCATTTTCTCTAGCTTTGCCACTGTGTAGGCGTCCCCGTATTCCGTCTGCCTCAGCATATGGAAGGCAAAGCCAGCCGCAAATGCTGGTGAAACACCATCTTCATTGGTGACAAATTCAACAGTGTAAATCTTTCCATCATCAGCGAGGTGTGCTTTTAGCCTCCTGTAAAAATCGGTACAGGTTTCCTCGTTAAAGTGATGCAGGAAATTTGGTAAAAGGATAATGTCATATTGTCCGTCGAAATCCACATCAAATGCACTGCCGGCTATGCCACTGTGCCGATCAGCAACCCCTGCCTTCTCGGCATTTTCGGTTGCCACTTCCAGCACGTTTGGCCAGTCAACCGCACGTACCGATACATTTTCGTTTTTTCTTGCCAGCGTCACACCGAAAAGCCCTGATCCTGATGCGATATCAAGAGCCCTTACCGCCTTGTTACTGTCGACCTCGATCAGTTCTGAAACCAGCTCCGCCTGGTGAGCCTGCAATCCACTCATGGCCCGTGCAAAGGCCACCCACATTGGGTGCTCCGGTTCGTTGGAGCTTTTCGAGGTATCGATGGTGCCATCGCGAACAACTTGAGCGACATTGCCAATGTCCTGGATGAAAAAGGGATCCAGCAGGAAGAAAACGATATCGCCCATGTAAGCTGGCGAAGTTTTTACCAGGAAAACCTCGCTATCGGGCGCCAGGTGGTACTTGTCATCCACCTTCTCCAGGTACTCCATCGCCACCAGCTGGTTGCACAGGATACGAATTCCTCTTTCACTGGCCTTGCACGCCGACGCAATCTCGCTAACAGTTTGCGCACCTGCCGCAATCTCGGTGAATAACTCAAGCTCAATCGCCCCCTTGATGGCGGCTGACTCCCGGTATGCATTAACCGTGTCATGAAAGCGGTCCGGTGATGGGGGCTGGTTTTCTGTCATGTGCTTTGAGTTCCTCGATAGATTCCACAATATTCTACAGTTAATTTGGTACTTCCCCTATACTTGGAGCATGACTGAAAAGCTTCCAGCTAATGTCACCAGGGCCAGCCTTGAAAAAGCGTTCAGGAGTTTTGCTTCGATCGTTGGCGATGACTGGGCCGCCTTTGATGACGAAGCGAGAGCTGAATACATTGATCCCTATAACCCCGGCGATCCTGACGAATTTATTGCCGGCGGATTTATAGCGCCCGCCTCGGTAGAAGAAGTACAGGCAGTGGTAAAAGCTGCCAATGAACATCGCATTCCACTCTGGCCGGTCTCCACTGGAAAAAATCTCGCCTACGGTGGTGCCGCACCACTGGTGCCCGGCACGGTGGTATTGGATCTCAAGCGCATGGATCGCATTATTGATGTCAACGAGGACCTGGCTTACGCGGTTGTTGAGCCTGGAGTCAGTTTTTTCGACCTGTATCGTCACTTCCAGGAAAAAGGCATCAAGCTATGGATGTCAGTGCCCGGACCGGGCTGGGGTAGTGTCGTTGGTAATGCCATGGACGGTGGGATCGGTTATGGCTTTTACTCGGATCACTTTGCCAGCTCTGCAGGTCTCGAGATTGTCCTGCCCAACGGTGAACTCATGCGAACCGGGATGGGCGCCATGAGCAACAGCCCTTCAGGCCCCCTGATGGCATCCGGTTACGGTCCACGCATGGAAGGCATGTTCATGCAGGCCAACTACGGCATTGTCACGAAAATGGCCCGGCACCTGTTTCCGGAACCCGAAAGCTACATGAGTTGCGAGGTGAGTAGCCCCAATGATGACGGCCTTGAACTGCTGGTTGAAAGACTCAGGCCCTTCAAGCTCGACGAAACCATTCGTAATCCGCTGGTTATCATGAATGTCGAGATGATTGCCTCGTTTCTTTCCGTTCGCAGCCAGTGGTATAAAGAAGAAGGAGCGATACCTGAAGAGTTGTTAGGAAAAATCCAGGACAAGTTTGGTATCGGGCGCTGGAACGCATCCTTTGCGCTGTATGGAACAGAGGTAAAGGTAAAGGACAACTGGCAAAGTATTCAAAATGCCGTTAAAGACATTCCCGGCGTCATGCTCAACCAGAGAAGCTATCATCCCGGCGATGAAATTCTACACCCAAGGGACCAGAGCCAGGCAGGGATCCCGAGCCTGAATGAATTCGGGCTGGTCAACTGGATGGGTCCCGGTGGACATATCGACCTTTCACCCATCGGGCCCATGACCGGCGAACATGCTCGCAAGATTAATGAACTCATGCGAAGCGAGATTCGCAGCTTCGGTTTTGATCAACTATGCGGGTTTTATTGCGAGCCGCGCGCTTTCAGGTTTGTTAATACACTTATCTTTCGCAAGAATAACCCCGAGGAAATGAAAAGGGTGCGTAAACTCTACGCCTCCCTGGTGCAAAAACTTGCTGATAATGGCTACGGGGAATATCGCACTCACCTCGCTTACATGGAACAGGTGGCACAGACATTTGATTTCAATGACCATGCCCTGTTAAAGCTTCAGCAAACCATCAAGGATGCAGTGGACCCCAATGGCATCATCGCACCAGGTAAATCGGGTATCTGGCCAACTTCTTACAGGGAAGATTCATGAAGCCTGCAAGGCTCTTCATCGTAACTGTGCTATTGACCTTGCCCTGTCTCCAGCAGCTGTGGGCGAAAGAATTGAGCGGTGAAGAAGTCTATAAGAAGTGGTGCGACGGATGTCACATGGATAGCCCTTTTGCACCTGGCACAATTCAACTTCGACAATCTCGTGGTGAAGACAAGGCCCTGATAACAAAAAGAACAGACCTCAGCGCTGCCTACACGCGGCAGCTCGTGAGGAAAGGTTTAAATGGTATGCCACTGTTTCGTCGTACGGAAATAAGTAACGAAGAACTGGACTCACTGCTTGAATTCCTGGTGAACGATTGATCATGGTGACACGGCGCGAAGTCAATTTGATGCTTGCGGCGACTACCCTGGCGCCTGCTTCGACGGTCCAGGCATTGGTGGCAGGCGACGAGCAAGCACGCTTGGCGGATAAATCACTGCACTTTATCTACGAGTCCGACTCTCCTTCTTATGGGTTCTCGAGTAGTTTGCCTGGACATCAATTCAGCAAGCTTCACGTCATCAAGGGTGATGTCAGCGCGACCTGGTTCCATGAACTTCACCCACTGTGGAGCAGTAAGAGTATCTTTACAGCGGGTCTGACACGGGAATCCGAGTTTTTTATATTGAAGACCCTGGCGCGGGATTATGGATACGTCGTCGACTACGAACATCAAGTCGGTGACACCTGCCTTGTTTCGTGGTTACTCGTACCCTCCTCATGAACTGGCAAACGACCCTGAGCTAATGCGGTAAACCCGGTAATAGATATGACGCAGACATACTTTGGTGCCTGTCCCCATGATTGCCCCGATACCTGTGCCATGCTGTATTCGGTTGAGAAGGGTAAATTGCTCCAGGTTCGTGGTAATCCGGATCATCCTTTTACCCGTGGCCGACTGTGCGTCAAGGTCAAGGACTATGAAAAACATCACTACAACCCGGACAGGTTGCTCTATCCGATGGTACGAAGCGGTGCAAAGGGTAGTGGAGAATTTGAACGAGTATCCTGGGATGAGGCTCTTGATGAGATAACATCACGCTGGCGCGTGATTATCGATGAGCACGGAGCAAACGCCATCCTGCCCTACGGTTATGCAGGCAATATGGGCCTGTTAAATGGTATGAACGCGGGGGATGCCTTTTTTAACCGCCTCGGCAGCAGTATCGGGGAAAAAACCTTCTGCGCATCAAGTGCCGTGACTTCCCAGTTTATGACAATCGGTGCTTCCCTCGGTACTGACCCTGAAAGTATTCCCCATGCCAGTTACGTGATTATATGGGGCGCCAATACGCTGAGCACCAACTCGCACCTGTGGCCGTTTATTCTGAAAGCCCGCAAAAATGGCGCACGGTTGGTAGTGATCGATCCCTGGCGTAGCCGCACAGCCGCCCAGGCGGACTGGCATATTTCGCCAAAGCCCGGGACCGATGGTGCATTGGCGCTGGCACTTATTAACATCCTGGTTGAAGAACAATTAATCGATCATGATTACATAGAACGTTTTACCCTGGGCTTTGAGGAGCTCGCGGAAAGCGCGGCTCAATTCCCTCCAGGGAAAGCAGCTGAGATTACCGGTATCCCCGAGGCGGACATACGCCAGCTGGCGCTGGAATATGCAAGTGCCAGTACAAGCGTTATCCGTGTCGGCGTCGGTCTTGAACGATATCCGGGCGGTGGCCAGGCCATGCGAGCCATTGATTGCCTGCCGGCCCTGGTCGGTGCCTGGCGTCACGTGGGTGGCGGTTTACTGCAGATGCCGATATTTGTCCCGGTACGACTGGATGTGCTGTCTCACCCGGAATGGATTGGTGAAAACCCAAGTGTGGTCAACCTGGCGGACATTGGCCGCGTGCTTGGTACAAGTGCAGGCAATAAGCCACTCATTCGTTCCCTGTTCATCTGGAATGCCAACCCCTTGACCCAGGCCCCGAATACGGAAGCTGTCAGGCAGGGCCTGCTTCGGGAAGACCTGTTTACCGTAGTGAGTGAGCAGTTTATGACTGACACGGCGCGCTATGCCGATATCATTTTGCCTGCCACCATGCAGGCAGAGCATAATGATATTCTCACTTCGTGGGGGCATTTCTATATCCAGTATAATCAAAAATCCATCGAGCCCCCCGGGGAAACAATGTCGAACTTTGAATTGTTTCAACGCCTGGCGGCCCGGTTTGGTTTTGAAGATGCTCGCTTTACCCGGTCGGACGTGGAACTGTTAAGGCAGTCCCTGGACTGGGACTCACCGATGCTTGAACATACCTCCTTTGAGGAACTGCAAAGAAACGGCTTTGTCAGGGTAAACGTCGCCGACAAGGACCACTACGCACCCCACGAGCAGGGTAATTTCCCAACGCCCTCCGGCAAGTGCGAATTTCGATCAGAGCTGGGTAAGGACTCTGGTTTTGTCGGAGCACCGCTACGCCAGATGCTTGAAACCAGTATAGAAAGCCGTCCCATCGAGCCTGTGCCCTGCTACATACCTAACAGGTCAAAAGACACGGAAAACTATCCCCTGCAACTCAATTCGCCCAAGAGTCACGGTTTTCTAAACTCAGAGTATGCCAACGAGGAGCATAAGTTGAGAAACCAGGGCGAACCTTTCGTCGTACTGAACCCTGTCGATGCCGGCACGCGCGATATCCGTGACGGAGACAGGGTGCGTATTTACAATGCACTTGGGGAGTTCGAGGTAAAGGCAAAGGTAAGTGATGACGTGATGGCAGGAAATGTCCTGGCTACCTTTGGTTACTGGGCAAGCAAGAACCCCTTAAATGGTGCGGTAAACAGCCTGACAGAAATCGTTGAGCCGGGCTTTGC
>CAZXDV010000187.1:0-6370 GCA_964639535.1 uncultured Enterobacteriaceae bacterium | reverse complement strand
CTTGAAGCCCGTTGCACATCCATGATCATGCGGCGAGAGTCTGCAAGAATTTTCTCCGCATGGGCGTGCAGGATCTTGCCACTCGGGGTTAGCGTAACTGGTCTCGAACGACGCAGCACCAGCTCTGTTGAGGTCAGGTTCTCAAGCTGCGATATGGCCTGGGATACGGCGGACTGAGTAATACCAAGTCGCGCAGCGGCCTGTGTCAGTGTCTCCGATTCAGCGACGGCGACGAATATTTTCAGCGCACCAAATTGAACATCTACTTCATCGGTCATCAAGCGCTCCGGTAGGGGCTGGCGGCCCGGCGTGCAGGGCTATTAGTAACAGTTTAACCAGAATACCGGCGAGATTCAGCTCCAGGGAAAGGGGCTGGAAGAGACGGGATGCAATTCACCTTTCTCAAAGCGGGAAAATCGAAATGGTTCCAGCAGGCGGGACCTGTCGCCGCATATCTCCTCGGCCACGAGCTTGCCAACGCCGAGCATCTTGTAACCATGGTTGGAATCTGCGATGAAGTAGCAATTCTCTCTAAAGGTATCGAATACCGGAAAACTGTCCGGGGTAAATGCGCCGATACCACCGGAGGGCTCTTTCTTGTACAGGGGCATGGTGCCTGAAAACCGCGCCTGGCAATGGGCCAGTGCAGAAACCCACATGTGTTCAAATTCATCGCCAACGATAAATTCCGGCGATTCCGGCCCATAGGGATCTACCGCAACTGCCTCGGCCGGTTTTTCCACTCGAAACGGCGCGGTGCCACCCTGTACCCCGCCGAAGTGATAGTCCGGCTTATAGTAAATTCCCCACATTTTATCGGTAATAAGACTGCCATCCACGTCCGAATATAACGGCGCGTCGGTATCAATGTGCAGGACCGGGGGCATGTTGCCGTCATTAGTTAACTGCAGGGATGGATCCACACCCAGCGTACCTTCCTGCAGCGACCAGTAGACCCACATGGGTACATTTTCATGGAGCGAATCGTCCGCTGCATTTCGAACGGTAATTTTTTCAGGCAAGTCGAGCATGTTCCAGAAGGTTCGCACCCACGGTCCCGCACCGACGATGACGTAGTCGCATTCAACCGCGCCGTGGGTAGTCTCTACTGACGTAACCGCACCACTTGAATCCTGCGTCAGCTCAACAACTTCCACGCCCTCCACGATATCCACGCCTTCAGCCCGCGCCTTGGCAGCCAGTCCCTCCATCGCTGCACGGTTGTTGGCATAACCGCCTGGCATCTCGTGCAAAACAGAAGTGATGCCCTGTGCCTGCCAGTCGCTAAAAAAGCCCTGCATGTATTCCCGGCATTCCTTCTCTCCCTCGATGAAGCGGGATTCATAGCCAATTGCGGCCTGCTGCTCGCTGATACTGGCGACATCAGCATGCATGCTTTCACAGCTGATCTGCATATATCCAACGGGGTGGTAACTGTAAGTTTCGGGATCGCTTTCCCAGGCCCTGACACTGTGCGCCATGAGTTCTCTCATGGCTGGTTGAAAATAATTATTTCTAATCACTCCGCAGGCAATTCCCGTTGCGCCGGCACAGATCCCCTTCTTGTCCAGCACCACCACGTCGCGACCGCTTCCCTTACCCTGGGACTTCAGCGTGATAGCAAGGTGATAGGCAGAACTCAAGCCATGGATCCCGGCTCCGATGATGACGTATGTTTTTTTTGCAGGCAGTTCCACTGTCATTCTTTTCCTGGCCCCGGCATTACCACCCAAGGCCTGGCCGTTTTAAGGCTTGTACTTGAAAGCGTGAAAAGATTATTGCCAGCACCCCGCCAGGGGTCAATCACCGCCATTGCATCATTAGCGATTCTTATAGGGGCGATGTCTTTTGGTAATTTCCTGCACGAAAACAGGAATCCACCGCCATTAGTACCAGGCGTCCTCGCGGGATTCCTTGCACCTGCCGATGTAATCCAGTATTGCTTCTTCCCTTGCCGGATCCAGGGGCGGCGCCTCGTAGTCCGCTAGAATTGACTTCCACTGCTCGTGCGCCCTTTGCACTGCATCCTTGCTACCGCGTTCCTTCCATTGCTCAAAACTTTCCGAATCTGACAATTTTGAGTCAAAAAATGCTGTTTCGTAGTTGGACATGGTATGGGAACAACCAAGGAAGTGGCCACCGGGTTCCACTTCAGCATAAGCACTTGCGGCGAGACCATTTTCGTCGGTGGCCATGCCCTGCAACAGGCGTTCGTATCCACCAAGTCGATCAATATCCAGCATGAACTTCTCGTAACTCATGACGAGGCCCCCTTCAGTCCAACCAGCTGAATGCATGACATAATTTGCGCCACCCAGCACCGTTGAATGCATGCTATCGGCGCTCTCATAGGCTGCCTGTGCATCGGGGAGCTTGGATGCAGTCAATGATCCACCACAGCGCAGAGGCACACCAAGTCGCCTTGCAAGTTGGCCAATGACGTAATTGGACATCACCGGTTCAGGCATGCCAAAGGTTGGCGCGCCTGATTTCAGGCTCATGGATGAAAGAAAGTTTCCCAGCACAAAGGGTGCGCCTTTCCTGACCAGTTGACTGAATGCACCAGCCATCATGCCCTCTGCCAGGGCCTGGGCAATTGCTGCTGCGGTCGTCACCGGCCCCATTGCACCACCCAGGATAAACGGTGCCACGATGATGCCCTGGTTGGCACCGCAGAATACCTGGATCGCTTCTGTAGCCACCTTGTCAAACATCAGTGGCGAATTGGCATTGACATTCCCCACGACGCAACAGTGGTCCTCGAGAAACTCCGCGCCAAATAACAGCCTGGTTATTGCAAGGCACTCTTCAGCCCTTTCCCTGGCCGTGATAGAACCCAGGTAAGGCTTATCCGAGTACTTGATATGCGCGTAGGTCATATCAAGATGACGCTTGTTCACAGGTACATCGCAGGGTTCTACAGGAATGCCACCTGAGTGATGTAAGCGGGGTGAAGCATAGGTGAGTTTCACCAGGTTCTGCATATCTTCGAGCGTACCGTAACGCCTGCCCTGCTCAGTATCAGATATAAACGGCGCGCAGTGCATCGGCGCAAAAATCACATTCCGACCACCAAAAACAACATTGCGCTCAGGATTGCGCGCGTGCTGGGTGAATTCCTCGGGGATTGTTTTACAAATGGAACGAGCCATACCTCGTGGAAGCCGAACACGGACACCATCAACATCTGCGCCGGCTTCTTTCCAGATTTCAAGCGCCACGGGGTCGGCACGGAACTCAACACCAACCTCCTGCATCAACCAATCCGCGTGTTCCTCGATTCGAACAAGGCTTTCTTCATCAAGGAAATCAAAGTAGGGAATTGAGCGCTTGATGTAGGGGGCACTGCTTGATTGTTTACGGGCTCGAGACAACTTTGCAGCTCTGCCGCTGCGTTGTTCCCTGCGTTTTGCTGTTGCTTCGCGAGGCATTTTTGCACCTCCCCAGAATTAGAACTGTTCAAACATCAGGTTGATGTATCGACAACGCTTGAAAGTTGTCCTTTGCTTTTGAAAAGCGACCGGATAATAGAACACAAAGTTCCGGTGGGTAAAGAATTTTCGCCCTGGTAGAATTTGATTTACTTGCTGATGTTTCTGGCAGTACTATCTTGCCCGCAGAAATAGTTTGCAATGAAAGAGGGTAAAGAATTGTCCAGCAGAATTCGAAAAGCACCCTGGCCTGAACCTTACAAGGATGCGCCGAGAAAACCTGATGGGTCCCCTGATGTAAATGACCGTGCAGAAATCGGTCCCTCGGCACTGGCCTTCTCCGAGTGGGAGGCGCTTGGACTTACCGCCCCGAATCTCGACCGCACGCGAAGCTACAGGCTCCAGCGCGTGTGTGAGCAGTTGCGTGAACGTGACTATGCAGGTGTCCTGTTATTCGACCCTCTGAATATTCGCTATGCAACAGACAGTTCCAACATGCATATCTGGATTACCCATGATCCATCTCGAGCCGTTTTTGTATCGGCGGATGGCTATGTCATTCTCTGGGACTTTTTTAACTGCACTTTCCTGAATTATCACCTGCCTGAAATTGATGAAATCAGGGAAGGCGGTGCCGGTTTTTTTTACTTCATCTCCGGTGACAAGGAAAAAGAGCTTGCTCTCAAGTTTGCAAAGGAAGTTGATGACGTAATACGGCAACACGGTGGAGGAAATCGACGACTGGCGGTAGACCGCATGGAAGCTCCTGGCCTGTTCGCGCTGGCGGATCTTGGCATAACAATTGAGAGCGGCATGCAGGTGATGGAGCACGCGCGCCTGGTAAAAAACCAGGATGAAATTAATGCCATGCGCTGCGCCATGGCAAGCTGTGACGCCGCCATGACGAAGATGCACGCTGCGCTAAAGCCGGGAATCACGGAGATTGATTTGTGGTCAATCCTGCATGCAGAGAACATCAAGCGCGGTGGAGAGTGGATTGAAACCCGACTGCTGGCTTCGGGGCCGAGAACAAACCCGTGGATGCAGGAGGCTGGCCCGAGAGTCATCCAGGAAGGTGACTTTGTTGGTGTAGATACAGATACTGTCGGTCCCTATGGTTACCTGTCCGACTTTTCCCGCACGTGGCTTGTGGGTGATGTGAAACCGGATGATGAGCAAAAGGAAACTTACCAGGTCGCCTACGAACATATCATGTACAACGCGGAGCTTCTAAAACCGGGCGTGGGCTTTGAGGAGCTCACAGAACTGGGTCTGCGTTTACCTGAAAAATATGTTGAACAACGTTACTCGATCATGATGCACGGGGTTGGCTTATGTGACGAGTTCCCGGCCATCTATTACCCGGAAGATTTCATCAAGGGCGCTTTTGATTACGTGGTGCAACCGGGCATGGTGTTTACCTCGGAAGCTTATGTTGGTGAAGTGGGTGGTAAGCATGGGGTAAAACTGGAAAACCAGATCCTCGTCACTGAAAACGGCAACGAGCTGATGAGTCACTATCCGTTTGAGGAACGCTTACTTAATACTTGAACTGTGTATTAACTTTTGCTCCCGCAACAGTCCAATCACGATACTGACACACATCACCAGTACCAGGATGGTAAAGGGGAAGGCGGATGCCAGCGACAGCGCCTGCAGGGAACCAAGACCACCACCAAGTAAAAGTGCGATCGCAATCAAGCCCTCAAAACAACACCAGAACAGGCGTTGCGGCACCGGCGTATCCAGTTTTCCCCCGGCCGTGATTGTATCAATCACAAGCGAACCCGAGTCCATCGATGTAACAAAGAACACCACGATCAGCAGGATCGACAGGCAGGAAAAGAACCGGGTGAAAGGAAGGGATTCAAGAAAACGGAACAAAGACATTTCCACCGCACCTTCTTTTACCGCGTCTACTACAGAAGTCACCCCCGTTGTTAAGTGCTGTTCCACCGCCGTGCCACCAAAAATGGTCATCCACATAGCGCAGGCCAATGAAGGCACAATTAATGAACAGATGATGAACTCACGAACTGTTCTACCCCTCGAGACCCTGGCAATAAACAAACCGACAAAGGGTGACCAGGCAATCCACCACGACCAGTAGAACGTGGTAAAACCATGAAAAAACTCCTTGTCTTCTCTCCCCACCCAGTTACTCAGCCCGGGCAAGTGGACCAGGTAGTTATAAATATTCTGAAAAAAAGATGCGAGGATACCGGTGGGCGACGTTGACGCCATGACGAATAAAGCCAGGCAGGCTGCAAGCACAAGATTTATTTCGCTGAGTACTTTTACCCCGCCATCGAGACCTCTCCATACGGAAAACAGTGCAATAGCTGTAATAACCAGGATTAAACAGACCTTGACCATATCGCTGGGAGGTATGTCAAACAGGTAACCAAGACCAGCGGATGCCTGCACCGCACCGTAACCCAGGGTAGTCGCAATACCAAACAGGGTCGCAAACACAGCAAGGGTATCAATAATATGCCCGCTCCAGCCCCACACTCGATCACCCAGCAAAGGATAAAACGCTGAACGTATCGTTTGAGGTAAGCCCTGGTTGTAGCAAAACAGCGCAATAGCAAGACCAACAACGGCATAGACGGACCAGGGGTGCAAAGCATAGTGAAAAATTGCCGAAGACATTCCCAGGGCTCGTGCCGCTTCGATATCTCCCGGATCCTGGCCCAGGGGTGGAAAGAGAAAGTGATTAACCGGCTCAAGCACACCGTAGAACATCAGGCCAATGCCAAGGCCCGCGGCGAACATCATGGAAAACCAGCTGAAATAGCTGTAGTGCGGTTTCGCGTCTATACCACCAAGCCTGATCTTACCCAGTGGAGATGCCGAGACGACCAGGCAAAAGAGGATGAACAGATTTATGGAAACAATATATACCCAGTCAAAGGTTGAGGTAAGCCATACACGCA
>CAZXDV010000186.1:0-6444 GCA_964639535.1 uncultured Enterobacteriaceae bacterium | reverse complement strand
CGCCTTCCAGGTATCGTAATTCATCAGGCAATCGAATCGACATATCCAGGTATCGGTGGTTGACGGTTCGAATTTCCCAGGTGGCTCGCCCCCAGTCTCCACTATTTTCATGCCTGGCAAACGCGGTCATGCTTGCTGTCATAGCTTGCACCTGTTATTGCTTCATAGATTGGTTAATTGGGGCATACTAACTGCTTAGAGGGCTTCATGAAATAGAGGAAGCTGTATAATCTGTCATTTTTCGGAGAGAAAAGTATGCGTCCCAGCGGAAGAGCAACAGACGAACTGCGCCAGGTTCGAATCCAGAGAAACTACACCAAGCATGCCGAGGGTTCGGTGCTGGTGGAATTCGGAGATACCCGGGTCCTTTGCAATGCCAGTTTTGAAGCAAAAGTACCATCTTTCCTCAAGGGTTCCGGCAAGGGCTGGGTTACCGCCGAATATGGCATGCTGCCGCGCTCGACCGGACAGCGCATGAGACGCGAAGCATCCCAGGGTCGACAGGGTGGTCGAACGCTGGAGATTCAGCGCCTGATTGGACGCTCTCTTCGAGCTGTCATCGATACCGCGGCAATGGGTGAAAATACTATCCAGATCGATTGCGACGTCATCCAGGCAGATGGCGGCACTCGAACTGCATCGATCACCGGTGCCTATGTTGCCCTGGTGGACGCAATTTCCTATGCACTGGAAGAGAAGTTACTTGCAAAGAATCCACTGCTTGCCAGCGTGGCTTCCGTGTCCGTGGGAATTTGTGATGGTGCTGCAGTGCTGGACCTGGACTATGCCGAGGATTCAAATGCGGAAACAGATATGAATGTTGTAATGAACAGCAACGGTGACTTTATTGAAATCCAGGGCACGGCCGAAGGACATCCGTTTAATCCGAATGAGCTGCAGGAAATGCTGGAGTTGGCAAGTTCCGGTATATCGCAATTACTCAACCTTCAGGCCGAGGCGCTGTCCTCCTAGTCGCCGTGTCAGTATCGAAAACAATCGTACTGGCCAGCAGTAACCCGGGAAAGCTTCGTGAAATTGAAGCAATGCTGGCGGGTTTACAAATCCAGCTGCGCGCACAGGGTGAGTTTGACATCGAGGATGCGGAAGAGACAGGTCTCAGTTTCGTGGAAAATGCCCTGATAAAGGCTCGTAATGCAGCAAGGCATTCCGGGCTTGCCGCGATTGCCGATGATTCCGGAATAGAGGTGGATTGTCTCGATGGGGCACCTGGAATCCACTCTGCCCGATACGCCGGCAATGATGCCACTGATAAGGAAAACCTGGACTTGTTGCTTGATAATATTCGCGATAAAGGCGAAGAAATCATTACCGCACGGTTCCAGTGTGTGATGGTGTACATGCGTCATGAAAAGGATCCAGTACCCCTTATTGCGCAGGGTAGCTGGGAGGGGCAGCTCATAAGCGAAACAAGAGGTGAAAACGGCTTTGGTTATGATCCCATTTTCTATTTGCCGGAATACCAGTGTACGTCAGCCGAGTTACCACCGGAGACGAAAAACAAGTTGAGTCATCGCGCACAGGCGCTGGAAAAGCTGGTAAGCATGCTTTCTGGCGGGGGGTCATGATGCGCAGGAATATCTGTTCAATGTCGTTGCTGTTGCTCATGTCCCTGCTTGCGAGCACGGTTCCTGCTCAGCAACAAAAGGCCAGGCCGATCAGCGTAGTCAGGGCAATCAGGGCGGATGTAAATGAAGAAATCGCTTTGACCGGAAGTGTTATCGCCCGTCGCGTATCGAGAATATCTTCGCAGCTGGAGGGTTTTGTAGAGGAAGTGCTGGTCGACGAGGGCTATCAGCTCAAACAGGGTGACGTGATTCTTAAACTCGACCCGGAACTTGCGAAAATTGCTGTTGCGAGCGCAACCGCGCAGGTTGCAGAGGCCCGGGCCGTGCTTAATGAAGCCAGGCGACAAAGAGATGAGGCGGCAGAACTTGTCCGCAAGAAACACATTTCAGCCACCGACCATGAAGCCCGGATCGCACAGGTACTAATACAGGAAGCGGCGCTGTCACGATTAAAGGAACAATTGCGCCAGCAAAAAGAACTATTAAACAGGCAGGTTGTATATGCACCGTTTGATGGTGTGGTCACGCAGAAATTGACGGAAGTGGGGCAGTGGGTTGATACAAGCTCAACCCTGATGGTAATGGAAGAAACAAAAGTATTGCGTGTAGATGTGCCGGTGCCCCAGCTGTATTACGACAAGTTGGAACTGGGAACAGGCGTCGAAATTCGTTTCGATGCATTCCCGGGTAGAAAGTTTACCGGGGAAGTGAGTATGAAGATCCCTTCGGCGAACCCCTCGACCAGGACGTTTCCTGTGCGAATAGACCTGGCAAACAGCGAAGGCATCATCGCATCCGGGATGTCTGCCAGGGTTGTGTTCAAACTTGGCGCCGACAGGGAGGCATTGCTGGTGCCAAGGGATGTCATTGTAAGAAAGCCCGATGGCTCAGCCTCCGTATGGCTGGTACAGGATGCGGCGGGACAAAGCACAGTGGTCGTGGTCCCGGTCATAATTGGCAAGTCCTATCGTGATAACTTTGTTATCAATGCAAGCGATATAAAAGCCGGGGACAGGCTTGTAATTCGAGGAAATGAAATTCTTCAACCTGGTCAGCTTGTGGATATCGTAAATGACATGGGCGCAGCCAGCCGTTAACTTTCATGTTCAGGTTTGCAATTGAAAAACCCGTAATTCTCACAGTAATCATCCTGATCATCTGCCTGTTCGGAATCCTCGCAGTATTTCGTGTGCCTATCCAGATGATTCCCGACCTTGATGTGAGGGCGGTGAGTGTCAGCACGCGTTGGCCCGGAGCATCGCCCCAGGACGTGGAAAAGGAAATCATTATCGAACAGGAAGAATACCTGAGGCGAATTCCATCGCTTGAGAGAATGATTTCCAGGGCATCCACGGGGCGTGCGGAGATCGAGTTGGAGTTTGGAAGCGGCACGGATATTAACGAAGTTTTAATCAGGGTTAATAATGCCCTCTCGCAGGTACCTTCATACCCTGAAAATGTTGATGAGCCGAGAATCGTCACGAGTTCTATTTCAGACAGTCCATTTCTTTTTTACCGTGTTGTACCACTGGCAGGAAATCCCCTGGATGTTGACATCTACCAGATGCGCGATTTCCTGGAAGACGAAATTCGAACGCAAATTGAACGAGTCCCAGGAGTGTCGGAAATTCAATTATGGGGTGGGGCCGAGCGACAGGTGCGAATATATATTGACCCCATCAAGCTGGCTGAAAGGGAACTGCGACTTATCGATGTTCGAAATGCAATCCGCAGCAGGAACAGGGATGTCTCGGGTGGTGACCTTGACAGCGGTAAGCGGCGATACCTTTTGAGAACGGTAGGCAGGTTCAGCACCGTAGAAGAAATGAATGAGCTGGTGATAGGTCGACGGGGCGACGCCCTGATTCGTTTGAAAGATGTTGGCTACGCCGAACTCTCCACCTTTGAGATAAGAACCTACTCCTACACTGATGGTGTACCCAGTATCACGCTCGGCGTTCGCAGGCAGGTTGGTTCAAATGTTGTCGAGGTAATGGAAGGTGTCCAAAAGAAGGTTGCCAGGCTTAACCAGGGACTTGTGAAGCAAAATGGCCTGGAAATTCGGCTTAACGCAGATGACGTCAAGTATGTCAGGGATTCTGTTAAAAACGTTCGAAGAAACCTGGCAATCGGAGCGATACTGGCGACGATAGTACTGTTTCTTTTCCTTCGTTCCACATCAGCAACGATCACCGGGGCGCTTGGCATACCCGTGTGCACAATCGCAGCCTTCCTCGGCCTGTTAATTACAGGGCGAACCATCAACGTAATTTCCCTTGCGGGGATTGCTTTTGCCATCGGCATGACACTGGACAACAGCATCGTGGTGCTGGAAAACATTTATCGACACCTGGGTGAGGGCAAGGCGCGTGCCGCAGCTGCTCTTGATGGCGTTAAGGAAGTCTGGTCCGCTGTCCTGGCTTCAACGCTCACCACGGTTTTTGTTTTTCTCCCGGTGATATTTGTTGGTGAGGAAGCTGGTCAACTTTACTCGGATATTGCCATCGCCATCTCAGCCGCGATCCTGATGTCCATGCTGGTAGCCATTACCGTGATCCCTGCTGCCTGTAGTCGCTTCTTGCAACCGCCGACAAGTTCAAACCACGAAGGCATCCTGCCCCGGCTGGGTGATAATTTTTCCGGCGTCGTTATGGGTTTTGTTGAGTGGGTGATTTCCAACGCGGCCAGGCGTGCGATCCTGATCGTTTCTCTGCTGGTTTGTGTTGCCCTGATTATTGCCCAGTTAACACCGAGGGCAGAGTACCTGCCCGAGGGTGAGGAGGAAAAAGTATTCGCCTTTGTCTTTTCTCCTCCGGGCTACAACATCGAAGAGATGCATACTATTCAGCGTAAGCTGATGAATGACCTGCTGCCCTATGTTGGCGAAGACCCTGCGAAGTTCTCCAGCGGGAAAATGGACGTGCCCGGGCTGGCCTATGTATCTACCTACTCCAGTGCGGGTCGTATTATCCTTATCGTAGAGGCCACTACACGTTCCCAGGCCGAAGCACTCAAGCAGGTGTTGACCGAGCACACCAGGGATATACCCGGTGTGATCGCTTTTGCTTCGCGAGGTTCTATCTTTTCCAGTAACACGGGCGGAAGCCGAAGTATAAACCTGGAGTTATCTGGCACTGATCTCGTCTCGCTCTTTGATGCGGGTTTTCGGGCTTTCGTGCGTTCCAAGGAAATTTTTGAAAACCCCCAGGTGAAACCGGAACCTTCCGCCCTCAGCCTGGGGCAACCCATGCTTGAAATTCATCCTGACTGGGAACGCGCTGCGGAGTTATCGATCGATACGGAAGATCTGGGCTATGCAATCTGGGCTTATTCTGATGGTGCATACGTGGATGAATTTTTCCTGGGAGACGACAAGATCGATATGTTTCTCTATTCCTCCAGTGGCGCCATAGAACGTCCCCAGGACCTGGAACAAATCATGCTCTACTCTGCAGAGGGCGGGATTATTCCACTGTCATCCGTGGCAACCGTAAAAGAAACAGTCAATACTGAGACAATCAGGAGAGTAGACGGAGCCCGCACCATTACGCTGGGCATCATACCGCCGCGAACGGTACCGCTGGAAACAGGGGTCGAAATCGTCAGGAAAGAATTAATTGAAAATATGAAGGCTTCAGGAGAAATCGCTGAGGACATTCATATGCAAATCACCGGTGCCAGCGATGACCTTGACGCTACACGTGAATCGCTGGCAGGAAACTTTGCCGTGGCGATATTGATTTCTTACCTTCTCCTGGTAGCGATATTCTCTCACTGGGGTTATCCCTTGCTGATTATCATCTCTGTACCCGTGGGTATTGCGGGAAGCATATTCGGGCTGTGGTTGATGAACCTGCTGGGCGCTAACCTGGATTTGCTGGGGCTCAGTAATATTCACCAACCATTTGACGTGATTACCATGCTGGGTTTCCTGATACTCATCGGTACCGTAGTAAATAATCCAATACTTCTCGTCGATAGAACTGTGAGAAATATACGTGACCATGGAATGCCGGTTAACGGCGCTATTCTTGAAAGTACCAGGGCCAGGTTGAGACCCATAATGATGTCCAGCATCACCACCATATTTGGACTCTCCCCCCTTGTGTTTAGCCCCGGGGCGGGAGCTGAACTGTATCGAGGGCTCGGCGCAATCGTGTTATTTGGCCTGCTTTTTTCTACCGTCGTTACGCTGACATTTATTCCGGCAGTGTTATCCCTGGTACTGCAGTTGCAAGCGGGATTTTTGCAAAAGCCCGGTTTTCTCTCGAAAGCCAGTGACGGGCACTCAGGCTAGGCAAATGTGAGCGCCGTGGTTGCGCACCGCTTACCGTGACTGCTTCAAGGATCCCGCTGTCAGCTTACGTGCACCTGCCATGGTGTGTACGCAAGTGCCCTTACTGTGACTTCAATTCCCACGAGGTCAGTGGCACAGAGCTCCCCGAGGATAGCTACATCTCCGCACTTGAAGCCGATATTGATCTTGAAAATTCCCGTGGCGATCAACGAAATATTGAAACCGTATTTTTTGGCGGAGGAACCCCCAGCTTGTTTTCTGCCAGGGGTATCGACAGGGTGCTTGCCGCCTTTACCAACGAGCTGGGGATGGAAAAAGATGCAGAAATTACGCTCGAGGCAAATCCCGGGGCGGTCGAGGCCGAACGATTCTCTGAATACCGGCGTATTGGCATAAATCGCCTGTCCATCGGCGTGCAGAGTTTTAATGATGAGGCCCTGGCCGGGCTTGGAAGAATCCATGACTCCAGTGAAGCTGTTGCTGCAATTAACATTGCCCAGGAGTCAGGATTTGACAACTTAAACATCGACCTGATGCACGGCCTGCCTGGCCAGGATGTCA
>CAZXDV010000185.1:0-6445 GCA_964639535.1 uncultured Enterobacteriaceae bacterium | reverse complement strand
TCGTTAAGGATATCTGCCCCGGCGATTTTTCCTGTTAAAGAAGGCGAGCAAAGAAAGTAATCGATTCTCCAGCCTATGTTCCTGGCCCGGGCGCCGGCGCGGTAACTCCACCAGCTATACTTGATTTCTTCTGCCCTGGCCTCACGGAAACTGTCAACAAAACCACTGGCAATGATGTTATCCATGCCGTCAATTTCTTCCTGCATGTACCCGGCACTCTTGTTGTAATTCTGTTTTGGCCGCGCAAGATCAATTTCCCTGTGAGCGACATTGAGGTCACCACATACGATAACCGGCTTTTGTTTCTCCAGCTTTTTAATGTACTTGAGAAATGCCTTGTCCCAGGTTTGCCGGTAAGCCAGGCGCTTCAATTCACTGCCCGAGTTCGGTGTGTACACCGTCACGAGGATGTAGCCAGGATATTCCGCTGCGATGACCCTGCCCTCGCTATCATGCTCCTTTACACCTATATCATAATTCACCGCCAGCGGCTCTTTCCTGCTGAGGATGGCAGTGCCCGAATATCCCTTTCGCTCGGCTGAGTTTGAATACAGGTGATAACCTTCCAGCTGTTCCAGTGCCTGGGCGACCTGGTCGTCCTGGGCCTTGGTTTCCTGCAGGCAGAGAATGTCAGTATCCATACTCGCAAGTGAAGACGCGAAGTCTTTTTTTAACACCGCTCGTATTCCATTTACATTCCAGGACACAAGACGCATTGATTTCCTCCAATATTAATTTGTTGATCGGGGCGGCAGACTCGCCCTGCTCGCTAGTTATTTTCCGTGCAGGCGGTCTTTTATGGCATCGCAAAGAGACAAAAGTTTCCTCGCCTGCTTGTCACTCAGCCCTGTTGCGCAAAGAGCCGCCTCGCTTGCCTTTCTTGCTTTTTTTGCAAGGGCCTCACCTTTTTCCGTAAGTTTGAGTAATTTCTGGCGTTCGTCTGCTGCCTTGAAATGCCGTTCAATATACCCGGTGGCTTCCAGCCTCTTGAGCAAGGGCGTGAGCGTGGCATTGCCGATCCCGGTCTTCTCTGCAAGCTGGCTAATCATGATATCGTCATCCTCCCACAGGGCCATCATGACTACGTATTGCGGGTAGGTCAGGCTCAATGGCGATAACAGTGGCTTGTAGGCCTTGGTAATCTCCCTTGAAGTTGAATAAAGCGCGTAACATACTTGGTCCCCAAGACGCGGAGCCTTACGGTTTGCTTTGCCCATAATCTATTTCGTGCACTAAATGATTGTGTTTGGATTTTAGCTCCACTATACTGGGTTTTACAATATTTCGTGCACGAAGTTTTTTTATATTTGAGAGGATCTGAAATGAAAAGAATATTGTTACTTGCGGCCCTTATTCCAGTTGCTATTGCCGCTTTCGCCGGCGGTAACCCGGAGTTTGTCAGCTTCCCCGCTGATTACCTGTCAGGCTTCTCAAATTACGATGTGCGCAATCGCGGAAATGGCAAGCAGCTCGCCGTTCTTTACGCCAACAAAACTGCTGTTGATTCTGCTGCCGGTGGTACCCTCGCCGATGGCTCAGTCATTGTCATGGAAATTTACAAGACGAAAATGGATGAAAGCGGCAATGCCATGCTGGACAGCAACGGGCTCTTTGAAAAAGGCAAGTTCGCGGCAATCGCGGTCATGGAAAAACGTGATAGCTGGGATGCGGCTTTTGGCAGTGAGCACCGTGCCGGTGGCTGGGGTTTCGCCATTTACAACACTGACGGTTCAGTAAAAGAGAACAACCTGGAATGCGCGGCCTGCCACGTGCCACTTGAGGGCCAGGATTACATGTTCTCCCATGCCAGCCTGGTTGAATTCGCAAAGAAATAATTGACCGGGAAGCAACTGAGCAGGAGACGTGCCTCAGGCAGGTTTACCAAGTACCTCTGTAATTTCGGCAAAATTTTGAATATAGATGTCGGTGTATTCAGGCCATTTTTCGCCGCGATCGTTATCAACATGAATCGTAGTAACCCCGGCTTTTCTGCCAGACTGCAGGTCATACAGGTAGTCCCCTACCATGACGGTCTGCTGCGCGTGACCCTGCCACAGATCCAGTAGATGGTAGATACCCTCGGGAGAGGGTTTTGGCGTACAGGTGTCGCGATCAACGATAACGTCTGTGGAAAAAAGGTGGTCAATACCGCAGGCTCGCAGGGTTTCCTGCACAACCGGCATCATGTTCCTTGTAAAAATTCCCAGCCTGGCACCTCTCTCCGCCAGTCGCTCAAGCAAGGCGACGCTACCCTCCATGACCCTGGCCTTACCAGCGTAGTAAAATTCGATTTCGTTCAACCTTTCCCAAAGTGGCGCCGCCTGCTCTTTCGGCATGGCTCGAAGTTCCTCGAGAATTGGCACCTCATCATCCAGCCCCAGCTCGGCGCGAACATAGTCAAAATCGTGCACGCTTACCGTGAGTGTTCCATCAAGGTCAAATATCCAGTTCTGCTTGTCGTTAATACCGTATTTTTCCCAGGCACTCATTGCTGTTGTTCCTGTGTTTGACACCAAAGTTCCGATATATGTCTGCGATGGGGAGCGAGTATTGGTGTATTATTGAATGATGTCAAAAGACCTGTTTCATCCGGCAGTTCAAAACTGGTTAAACAGTACCTTTGGCTCTGCCACGGCTTCCCAGGAGAAAGCATGGCCAGCAATAAAAAAGGGTGGACACACGCTGATCGCTGCACCAACTGGCAGTGGTAAAACCCTCGCGGCATTTCTCTCTGCAATCGATGATCTTGTCATTGAGGGAATCGAAAAAGGCCTGTCGAACCAGACCTACGTGCTTTATGTCTCGCCCCTGAAAGCACTTTCCAATGACATCCAGGTCAACTTGCAGGCTCCGCTGAATGGTATCGCGGACAATTTGCTGGAGCTTGGTCTGCCAGCGGTAAATATTCGTACTGCAGTTCGTAGCGGTGACACACCGCAGAGTGAACGCACAAGAATGCGACAGGCTCCACCGCATATCCTGGTAACCACGCCGGAGTCATTGTTCATCCTGCTTACAAGTGATTCCGGCAGGGACATGCTGAAGTCAGTCAGGACCGTCATCGTCGATGAAATCCATGCCCTTGCCACCAACAAGCGCGGAACACATCTGTCGCTGTCCCTGGAACGCCTGCAGGCCCTATGCGAGTTCCCTTTTACCCGCATCGGTTTGTCCGCAACACAAAGCCCCATAGAGGAAGTTGCCCGCTTTCTCGTGGGGGCGCGCGAAGAAAGTTGCCATATTATTGATAGTGGTCACTCCAGGGAAAGGGACCTGGCCCTTGAAATTCCCGGTTCACCGCTGGAGGCGGTCATGTCGGGTGAGATCTGGCAGGAAATTTATACCCGGCTGGAAGAGCTCATCGAAAATCACCAAACGACTCTCATATTTGTAAACACGCGACGTCTTGCTGAACGAGCAGCAAGATTCCTCGCCGAGAGAATCGGCGAAGAGTACGTAACCGCCCATCATGGCAGCCTGGCGCGGGAACACCGCCTACAGGCTGAGCAGCGACTAAAAAGAGGTGAACTGAAAGCGCTGGTTGCGACAGCATCCCTGGAACTTGGTATCGACATTGGTGACATAGACCTGGTCTGCCAGCTTGGCTCCCCAAAATCCATCTCCGCCTTTTTACAGCGTGCAGGTCGAGCCGGGCACAGCGTAAACGCGATACCCAGGGCTCGTCTCTTTCCTCTGAGTCGTGATGACCTGGTTGAATGCAGCGCCATCCTCGATGCGGTTCGACGCGATGAACTTGACCAGCTAAGCGTGCCAAGGGGCCACCTGGATGTACTCTGCCAGCAAATCATCGCCGAGGTGGCCTGCAAGGAATGGTCACTTTCCGAATTATTTTCGCATACCAGGCTGGCCTACCCTTACCGCGAACTGTCCAGGGACAAGTTTGATGAAGTCATCGAAATGTTGTCACAGGGCTTTGCGACCAGCCGTGGCAGGCGAAGCCGATACCTGCACCATGACGCAGTCAATCATCGTGTCAGCGCGCGTAAAGGGGCAAAACTCACGGCGGTAACAAATGGTGGTGCAATTCCAGACCAGTTTGACTATGACGTGTTCCTGGAACCCGAGGGGCATTTTGTCGGCACGCTCAACGAAGACTTTGCCTTTGAGTCATTACCTGGCGATATTTTCCAGCTAGGCAATACCTCCTATCGTATTCTTCGGGTGGAGCAGGGAAAAGTGCGCGTGCAGGATGCCCAAGGGCAGCCACCCAATATCCCCTTCTGGTTTGGCGAGGCGCCGGGGCGCTCAGACGCCCTCAGTCATGCAGTTTCCCGGCTTCGGCAAAATATCGGCGAGCAGCTTGAACAGGGTATGCAAACTGCACAGGCGTGGTTGGTAAACGAACTGCAGCTGGACACGGCTGCAGCGGAACAGCTGGTTTCCTACCTTGCTACAACGCAGGCCGCGCTGGGCTGCATACCCACTCAAAAAGACATCGTGTTTGAGCGCTTTTTTGATGAGGCCGGCGATCAGCACCTGGTCATTCATTCTCCATACGGTTCAAGGGTGAACAAGGCCTGGGGGCTTGGTATGCGCAAGCGCTTTTGCAAGCAATTTAATTTTGAATTGCAGGCTGCTGCTCTTGAAGACAGTATCGTGATATCCCTTGGTGCAACGCATAGTTTCCCCCTGGAAGACGCCATTCGTTTTGTACATTCCAACAGCATCGAGGAGGTTGTAAGCCAGGCCATGCTGGGCGCTCCCATGTTTCCTACCCACTGGCGCTGGAACGCCACGATTTCACTTGCAGTGAAGCGGAATTATGCCGGAAGCAAGGTTCCCCCGGTTTTTCAGCGCTCTGATTCCGAGGACTTGCTGGCGCTGGTGTTTCCTGACCAACTGGCCTGCCAGGACAACATTGCCGGTGAACGGGAAATACCTGAACACCCGCTGGTAGATCAAACAGTTGACGACTGCCTGAATGAATTGATGGATATCGAGTCCCTGAAAGACATCCTGGGAAGAATTGAAGCTCAGGAAATCACGGTCCATTGCCGCGATCTGAGTAGTCCCTCACCCCTGGCGCAGGAAATACTTACAGCACGACCCTATGCCTTTCTTGATGATGCGCCGGCAGAAGAAAGAAGAACACGTGCCGTAGCAGCACGGCGATTCATGAGCCCGGCTGAAGCATCAGAAATTGCAAGGCTCGATGCAGATGCCATACGCGAGGTTTGCAGGGAAGCATGGCCATCGGTCACCAGTGTAGAAGAATTACATGATGCAATCATGGTGCTTGGCGTTCTCACTGATGACGAGCTGGCGGGAAATAATCCTGCTGGGATGAACTATCAACCATTCCTGGAGGCGCTCACACGTGACAGGCGAGTCACGCAGGTTAACACTGGAAAGCAGTTGCTCTGGGTATGTGCTGAGCGACTTGCCCAGGTGATGGTCGTGTTCAGCGACCATAATATGAACCCGCACATTGAACCCGCCGGAACCAGTTCAGCTGTAAGCTGGGACAGGGAACCAGCCCTCGTAGAACTGGCCCGCGCTCGTCTTGAGTGCTCGGGGCCCGTCCGTGAAAACGCACTTGCGGAACTCTTTGAGTGTTCTCAAGGTGAATTAAGACAGGCGATGCTGATGCTGGAAAATGAAGGCTATGCCATGCAGGGTCAATATACCAATTCCACTGATGACATCGAATGGTGCGAACGCGGACTCCTGGCGCGTATGCATCGTTATACGATCAAATCTCTGCGCAAGGAAATCCAGGCAGTAACAACTGCAGAGTACATGCGCTTCCTGTTCCAGTGGCACGGTATGGGTGATACCAGGCCGGAAGGGGACGAGGCGCTGGCCAATGCAATTGACCGCCTGCAGGGTTTTCCCATTGCAGCAGCTGCATGGGAGCAGGATATTCTACCAACGCGTATCAGGGGCTATGTTTCGTCCAGTCTTGACCAGCTTTGTAGCAGTGGCCGAATTATCTGGACGCGACTACACAGGCAACGTAGTACCGAGACAACTGGCAGCAAGGCCAACCTGCTGAGAAACAGCCCGGTGACACTACTTGACCGGCAGGATGTTGCCGACTGGCAATCTCTGCAGGAATCCGGCGACAGCGGACGAGAATTGCTCTCTTCAGGTGGGAAGGCAATATTTGAATGCCTTGAAAATCATGGCGCCAGTTTCTTTGTAGATATCGTCGCCCATACCGGCATGCTTAGAACCCACGTTGAAGAAGGCCTGGCAGAGCTGGCCGCCAGCGGACTCGTTACTTCAGATAGCTTCGCCGGTCTTCGCGCCTTGATCACACCGGTCAACAAGCGGCCGGCTTTCGGCCGACAACACAGGCGACGACGTGGAGCTAGTTCAGCTTTCGGTATCGACAACGCGGGCCGATGGTCCATCATAGCGAGCACTGATAATCACGACACTGCGCCGTCGACGTCCGCATGGATAAGGACCGACGAAGAAA
>CAZXDV010000184.1:0-6532 GCA_964639535.1 uncultured Enterobacteriaceae bacterium | reverse complement strand
GCATCCTTAGATTCGTAAACGGTGCATCCATGCACCACTTCTCGACCCTACCTGGTACTTCAATTCAGTGTGTTAACTACTATGTGCCCGGTGAGTGGTGCTCATGCCAGTGCCGGGCAATTTCGACTCTCTGGCATATCCACACCTTCTCATGGCCCTGCACGTAATCAAGGAATCGCATCAGTGCCGCTGCTCGGCCTGGTTTGCCCGCAAGCCGGCAATGCAGTCCCACGGACATCATTTTCGGAGAGTCTTCTCCTTCGCGGTAGAGCACATCAAAGCTGTCCTTGAGATAGGTAAAAAACTGCTCACCGGTGTTAAAACCCTGCATGGTGGCAAAGCGCATGTCGTTATTGTCCAGGGTATAGGGTACAACCAGGTGATCAGAGTCGTTCACCTTGACCCAGTAGGGCAGGTCGTCGGCGTAGGAATCTGAGTCATAGAGAAAGCCACCGTGCTCAACAACCAGCTGTCGCGTATTGGGACTATCCCTGCCGGTGTACCAGCCCAGTGGCATCGCACCGGTCATGTCCTCGATAATTTCCACGGCACGCTGCAGGTGTTCCCGCTCGGTCTCCACGTCCATGTCCTGGTAGGAAACCCAGCGCCAGCCGTGACTGGCTATTTCATGGCCGGCCTCAAGCATTGCGGCGACGGCCTCCGGGTTGCGTTGCATGGCCATGGCCACCGCGAAAACCGTCAGCTTTAAACCACGTTCCTGGAATATTCTCATGATGCGCCAGAAACCAGCCCGGCTACCGTACTCGTACAGGGACTCCATGCTCATATGGCGATCGTTGAAGGCCTGGGCACCGATTATTTCCGATAAAAAAGTCTCCGAGGCCTTGTCACCATGCAGAACCGAGTTCTCGGCACCTTCTTCATAGTTCAGTACGAACTGCAGGGCGATACGTGCGTCATTGGGCCAGTTGGGATGGGGTGCAGATGCACCATAGCCCACCATGTCACGCGGATATTGTTCTGAATTGTCATTCACAGTACAGGCTCCGTGGATTTCAGCGCTATTTTATTCAAGTTTTACCTAAATTGTTTACAATAATCACTAATTTAGACCAATGAGCTGTAGAAAATTGAACGATTCAACAACAGACGTGCTTGCTCCGTATCGTAGCCGCTACCTGGACCTGGCTAACAGCAGGCTTGGTGCCGAGGCGATCTACTGCACCGATGATTTTTTTGCGCCCATGGAAAGGATGCTCAATCCTGCCGAGCCGGTATTTATCGATGACAAGTACGATGATCACGGTAAGTGGATGGATGGCTGGGAATCAAGACGAAAACGCACGGAAGGCCATGATTACTGCGTGGTAAAAATGGGCTTACCGGGCAGGATAGCCGTGATTGACATTGATACACGGCATTTTACCGGCAATTTTCCACCGCGGGCCTCTGTCGAGGCCTGTTACAGCGACACGCCACTGGATGATTCCACGGCATGGACTGAAATACTTTCCGAGGTAGAGCTATCCGGTGATAGCCACAATATTTTTGAAATCGAAAATACCGCTAACTGGAACCACGTACGCCTGCACATTTACCCCGATGGTGGCGTTGCCCGTCTCAAGCTTTTTGGACAGGTGCACAAAGACTGGAGCGAGGTCGCGGCAGACGAGCTTGTAGATCTTGCCGCCGCGGTGAACGGAGGTGTGGCCCTGGCATGTAATGATGAACACTTTGGTGTCATGGGCAATATTCTCATGCCTGGCAAGGGGATTAACATGGGCGATGGTTGGGAAACACGCCGTCGGCGCGAGCCCGGCAATGACTGGGTAATTATCAGGCTTGGTCATCCCGGCGTGGTAAAACAGCTTGAAGTAGATACTGCCTTTTTCAAGGGTAATTATCCCGATGGTGTCTCCATCGAGGGTTGTGTCATCGCCGATGAATCATCCATGGCTGATCCCGGCAGTCTTGACTGGGTACCGATCCTTAAAAGGCAGAAACTGGGTGCTGACGCTGTGCATACTTTTTCAGATGAGCTCGAAGCCGAAGTCAGGGCAAGCCACCTGAGAATACAGATTTATCCTGACGGTGGTCTCAGCCGTGTCAGGGTTATTGGGCATATTTCTTAGCCAGGCCGGCATGAGCGACCGTGTACTAAGGCCTTCCCCCTTAAGCCAGGATAGCTTTACCGGGTATGGTGATGTCATCGAAACCGACGGCAGGCAGTTTAAGCTGATCAATGATGGTAGCGCGCGCAACTACAGTGACCTTGCAAGTATCGATGTGTTAACGAAGAACGGTCATCCGCAGATCAGTATTTACGAGAGCAACCCGCTCAAGCAACCCATTCAAATCAGGATGCTTGAACGTCACCCGCTGGCAAGCCAGGCTTTTGTTCCGCTTGGTTCCGATCCCTTCCTCGTGGTGGTGGCCACCGAGGCCACGCCTGGCAGCGTCAGGGCCTTTATCACCAACGGCAGGCAGGGTGTTAATTTCAGGCCCAACACCTGGCATCACCCGCTGCTGGTATTGAAACCCGAAAGCCGTTTTCTTGTCATTGACCGCGGCGGCGAAGGCGACAACTGCGAGATCCAGGACCTGGCCGAAGCGCTCAGCCTCGATCTGCAATGACAACGGCTTCTCTTCAAATACGCGAAGCCACTGCCGCAGACTTCGAGCATATCTGGCCCATATTCCAGGAAATCGCTGCAGCGGGAGAGACCTATGCTTACCCGAGGGACGTTGCAAAAGACGAAGGTCTTAAACTGTGGATGACACTTCCTCGACGTACTTTTGTTGCCGAGGATGATGAAGGTATTCAAGGCACATACTATATCAAGACAAACCAGTCGGGCCCCGGTGAACACGTGTGCAACTGCGGTTACATGGTAGCCGCATCTGCCAGGGGTAAGGGTCTTGCTACTGCCATGTGTGAACATTCGCAGGAAGTGGCGAGGGAATTGGGCTACAAGGCGATGCAGTACAATTTTGTGGCATCCAGTAACGAGGGCGCGGTTAAACTCTGGAAAAAACTCGGGTTTGATGTTGTCGGCACCCTGCCGAAAGCTTTCAAGCATCCCACGCTGGGTTTTATTGATGCCCTGGTCATGTACAAATGGCTGGACACCTGACAAAAACCGGGCGCTTGCAAAAGTGCCTGTTGCTGCTCCTGCTTTTTGTACCCTGTCTTGCTCATCCTGCCTGCGGGGATACAGGCACCTGGCTACAGGTGCTGGGCTCCGGTGGCCCCGAGCTGGATGACGGCAGGACATCAAGCTCTTACCTGCTATGGCTGAATGGCAAGGCAAGAATACTGGTCGACATTGGTAGCGGCAGCATGCAGCGCTTTGAAGAGTCAGGCGCATCCATAAACGACCTTGATGCAATACTCCTGAGTCATCTTCACGTGGACCACAGCAGCGATCTTCCGGCCCTGGTCAAGGCCTCGTTCTTCTCCGGTCGAAACCGTGATTTACCCGTTCTCGGGCCAGGCGGTAATGATCTTATGCCGTCAACCACAGACTTCGTGTCTCGTTTAATTGGTCCCGGTGGTGCCTATCCCTACCTGGCTTCATACCTGGACGGCAGCGATGACTATCGATTGATTCCCGGAAACGTCACTCCACCTGGTAAAGCTGAAAAGATCATTGAACAGGTCGCTGGTTTTCGACTGGTGGCGGTCTCGGTGCACCACGGTCCATTACCGGCATTGGCCTGGCGCATCGAGGTTGGTGGCAAGCGCGTAGTGTTTAGTGGTGACATGAGTAACCAGAATGAAATCCTCAGCAGCCTGGCTGGGCGAGCCGATCTCCTCGTTGCCCATCACGCAGTACCTGAGGAAGCAGGCCGGGTAGCGAGAAACCTGCACATGCCACCTTCATCGATTGGGCGTATCGCGGCTGGTGCAGGGGTAAGAAAGCTGCTGCTCTCCCATCACATGAAGCGAAGTCTCGCAGAAAAAGATAGCTCACTGGAAATAATACGCCATCGCTACCAGGGAGAGCTGGTGTTTGCGCAGGATTTACAATGCGTGGAGTTTTAGCGCATGCCAGCAATATTCTTCTACGGTCTTTTTATGGATCCACAGGTGCTGGAAGAAAAGGAATGTCACCCGGTAAATGTAACCCTGGCCTGCCTGCCAGGCTATCAGCTAAAGATCGGTGAACGTGCAACGCTGCTGGCAAGCCCCGGTTCCCGCTGTTATGGAACAGTTATAGAACTTGCTGATAGCGAGGTACGAAAGCTTTACCAGGATGAAAGTGTAAAAGACTATAAACCCCTGGATGTCGAAGCGGTTTACATGGATGGTGGTGCAATTCAAGCAGTAAGCTATGTTTTGCCAGTAGAAAAGTTATCGGGTAGTAACAGTGAATATGCGAAGAGCCTTGCCAGGGTTGCGATGAAACTTGAATTGCCCGATGAGTATGTAGCCGAGATTGAACAATGGATTTAACACCTGGTTTACTATATGTTGCGGGGAAACCCGGGAGAGGGAGCGCATTATGAGATTGATAGGAATACTTATTGTCCTTGCAATTATCGGCCTGCTGGTCAAGCAACAGCTTGATTCGGGCTCATCCAGTGACAGGTATGAAGAGGTCTCCGCGGAGACCGGGGTTTCTGTACCGAGGGTGCCAACTGCGCCGGGTGACGTGGAGAAGTTTGAAAATGAGATGAATGACTTCATGCAGGATGCGGCAAGCAAGAGACTTGAAGAATAAGGGTGGTTTGATCAAATGAAAGACCTTGCCCCGGAAATTATACGCCAGCGCCTGCTCATTGAAGGCAACTACAGCATCGAGGTGCAGGAATCCAATGTCAGGGAATACCTGTTGCAGCTGGCAGCGGAACTCGATTTGAGAACCTATGGCGAACCCATCATCCATTCCCCCGAAGGCACCGGCAAGGATGAAAACCAGGGCTTTGATGCCTTCATTCCGTTAATAGATTCCGGTATTTCAATTTACGTGTGGAGCTCTGCCCGGTTCCTCGCGGTTGTGTTGTTTACCTGCAAGGCTTTTGACTCCGAGGCAGCTATCGCCTTTACCGAGAACTATTTTTCCATGACGGAAAGTGAATCAAAATCGTTCTGATAATTGAGCGACCAGCTTTGGTTTCACTTACGGGCTTTTTGCGATACCGCGGAACCACGCATCCAGCATATTTCTTTCCTCGTCCGTAATCCCGGTAAGATTGGCCAGTGGCATAGTACGGGTGACGACGGTACGTTCATGTATGCGTGCAGCCCATTGTTCAATCTGCTCCCGTGTATCAAACATCACGCCGTTGGGTGCCACGGGTGCAGTTGGATGATTCGGGGTGCTTGAATGACAGGTGTTGCAGCGATTCACGATGATGGCCTGTACGTCGGCAAAGGATACGACCATGTCGACTGGAACATGTGCCGTGGTATCGGCGGAAGACTTCGTTTTTGGCGCGATGGCAAAAGCCAGTCCAGCAAGAATGAGTACGGCGGCAATGGGTAGCATGGGTTGTACCTTGCCGCTATTGCGCAGGTTGAAAAAGTGACGGATCAGGATCGCTGCGACAAAAATGACAATCAGCACGAGCCAGTTGTAATCATGGCTGTAGGTCATCGGGTAATGTGGACTTAGCATGACAAACAGCACGGGCAGGGTAATGTAGTTATTATGAACCGAGCGTTGTTTGCCCCTGATACCGGGCATGGGGTCTGGTTCCTCGCCGCGTTTCTTTGCCTCTACCAGTTCCCGCTGCCCTGGAATGATGATCATCAGCACGTTGGCTACCATGATTGTGCCAAGCATTGCGCCAACCTGGATATAGGCGCCGCGCCCGCTGAAGTACTGGCTAACCAGCCAGCTGACGAGAATGATTAGAAGGAATCCCAGTGCGCCAATCAGGCGATCGTTCAATCCGCTACGACAAAGCAGGTCGTAAACCACCCACCCCGCAAGCAGCAGGGCGACACTGATGCCAATCGCGGCATTGGCGCTGATACCGCTGGAGCTATCAACCAGGTAGACATCTGCATTCACGTAATACATCAGCACGAACAGGGCAAAACCGCTTAGCCAGGTAGTGTAGGCTTCCCACTTGAACCAGTGCAGTGGCTCGGGTAATTCCTGCGGCGCCACCTGGTATTTTTGAGCATGGTAAAAGCCGCCACCATGTACCGCCCAGAGATCTCCCGCCACGTCGTCGCTTTCCGGATCGCGGGGAGGTTTATTAAGGTTGGTATCGAGCCAGACAAAATAAAAGGAAGAGCCGATCCAGGCGATGCCAACAATCAGGTGTGTCCACCTTACCAGGAGGTTAAGCCACTCAAGCAGGTAAGCTTCCACTCAGTGTGCCCTCACGTCCCTGTTTCCGGCCCGGGCCTCGCCCACGCTCGCATTATTCTTTTCATAAAGCTCCTGTAATTGCGCAGCCACCGACAGGGCAATGGCCCCGGGTGTCTTGTTGTTGATGCCCTCGATGCCAATGGGGCAACAAAGTTTATCCAGTTGTTCATTGCTGATGCCGGACTCAAGCAGGCGTTTCTGAAAACGCTTTAACTTTGTTGCTGAACCGATGAGTCCGACAAATG
>CAZXDV010000183.1:0-6608 GCA_964639535.1 uncultured Enterobacteriaceae bacterium | reverse complement strand
TAGAGCTTCGAATCAACCTCAGCAGAACGCCGGGCGCGGTTGATGTAATCCTCCAGCTCCTCGTACTTGCCCTGGCTTAACATACTATTTGCAATTGGCACAGCCACAAGGTTTTCGTCGGCACCCTGTTTACGTGCCCTTAATAACTGTGCTTCAGCAGCCTGCGCTTCACCTGAACCCAGTAGCGCCTCTCCCAGCAGTATCTTTGCAGGTAAGTGATCCTTGTCCAGACGCAAGGCATTTTTCAGTTGGATAATTGCGGTGTTGAAATCCTTTGTACGATACCTGACCAGCGCATCTTCGTAATAGGCGTCTGCGGTATCAAGCTGTGCCGCGAGTGCAGTGTGAAGGCCATGCGCAGACACCAGTGAAATACAGAAAATAAGGGGCTTGATGAATTTAGTTAGCAGCAATTCTGGTCCGACCTTGATTATCGTCGACGTGGTCAGTGACCATATCACCCGCCCCTGTTAAAGGCAAGAACAGGTTATCACGGCGGGTTTCAGCTTATCACTGGAATGCGGGTGTCCAGGCAAATCTCCAGCGGGCTTACGCTGGCGCGATAGGCAAGGGCTTCGACGCCCCGGTGCATGGCTTCGCGAAGTGTCTTTCCATACTCCGGGTCGATGTCGTCGGCAGGTGAAACATCAAGGGCATCCACGCGCTGCACGCAGAAAAAGATCACGCCACGATGTCCAGCTTCACACATGGCGGCCAGTTCGCGCAGGTGCTTTGCTCCACGGCTGCTGACAGCGTCAGGGAAAAATGCATGCCCATCATTGACCAGCGTGACGTTCTTGACCTCGACGTAACAAAGACCCAGTTGCTCATCTTCAAGCAGGATATCGATACGGCTCTTCTCTTTCCCATATCTAACTTCCTTTCGAAGATCTGCGTAACCTTGTAATTCCTTTACGACGCCGTTATCAATGGCCTCTGCTACAAGCCGATTTGGCAGACCGGTGTTAATACCAACCAGCGTGTCACCCTCAACACCCACAATTTCCCATGAGAGGGCATATTTTCGCTTGGGGTTGTCGGAGCGGCTTAGCCAGACCGGCGAACCCGGTTCACAGCACCCCATCATGGAACCGGTGTTGGGCGTATGGGCAGTAACCATCTCGCCGTTCTCCAGTTCCACGTCGGCAAGGAATCGCTTGTATCTTCGCAACAATGTGCCGCTGACCAGTTCCTGTGTGAATTTCATGCCGCGTATTTTTCCTGTGCTTCGCCGGTTATACAAGTTACCCTGCAACAGTATAAAACGGAGCAGGTGATGTCAGCGATTCTTTATTATTTTCACGATCCCATGTGCGGCTGGTGCTACGCCGTTAGGCCTGTGCTGGCAAAGTTACGCCAACAACTGCCAGCTGAGGTGCAGTGGCTCAATGTTCTTGGTGGGCTAGCTCCCGATGATGACAGCGCGATGGATGCGGAAATGCAGGAGTACATCAAGGGGCACTGGCGTCGAATTCAGCAGATGGTGCCCGGGACGGAATTAAACTTCGATTTCTGGGACAAGTGTGAAGCCCGCCGTTCAACTTACCCGGCCTGTCGCGCCGTCATCGCTGCCAGTCTCCAGGGAGAAAGCCACGGCGATGCCATGACCGAGGCAATCCAGCGCGCCTACTATCGCGAGGCGAGGAATCCCTCAGACAGGCAAACCCTCGTTGAACTGGCAACCGAGCTTGAACTTGACGTGAAGCAATTCGAGATGGACCTGCTCTCAAGCGCAGTCCAGGATGAACTTGAAGCACAGGTGAATTTTACACAGTCGGTCGGGGTGCGGGGATTTCCGAGCCTGGTACTGGTCCACGGGAAGCAGGCCAGTCTAATCAATATAGACTACAACAATGCGGACGCTGTTATTGCAGAAGTGGGTGAAGTTAACCGTCGTCTTCGGGAACACGGCAGCGGTCAGCAGGGATAGAGAGCTGGTACAGCAGGTATTCCTTGAAGTCCGTGTCGTAGTCCTGTCTTGATATTGCCAGCGACATGCAACCCAGCCAGGCATCCCGTTCAGCTATGCCAATATTAAAGCGCCTGTGAAAACCGGGAATGCTGATGGAGCCGATCTGCTGCTGGTAAAGTTTCGGACCTCCAAGCCAGCCCGAGAGAAAGTAGCAAAGCTTCATGCGTGCATCTTCAAGGTCTGGCTTGTGCAGGGCGCGAATCACCTTGAATTCCGGTAGACTATCCATCAAGTCGTAAAAGTCATTGACCAATTTTTGAATTCCCTCGTAGCCGCCGGCTGCCTGGTATGAGGCATCGTTCACGCCGTATGTTGTTTTCTCAGCTGTCACTGTTATTTCAATCCACCGGGTCTTGATACTGGTTATGGCAATTATCTGGCAAAAAAAACAAAATGGAAAAAAGTACGAGGTTCGTTCCGCCGGCGCCTCAAGGAGACTTTACACCAACAATGTTTGCCACAGCGAGTTTAATCCCAAAAGCCTGCTAAGTGGCAGCATCTGGGATCTACTCATTATTCCCGCGTTTTTTTACCCGGCCGGAAGCACCAGGCGGGTTCTTGTGCTGGGTGTCGGTGGTGGCGCGGCCATCATGCAAATACGTGAACTGCTCAAGCCCGCCAGCATTGTCGGGGTGGAGCTTGATCCCCTGCACCTGGAAATTGCCGAGCGTTTTTTCAATGTAAGCCATGACATTGCTGAGTTACACCTGGCCGAGGCGGAGCAATGGCTGAATGATTATGATGGCCCGGCTTTTGACCTGATCATCGACGATCTTTTCACCGACATTGATCGCCAGCCGGAGAGGGCGCTTGAAGCGAATAGTCAATGGTTTACACTGCTGCTGGGACACCTGGAACGTGATGGTCAACTGGTTGTGAACTTCGGGTCCTTTGAGGAACTCAGGTCATGCGGGTGCTTTGCCAGGCGGTCCATCGGGAAAAAGTTTCCGGCAGTTTTCAGCATTTCGGGCCCGTTGCTGGATAACAAGGTTGGCGTATTCCTGCGAAGGGCGTCCTCGGCTGCTGTCCTGAGACAAAACCTGGTGGCGCATTCACGGCTGGGCCCGGCACTACGATCAAAGAAACTCAGGTACAACATCAGGCCAGTGAATCCAGCCGGTCAGTAATTAAGGAGCAAGAGAAAATTGAAAGTTGCAGTCATACCGGTCACGCCCTTCCAGCAAAACTGTTCCATGCTGGTTTGTGAATCAAGTGGCAAGGCCGCAGTCGTAGATCCCGGCGGGGAACTTGATCGAATCCTGGCACAGGCAAATGAATACGAGGCCGAGATCGAGAAAATACTTGTCACCCATGCACACATTGACCATGCCGGCGGCGTCGCAGAACTGGCTGAAAAACTCGACGTACCCATTGAAGGGCCACACCGGGAAGACCAGTTCTGGATAGATATGCTGGAAGAGCAGGCAAGCATGTTTGATTTTCCAGCCTCCAGGGCTTTTGAGCCGAATCGCTGGCTGGAGCAGGGCGATACCGTGAGCTTTGGTGAAATCACCATGGATGTCCTGCATTGTCCCGGCCACACGCCCGGTCACGTGGTGTTTTTTAATAACGAGCTAAAGCTTGCCGTTGTGGGTGACGTGCTATTCCAGGGATCTATCGGGCGCACAGATTTTCCGCGCGGAGACCATGCCACCCTGATCGCATCGATCACAGAAAGACTATGGCCGCTTGGTAATGATGTGCAATTTATTCCCGGCCATGGTCCGACTTCGACATTTGGCCAGGAAAGAATGACAAATCCGTTTGTTTCCGACCGGGCCCTGCTTGCCTAGTCTATACTTTTAATCACGAACCAAGGGAGGATTTAGCATGCAACTTTATGTTTTTGCCCCGTCACCGAATTCCCTGTGCTGCCAGGCGGTAGCCAATCATGCAGGCGTCGATGTAGAGATAGTTAACGTGGACCTGTCAGCAGGTGCACACATGCAGCCCGATTTCATCACACTGAACCCCAACCACAAGATTCCCACCCTTGCTGATGGTGATTTCGTGTTGTGGGAATCCGGCGCGGTTATGGCCTACCTGGCACAGCAGGCACCCGCTAGCGGCCTCATGCCTGCCGATGCAAGGTTGTCAGGCCAGGTGCTGCAATGGATGTTCTGGCGTACCGCGCATTTTGGCCCGGCCTGCGGTGTTTACACCTTTGAAAGACTGGTAAAACCGATGTTCGGCATGGGCGAAACCGACGAGCAGGCAATAGAAAATGTTGCGGACGACTTTCATCGATTTTCACAGGTGCTGAATGAACATCTCAGGGGGCGTGATTGCATGGTTGGCGACCAGGTCACGATTGCCGATCATGCCATTGTAAGCTGGCTTTATTGTGCAGAACCTGCAGGTTACCCGCTGCAGGACTATGCCGAGATCCAGCGTTGGGCAGGCGCGATGTTGTCTTCCAGCGCCTGGCAGGATGCCCTTGCCACCATACCCTCACCCTGAAACTGCGCTAACGGGATTTATCCTGTTACACCGACTGACAAGTAGTTTCACGATGAGGCTGGTTTTTTTATTCCTGCCACTGTTACTGGTTTGCAGCGGCGCAGTGGCGGACATGCGTACCGCGCACCGTGCCTTTGAATCTGGAAACTACAAGCTTGCCTTCCAATTGCTTGAGCCGCTGGCCGAAGAGGGCAATGTTGAAGCCCAGGGCAACCTTGCATGGTTATATAAAAATGGTGCCGGGGTGGCACAGGATTCAAGCCTGGCGGCGAAATGGTATTTAAAGGCCGCCGAGCAGGGAAATGCCTACGCCCAGTTTAACTATGGTGACATGTGCCAGCGTGGCGAGGGAGTTGCACAGTCAGACGAAGAGGCCGTGAAGTGGTATCTCAAGGCCGCGCAGCAGGGGCAGGCCAATGCGCAGTTTTCCCTGGCTGAAATGTATCTCGACGGTGCCGGCGTCGAGGAAAACCTTGTTGAGGCCTATGCCTGGATTCACGTCGTTGTTGCAAGTGGCGTGGAAGAAGCAGAGACCCTGCTGGAAGAGCTTGAGTTTGAGCTCGATGAAGAGGACATAGACGTCGCGCGAAAACTGGGGCAGGAGCGCTGGGAAAAATACGGTACCGACCCTTTTGCGGGTGAAGAGTAGAGGCTTACTCAGGACCAGTCGTGCTCACCTTCAAGGACTGAATCATCCTCGATTTTTATTTGCCTGTCGCTGCTATTACGCAGGTGAACCTTGCCCAGTAGTTTTATATTTTTACCAAAGCTGACGTCCCCTTCGATTGTCAGTCCCGTACACTGCTCAAGGCCCGGAGCTCCACTGGCAAAGCGTGACTGGAAATCCTGTATCAGCCTGTAGTACCTGCTATCCAGGCTGACTGGGGGTAATTCTGACGGGTCAAGCTTACTGGCAACGCTAAACTCTTGCGTAAGCTCATACAGGTCTGATTGCAAAAGCAGCAAATCGCTGGTTGTTTTCACTGGTGCAAAGCGTGTTCTTGGGACTCGCACTGCCGCTGCGCCCGTAAAAACGCCGATAGCTGAACCCATGGCTGTCTCAAGCTGGTACACCGCTTTCGATGTTGGGTCCCCCGGATCGATATTTTTCCGGTTACAGATTAGCGGTAAATCAATAATGCTATCGTGGCTATCAAGATAGTCCTTCAACACGCGCAGGTTGATCCACAGATTGTTGGTATTGAAGTAACGGTGGCGCTTGATGTTTTCAAAATGCTGGCGATCTTCCTTCGGACACTGGGCCGATTCCCTCAGCAGCAGGCTGCCATCCCTGGCCTGTGCCAGGTGCCCTCCTTTTTTGTCTGCCTCGGTCCTGTCCGTGACCTCCATCAGGAAAGGCAGTTTTTCTTCAACCAGGTAACCGAGTAGCTTTTCATCAAGGCTGGCGCCGAGGTTGTCGGAGTTTGAAATCATGGCGTAGTAAATATCCTGCTCGAGCAGGTGGGCAAGAACCCCACTACTTAACAGGGCAATGTAAATGTCACCATGACCCGGCGGGCACCATTCAAGTTGCGGCCTGTCGTCACAGGTCGCCGGCTGCATACTGTCACAGTCAATCCTTGGCACCTTGTGCTGAAGAAAATCCCGCGGCAGGGTTCCTGCTGCGGGCATGTCACTATCAGCAATCACCTTTAAAGTATCATCCCGGGTACTGAAACTGTTCATAAACAGCAGCCGGGTATTTAACTTCATCGCGTGCCGGATAATGATGTCCAGGAAACTGAAACCATCTTTCACCTGTATCAGGGATTTTGCCGCTTCCAGTCCCATGGATGTACCCAGGCCACCATTGAGCTTTATCATGACGGTGGCAGGCAGGCTCGCCTTACCCGCTTTTACATAGGCTTCGTCCATTGACCTGGCATCCACCAGCGATTCCACGGGACTGATGTCCGCTTCCGGAATCAGTCCAGCGTGGCCTTTGAGTAATTGCTGGAAATGACGATGAAAATTATCGATCGCAACCTCGGGCAGGCCTTCTGCCTGCATCTTCGTGTTAAACGCATGGAACTCTGGGTCATGGGATTTTGGGGTCATGGCGGTATATACACCTAATAATGCGTTCGCGTCCTGTTATAGTAGTGATAGTGTCGTGCTATCGGGTTTAATAGATTCGGTTGAAACCAGCTTGCTAACTTTAAATAACATATCAAAG
>CAZXDV010000182.1:0-6629 GCA_964639535.1 uncultured Enterobacteriaceae bacterium | reverse complement strand
TAAAGAGAGTAATTATCAAAATTACTTTCTATGTATTCAATGCGCCTGGGGTCTGTTTCATCGAGCTCAACAAACTCGTAGCTAACGTCCCAGGCGGCATAATCAGTTGCAGTTCTGCGCAGGGAGTCTTCAAGTGCCAGGAGTGCCTGCTTAACCCTGTTCACATCCTTCAGATCCGATTGATCCTGCAAAGCGAGGTGAGCAGGAACTTCAAAGAATTGGTTGGTAAACACCTGGCCGGCAAGGGCGAGACAGATGCCGAGGAACAGGATCCCACCAAGTTTTGCTTGCAGGCTCACGTGTTGGCACCCGTTGACCGGTTGAAATTGCTCATAAGATCAGCAGTTTTCACCAAGACCTACTCGATTTCAAGTAGATCATTTAGAATTGAGCAGGAATCCCGCAATACATGGAATTTGCCCGGCAATACGGGTATAGGTGAATATAGCAGGGGTTCGCAGGAATCAGATACGTGGGAGGTGCCCAATGAGTTCTGCTGAAGTTGAAAACCGCCGCTGGGCGAAAGAGTACCCCTGGCTGGGAGAAGAGCCGGTGTCAACCGAGCCCTGTATTTCAGAAGATATCTACCAGCAGGAAATTGAAAAAGTTTTCAAGAAGACCTGGTTGCACGTGGGTCGCGTTGAGGAGCTGCCCGAGCCTGGTTGCTACAAGTTAAAGCGACTGGATTTTGCCAGCACCTCGGTTTTATTGATTCGCGGAAAGGACAACAGGGTTCGCGCATTTCACAATACCTGTTCTCACCGCGGTAATACCGTTGTCGTACCCGAGGGTGAATGGGACAACTTCGGACAGAAAGCGGCCTTCAGCTGCCGCTTCCATGCCTGGACCTATAACGACCAGGGTCAGCTTATTGGCGTGCAGGAGGATGGTGGTATGCCGCCCTGTTTCAACAAGGGGGATAATGGGCTGACGCCGATCAGCTGTGACACCTGGGAAGGGTTTATCTTTATCAACCTGGAGGATGAGCCGAGTACAGGTCTTGAGGATTTTCTTGGTGACATGGGCAAACATTTTTCAGGTTTTCCCTACCATGAACTCTCGCACTGCTTTACCTACTACACCTACATGGATACCAACTGGAAAGTTGGCCTGGATGCCTTTGCCGAGGCCTATCACGTGCCCACCATTCATGCCGGTTCTTTTCCAGGTACTTTTTCTACCGGCCTGCAGATGATCAAGCTGTATGGCGATCATCGCACTACCGCCGTGTGTTTCGACCCGGCCCAGGAGTCGTCCCCGGTAGCAAGGATTGCACAGGCCAGGGCTCGAGGTTCACTGGTCAATAATGTTGAGGGCACGATTCTTCCTCCTACAATCAATGATGAAAAACGCCCGGACTATGCCTTTGAGCTGAGTGTGTTTTTTCCCAACTGGCTGCTGCATATTTCAGAGGGGATCTGGTTTACCCACCAGTTCTGGCCTATTGCGCAGGGCAAGACCCTGTGGGAGGGCAAGTATTACGTGCAGGAGCCCATGACCAACAGTGAAAAGTGGGCGTTGGAACATGCCATGGTGGTGCAGAGAAATGCCTGGCTGGAAGACACGGCGACCATGGAAGGCACTTACTTTTCCCTGAAGTCGGGCAGTAAGAAATATATGCACCTGCACGATGAGGAGATCCTGGTGCGGCACGGTTATCATGTGCTGGAAAAATACCTTCAAGGCAACGGGGAAGAACCATGACGGGGCTATTACCAGGGGGCTTTGAGGATCTTGAAGACCTGGTTGAAGATTGGGCGATGCCAACGCAGAACATGCGCTGGGATAAGCGCCTTGCATCCAGTCGCGAGGAGCTTATAGATTTTTACCAGGCCTTGCTGCCGCATATTGAAGAAATTCTCGACCACGTGGACAGGTTCAAGATTGGGCAGTTACCGGAGGATTCCGCAAGGCTGTTCGACCTGGCACTGATGCTGGCTGAGATCTCTCCAAACGTTGAACTCTATGACGGCGATCCCAATGTCCCGCACAGTTTTGAAGAGAGGCGTTTTGTTGCAGTTCACGGTGATGACAGGCACTGAATGGCGTATCGACAATGAGGTAACAATTTATGACGACGACTGCAGATACCTATATAAAGATTGACCGTGACAAGAAGCTTGGCGACGAGGCAGATGTCGGACACAATCGCTGGCACCCGGATATCAAGCCGGTGGCAGAGGTTGAACCGGGGCAGGTGATTGGCATAGAAACCCGTGATGCCTTTGACGGGCAGTTTAAACATGACACGCCTGCTGCAGAGGTGGCGAGTTGTAACCTGAACCTGGTGCATCCCCTGACCGGGCCCGTTCATGTAAAAGGTGCGGAGCCCGGTGATATTCTCGAGGTAAAAGTGCTCGAAGTTGCTTCGCAGGCGTTCGGCTTTACCGTGCAGGTACCCGGCTTCGGATTCCTGCGCGATGTGTTTACCGAGCCTCACATCATTCACTGGGATATTGCCGATAATTTCGCAACTTCCGCGGATTTACCCGGTGTAAAAATACCGGGTGCGCCCTTCATGGGAGTTATCGGTACCTCGCCTTCCCATGAACTGCTCGAAATAATAAACGCAAGGGAGAAAAACCTGCTTGAGCGCGGTGGGGCCGTATTGTTGCCCGATCCCGCTGATGCTGTTCCTTCAGAACAGGGTATTGCCAGCAAGGCGGTGCGCACGGTGGCACCTCATGAGACTGGCGGAAATGTCGATATCAAGCAGTTAACAGCTGGTACCACGGTTAGGTTGCCGGTGTACGCGGAAGGCGCGCTGTTCTCAGTGGGCGATGCACATTTTGCCCAGGGAGATAACGAGAGTTGTGGTACCGCGGTTGAAATGGGCGCCACTTTTTATGGCTCGTTCAGGCTTCTCAAGGGCGAGGCGAAGAAGCGAAACATTACCGACATGCAGTTCTATCGTGATGACTACTTTACAAGTCCTGAAATGGCTGCACCGAAGCGTTTTTTTGCAACCACGGGACAGTCCTGGACAAAAGATGGAGTTGCCCAGTCTGAGGACACGACCCTGGCAGCACGTAATGCCCTGCTGAATATGATCGAGTACCTGGTCAGCGAACGCGGTTACACAGAACAGCAGGCCTATGCGATTTGCAGCGTGGCCGTGGATCTCAGGATTTCAGAAATGGTGGATGTGCCTAACTTTGTCGTGTCCGCACTTCTACCTCTTGATATTTTTACGGAGTGAGCCATGCCAGGCACCAGTGATGACATAAAGCGGGCAATGCCCTTTACCACCCGTTACCCGGAACTCGGTACGGATCCCGTGGACGTGGCGCCGCTCATTGACCCGGAACTTTTTGAAATAGAGCGGGAAAAGGTATTCGGGAAGACCTGGCTTTATGTAGCCCGTGATGAAGAACTCCCTGAACCCGGGGATTACAAGGTCCGGCAGCTTGATGTCCTGTCAACTTCCTTAATCATCGTGCGGGATCGTGATGGTACTGTTAATGCCTTTCACAACCTCTGCACACACCGGGGAAACAAGCTTATCCAGGAAGAGGGTCCGCAAACGCTTGGCAAGGCGAAAAATAACCTGATGCTGTGTCGCTTTCACGCCTGGAGTTTTTCAACCAGCGGCGAATTAAAAGGTGTCGCACGGGAAGAGAATTTTGCAAACCTGGATAAAAATTGTCTCGGTCTTAAACGCGTTCATTGCCAGTCGTGGCAGGGCTTTATCTTTATCAATCTTGATGACAGCCCGAAAGATTTAAAACAGTATCTTGATGGTATGGATGAACAGTTCAGTGGCTACCCCTACCATGAATCTACCGTAAGCTATCGCTACTCGACCGTGCTTGACTGTAACTGGAAAGTGGCCATGTATGCATTTTCGGAAGGTTACCATGTGCCTACTATCCACGCGGCCACTTTACCCAGCCTGGCAAAGATAGAGCACACGGAGTTCCAGTGTTTTGGACCTCACAGTACCTCGGCACTTTATGTTCCACCGGTCGATGGTATGGTGCCAACCCCGGTTACCGGCAACCTTGGCGGCAGGTTGGTCAGCTCTGAACAACATAAACCTCACCTTGAGCAACTGCCGGAAAAAATGAATCCATCTGGAAGAAAGGATTTCCAGTTCGAATTCCCGGTATTTTTTCCAAATCTCGTCATGCATCTATGTGCCGGCAATGGTTACCCGGGCATGACTTATTTTCATCACCAGTTCTGGCCGATATCAGTGGGTAAAACCCTGTGGGAGGGCACAAACTATTTCAAACCACCCAGGACCCCGAGCGAACGAATCGCTATCGCCCATACAAATGCCCTGCACAGGAACGCCTGGCTCGAGGATACGTCGACAATGGAAGATACCTACGCCGCGCTGTGTTCCGGTGTGCTTGATGAAATGGTGTTAATGGATGAAGAAATCATGATTCGAAACACACATCGTGCCTGGCACGAGTACATGGGGGCCTGAGAGATGGCTACACTGCCGTCACAATTTTCCTCGCTTGAAGTTTTTGTCCCGGGTTGGGCACATAGCACGGAACTGGCGCGCTCGGAAAAGCGCTGGGTAGCCAGCCAGGAAGACTACCAGTCCTTTTATGATGCCATGTTGCCATTACTTGATGACGTGCTGGAGTATCTTGACCAGTTCGAGCTGGGCAGGATACCGGCCGATGCCTTGCCGCTTTATCATCTCGCGCTGGCGTTTTCCGAGGCGGCTCCCCATGTCGAGCTTTACGAATGCAGCAATCATGTGCCCAACAGTTTTGATGCGAGTCGATTTGTTGCGGCCCACGGCGGAAAGGCAGATCGCTGATGTCCACGAATCTCACGCTGGAACAACGTATTACCCGTCTTGAAGACTACGAGGCGATCAAGGTCCTGATTGCGAATTTCTCCCGGGGTGCAGACGCAAAGTGCGATCCCAGGATACTCAGGCCTTTATTTTGTGACGACGCGGTTTTTGATATCGGGCAATTTGGTGTGCTGGAAGGTGGTGAGCACATTGTTAATGAAATGCACAACAATACGGATATCGGCTTCAACTGGACGCTACACTACCTGGTATCACCGGTTATCGAGATTCATGATGATCTTGTCAGCGCAACCTGCTTTTACTACCTGTGGGAAACTGCCACTCACAGGACAAGGCAGGATGTGGAAGACAGTTACTGGATCGGCGGCTGGTACGATGCAAACGTGGTAAAGGAGAGCGATGGATGCTGGCGCTTTAAACACCTCAAGCTCACGATCAAGCTTCTTTCTTCCTATTCTGAAGGCTGGAAGGAAATACCAGCTTCATTTGACGACCTTGGCTAGCGCGGTTGGCTGGAATCGACTCCTTGTCAGCCTGCGAGTGATAGTGCAGGATGGGGCTTATCAATCCAGTAGAGGCGGGACGTAACAATGGGTGAGTGCCAGCAAGAAGTAGAAAAGGAAGTGGAAGATATTCATGTTTTCTTCGTGGAATGGTTTACGGGAACCGCAGACAGGGAAAGCTACGAGGATCGATTCGTTTCCCGCTTTGATACGAATGCTTTTTTTACAGGCCCCGACGGAGTGCTGCTCGAGTATGACTCGCTGATGGAAGGCATGCGAGGAGCCCACGGCACCAATCCCGATTTTCGTATTGCTATTCGAGATGTTGTTGTTCGACATGAATCCGCGGATCAAATCATAGCGACCTATACCGAGTGGCAAATGAATGCAGTAAACGCCCCACGCAGTAACAACGGCAGGCAATCAACTGCCGTGCTGAACCGGGGTAATACACTGAGCTGGTTATCGGTACAGGAAACCTGGTTGCCTGAAGAGATACAGGAAGCAGGCCCCTATAACTTCTAGTTACTGTCCATGAAAACACAATTCGATCACGGTCTTGCGCAGACCATCCTGGTTTCTATCGTTTATCCACTTGGCCCTGCAGCCCTGATACTGGCACCGCTTATCGTCGGTGGAGTGATAGACGATTATGGATTTAGTGAGCAGCAGGCGGGGACCATGGCTTCCCTGGAAGGAGCCGGTCTTGTCACCGGCATCCTGTTGAGCACCTTCTGGATTAGAAAAGTGTCATGGACCTTTGCATTACTGACGGGACTTGTGACCTACGCATTATTAAACATGGTCAGCGCCAGCATCAGTGATTTCACCTTGCTGGTTTCATTAAGAATGTTGATCGGTCTTATAGCTGGATCAGTGTTTGCCATTGTTTGTGCCGCAATGGGCGACAACCGCGAACCGGATCGGGCCTTTGGTATAGGACAGGGGATACAGGGTGTGATGATGGCCGCTATTTTTGCCGGCGCGCCGCTTTTCATGGCAGACCGGGATGTGGGCATGGTGTTTTACGTGCTGGCAGGTCTCGCCCTCGCCATGCTGCTGTGCTTACCAAGGTTTCCTGCCGCCGGGATTGCGCATGTGCAGTCCAGTGAATACGTGGAAAAGACTTACGTGCACCTCATTTGGGTCGGCCTCATTGGTGGTACCCTTTACTACATCAGTATTTTTGGTTTCTGGGCTTTTGTTGAACGCATTGGCATGAGCGCGGGTCTCGATGCGGATACTATTAACTATGCCCTGAGTGCATCCCTGGTCGCGGCGATTGTCGGAGGTTTTATTGCTGCGCTGGCGGGCGTGCGGTTTGGCAGAACGATACCGCTGGTTAT
>CAZXDV010000181.1:0-6636 GCA_964639535.1 uncultured Enterobacteriaceae bacterium | reverse complement strand
TCATTACTGCTGCACCACCATGCCACAGTTCTATGGCGGCAAGCGCACCATGTTCATGTATGGCATCACAACTGAGAGCATGTGAAGCCACATCATTGTCATCCCACAGCCTTGCAAATGGCAGCGGACTGTCATCGGAAGAAGGATGGGTGGACACAGCACCGGTGGACACGACGCCCCAGCCTCCCTCAGCTTTTGTTCCTCGGAACGCGGCACGCACGCGAGGGTTTGCCTCGGTCATGCCACTGGCATGGGGTACCTGGTAAAAACGATTGGGCGCGGTGACCGGGCCGATGTCTACCGGCTCAAAAAGAATCTCATAACGTGGATTCATGAATGATAAAGCTCAAGGACATCGGCAATGGCATTAATGGATTGACCGGGCGCCATCAAGTGCACACCCGACACACCGTCAACCTGGCTCAAACCCTGCATGAGCTCAACGCATATGTGCCTGCCTTCTTGCTTCGGCTCTGAACTATTATCAAGCCGTTCAATGATCTCATCCGGCATGGCTACGCCCCAGAGATTCTCTTTCATCCATCTCGCGGATTTTGCAGAGGCAATCGGGCCCAGGCCGATAAGCACACCCGCACGCCCGAACAGGTCTCTTTCTGCGAGGTCGTCGATGTAACCCTTTACAAGGTCAAGGTCATAGCACAGCTGGGTTTGTATGAAGCGCGCACCGGCATCAGTCTTTGCGCGAAGGGCCGGGTGTGTATCGTCTTTCTCAAGGCGACGGGGCACGTCAGCACAGCCGATAAAAAAGTGCGGTGGGCTCGCAATCTCGCGACCATTGGGCAGGGCGGCCCTGTGCTCCATGTCACCCGCGAGCTTCATCAGTCCCACGCTATCTATGTCGTGTACCGCCTTTGCCTCGGGCTGGTCACCCTTTGCCGGATCATCACCGGTGAGAGGCAGCAGGTTGGAAATGCCAAAGGCTGCCGCACCAATGAGATCGGCACAAAGTGCAATTCGATTACGATCGCGGCAGGTCAGTTGCAGGACCGGTTCAATACCATTGCTGGACAGTATCGATGCGGCGGCGAAGCTCGACATGGTGGTCTTGGCTGCAGCGCCATCAGTAACATTGATGGCTTCTACCTTGCCCCGCAACAACTCGCCCTCGGCAAGTACTGCATCGGCATCGGTTGATAAAGGTGGAACGAGTTCAGCAGTGATACTGAACTTGCCTGCTTCCAGTGACTTTTCCAGTTGATTAAGTTTGTTCACGATGCCGGTCCCGGTTTAAAAAAGATTGATTTTGCTTTTATTCATTGTGCATGTCTATCAGAATACCGGGCGCGGGCGTACTAAACCACGAGTGAAGCAGGCATGAGTTACGAATATATTCAAAACAGGATCAGGAATAATGAAATCATCCTGCTGGATGGCGGCACCGGCACGGAGATTGAAAAGCAGGGTGTCACGATGAATGACCTGGCCTGGTGCGGTATCGCGCACATGGAACAGCCGGATGTTGTTACCCGGGTACATGAAAGTTATATCAGGGCGGGTTCAAATGTCATTATCGCCAATACCTTTGCCACGGCACCCCATATTCTTGAACACATGGGGCTAGCGGACCAGGCCGAAAAGATTAATACCGATGCGGTAACACTGGCACTCAAGGCCAGGGAAAACAGCGGTGAGAATGTGTGCGTGGCGGCTTCGATGTCCTCGGCGCCTGCCTTTGATGCAACAAAACTCCCGGTGGAGGAAAAATACCGCGAAGGCTATCTCCGTGAAGCAAAAATACTGGCGGCGGCGGGAGCGGAACTGATTGTCACCGAGATGATGATGGATATAAAAAATGCCAGCATGGTGATGGAAGCTGCAAACACCGTGGGCTTACCGGTTTGGCTGGGTATGAGCGCTTCCGTCAATAAACAGGGCGAAGTGTATAACTACGTAGACAGCGATATCTGGGAGCGCGAAAACATCAGCTTTCATGACATGGCCAGTACATTGCTGGATATTGGCTGTGATGCTGCCGGTATCATGCACTCCAACGTCAACGCGATAGTGCCAGGACTTGGGGAATTAAAAACACTTTACGATGGCCCGACTTTCGCCTACGCGGAAAGCGGTCACTTCGTTTCACCCAGCTGGAAGTTTGAAGAAGTCATCTCTCCGGAAGCCTACCTTGACTATGCCAGGCAGTGGGTTGATGCCGGGGTGAACATGATTGGCGGCTGCTGCGGAATAGGCCCGGAGCATATCGCCATGTTACGGGACAATCTCTAAGCTGTAATATGCCAGGTCAGCGTTTCCTGTGACGCTCAAAGAATTCCAGGATCATTTGCGAACCCCAGATTTCGCGTGTTGAATCCGGTTTCTTGCAAACCGGCATGGCAATAGTCTGCTGCTGTTCTTCGGCGGCACACCAGCCACTGTACACCGGGTAACCCGGCCAGGTGTGTCCCCTTTCCGGCAGCGCGCAGCTGGTGATTTCAATTTTACTGTCGCCGCAGTTAGCCTGCCGCTCGCACTGCAGGTCATCCTCCTCACCATAACCACTTTCGTAGCTGGCTGGACTGTACTCACAGCCCGCCGCCTTTGCCCATGTCTCGCTGACCTCGCGAACGCTGGTGTAAAAATACCCACCGCTTGAAGCGCTTCCATCATAGGGCACCGAACTATCCTTCATGCCATTGATTTGCAGCAATGGCAGGGGCTTTCCAGGTGCACAGCTATAGCCAATGGGCAGCCGACCGGATACCAGGGCAACGGCAGACCAGTATTCCCCCATCTCGCAGGCCAGTCTCTGGCTCATCATGGAGCCATTACTGAAACCGGTAAGGAACTGTCTTGCCGCATTACTGTTGAACATTAGCTGTATTTCTTCCATCAACTTCTTTATGAAGCCGATGTCATCGTGGCAGGCGGCCCAGGCACAATGACCGCAGGAACCGCATTCCGGCGGGCATGGATAGGGCTCGGCATCGGCTTTACACAGTGGTCCCCGTGGACCACTCGCCTTTTGCCCACTCAGCTCGTTCCAGGAACTGATAAACTGCTCCTTATCCGCAGAGCCCCTGGCAAGGAAATGTGTTCCCTGTGGATACACCACGATGTAACCCATTTTTTCTGCATAACGATTGAAACCACCGCTTGTCTCCAGCGCTATACCGGTCGCGCTTCCGCCATAGCCGTGCAGCATGAGCACGATGGGTGTTTCATTCTCGCTGTTGAAACTCGTGGGCAGGTAAAGGAAATACTCCCGTTCAATGCCATCATGCTGCAGGGTCCTGCGTAAAAGCTTTGCGCGTTCCAGCTCATCAACCGGCTTATCCAGGGCAGACGCAAGGGTATTAAAAGGCAGGATACTTACCAGAAAAACAACAAGAGCTGCTTTTAGTACGCCGCACATGACCAGGCTCTTTTCAAGGCGGCTGTCACTATTGACGCTGGTAAATGATGTTACCGTCAAACATGGTCAGGTCGACGCGGGTATGCATGATTGACTCTGCGTCGCCCTGTTCTGCCAGTTGAACAACATTTTGATCCAGCACGATGAGATCCGCAATCTTGCCTTTCTCAATACTGCCAACCCTGTCTTCCTGCTTCATCATGCGCGCGCCATTTATGGTGAATGCCGCGAGCGCGTCATGGATAGAAATGGTCTCATTTTCATTCAGCACCCTGCCCTGGGCCGCCCGCGTAACCGCGATTTGCAGGTTTTCAAACGGCCTGGGGTCGCGGGATTCGACCGGCGCATCACTGCCCCAGGTAAGGATACCTCCAGCTTTCATAATGGAACGAAATGGATAGGTATTTTTCATGTAATACCCGTCAAGGTTATAAAGGTCAGTGGGATCCCTGATTTCATCAACAAAGGGAATCACGGACATGTCGTATTCCAGGTCAGGATCTGCCCAGGCATAGGTGGCGGCGACATACACACCAAGCTCACCGATACGTAACACATCGTCAGGATGCACAAGCTGAACATGTGTAATACTTTGCGGGACATCGAGCTTGTCTGCGACATCCTTTACCGCTTCAAATGCATCAAGGGTAATTCGAACCGCTTTATCCGAAAGTGCATGTATATGAACGTGAAAACTATTCTCCGTGGCCTGGCGTATAAACTCCTGGATAAAGCGCTGGTCATGTTCCAGGACTCCGCTTGAGTGAATGCACTGTGACGGATGAAAGCCATGTTCTTTAGTGAATTGTTGGTCAAAGCCCCTGGGTTTATCAGAACAAGGTATGTTTTGGCAGACACTGTCATTGGCATCCACGTATGCCTTTAGCTCCGCCGCCCCTGTTTCCTCGTTAAAGGAAAATACAGGCTGCTTGAAGGGCTGCAATACTGCTGCAACGGGAAGTGTCGGGGGATTCGCGTAGGGGTTACCTTCCAGCACTCCATCAACAAGCAGCTTCACGGCATTTGCTTCCACATTTGGAAACCTTCCCAGTCTCTCCCGCATCCCAACCAGCTGATCTACCAGTTGCGGTACCTGCCTGTAGGCTTCAGGGGAGAGAGAGTTTTTTATGTCTCCGTATAGCGCTGCCAGTAAGCGGAAACTCATTCCATCGTTCGCCGCCAACCATTCATAATATTCCAGCAGGTAAGGATCAACGTAGGCATCAAGGATGGAAGTAATACCGTTTGCCGCCAGCTTCTCGGCCACCAGCGGCATCATCACTTCCGGGGGTTTAAACAGGTAAATATATTCTTTCCCATAATCATCCTTGACCAGGAAACGTGCATATTCACTGATTCCGCCACTGGGCTCACCGGATTCATCCACTGCAACGAGATCTACATAGGTCTTGAACACCGTGTTTAAGGTTTCGCGATTAATTCCGACTACCTTTCCCGAGTCATCCTTTGCTGCGGCCAGGGCCAGGCTGTTGACTGCGCCGTGGTGTCCATCATTGCCTGCCAGCATGATCGGGTGTTCAGTGGATACCGCATCAAGGGCGGCACGCAGGGTAGGCAACCGTTCGCTGGGCTGGTTACCGTAGGAAAAAGCCCATTGCGACACCACCAGCCATTCACCCTTTTCTACTTCGTACCTTTCGATACAGTCCTTCAGAAACGGCACCATTTCTTCAAGGGTAAAGGCTTTGCTCTGCATGTCACAGATATCAAGGTCGGCAATACCGGACCCATGGATGTGGGTATCGTGAATACCGGGCATCAGCATTCGACCACCAAGATCGTAGACCTCAGTGTCCGTCCCAACAAACTCAGCCAGGCCGGCATCATCACCCACGTAAACTATCCTGTTGCCCTTGATGGCAACGGCTTCCTCGATATTTCTTCCGCTATCTACCGTGTATACGTATGCATTGGTAAACGCGATATCAGCCCTGCTATCACTGGTGGATTCCGAAGCAGAACCGACCTGGTCTTTCTCGCACGCAGCAAGTATGAACAGGAGTAGAAAAGGAAGATAATTATTGTGGAAAAGAAAACGCATAATACCGTGCCTGGCAGGAATGCGTTTCCTAAAACAGAAGAGTCTTCATCGATTAATAGCCACTGGTTTGGTCCGGGTAAATAACTCCGTTTTCCTTCTCATACTGTTCCCAGTCGGCCAGCAATTCTTCAAACTTTTCAGGATGGCTTCGTGATACATCATGCAGTTCAGCCGGATCTTCTGCCAGGTTATACAGTTGCCAGGTATTCGTTAATATCCCCGGGGTAACCGGTTCCCTTATCTCGTGGTAGGGCTGGTACATGATCTTCCAGTCACCTTTTCTCAATGCCCGTTTTCCAAATAATTCCCATCCCATGTAGTAATCATCAGGATGAACAGACTTCGAATCACCTTTCAATAATCCGAGCATTGATGCACCGGTCAGGGGAGCCACTTCACGGCCGCGGTAAGGAGAGCCGGGATGCTCCTCTCCGATCAACTCCAACAGGGTTGGGAAAACATCCTTCACCGTTACCATTGCATCGCTGCGAACACCTGACTTGATACCGGCAGGGAAATGGGCAAACGCTGGCACACGCACACCACCCTGGCTGGGGTAGCCCTTGTACTGGCGCAGGGGCGCATTTCCAGCCTGCCCCCAATTCTGGCCGTAGTAAACATAGGAATTTGCGTTGCCGATATTTTCATAGCTGTTATCACAGCAGGCGTCGATGTGTTCCTGTAAACCATGCCAACCATGGGTCAGGTTATGTGCTTCCGGCCCATTGTCAGAAGTAAAAAATATAAAGGTATTTTCGTATTCGCCAATTTCCTTGAGATAATCGATAACCTTGCCAAGGTAAATATCCACGTCATCCACCATGGCCGCGTAGATCTCCATGATCTTTGCGGCATATTTTTTCTCATCCTCGGTCAGTTCATCCCATGGCTTCTCACCGGGCATTCTCGGGAAGACTTCCACATCCTCAGCCAGCAGACCCCTTTCCTTTAGTGCCTGTAAGCGTTTTTGCTTCAGGACATCATATCCCTCGTCATACACACCCTTGTACCTGGCAATGGATTCCTGCGGCGCCTGTAGCGGCCAATGTGGAGAGGTAAATGCCAGGTAACCAAAGAAAGGTTTTCCATCGGCACGGTTCGACTCGATGTACTCGATCATTTTCTCTGCCTGGTACTTCGTCGAGTAAAAATCATCGGGAAGGGAATCGAGAAGCTCACCATCTTCGCGGTAAAGCGCTTT
>CAZXDV010000180.1:0-6640 GCA_964639535.1 uncultured Enterobacteriaceae bacterium | reverse complement strand
ACGACCAATGGATTATGAGTCCACTGCTCTAACCAACTGAGCTACAGGCCCGAAAGGGGACAGGGATTTTAACAAATATTGCCGGGGAAACACTTAAAAAAAAGGAATTTCAGCTTTTTTTGATTGGCACATACGAAAAAACCGGGAAGGGGCATAGCCCCATCCCGGTTTTGCGGTCCAAAAAGTACTGTGTTTAGACGCCGGCTTCCTTCGTGGTTTTCACGATTGCAGCAGCAACCTTGTACGGATCGGCGTTGGATGCAGGTCGACGATCTTCCAGGCGACCTTTCCAGCCGTCTTCCACGGTGCCAATTGGAATACGAATTGAAGCACCACGGTCAGACACACCATAGCTGAACTGCTTTATGGACTGGGTCTCGTGGCGACCGGTCAAGCGCTGGTCGTTGTCGGCGCCGTACACGCTAACGTGACGGTCGATGTTCTTGCCAAATTCCTCGCAGATCTTGGTAAACACATCTTCGTTACCCGCTTCACGCATTGAACCGTTGGAAAAGTTGGCGTGCATACCGGAGCCGTTCCAGTCTGTATCACCCAGTGGTTTCGGATGCCATTCAATGGCGAGACCATGCTTCTCAGCGGTTCGTTCGAGGATGTAGCGTGCCAGCCAGGTTTCGTCACCGGCCTTGGCAGCACCCTTGGCAAATACCTGGAACTCCCACTGGCCAGCGGCAACTTCGCCATTGATGCCTTCAACGTTTAATCCCGCTTCAAGACACAGGTCCAGGTGTTCCTCAATGATTTCGCGCCCATAGGCATTCAATGCGCCCACGGAACAATAGTAAGGCCCCTGGGGTCTTGGAAAACCGGCGTAAGGAAAACCAGGTGGACGGTCTGTGTGGGGATCCCACAGGAAGTATTCCTGTTCAAAACCAAACCAGAAATCATCGTCATCATCGTCGATAGTGGCACGGCCATTGGATTCGTGTGGCGTACCATCGGCATTGAGTACCTCGGTCATGACGAGGAAACCGTTGCGACGGTCAGGATCGGGGATAATGGCAACCGGCTTTAGCAGGCAGTCAGAAGAACTACCGTCAGCCTGCTCCGTGGAGCTTCCATCGAAGGACCACATCGGAGCGTCTTCCAGCTTGCCGCTGAAATCCGATTGAATCATTGTTTTACTACGCAGGCTCTGGGTCGGCTTGAAGCCGTCAAGCCAGATATACTCCAACTTACTTTTCATTTTTTTCTACGCTCCTTGAGCTTCTGTTTTTGTGACTTGAGGGACAAACTACAAATCTAAAGACTTTTACTGAGCAAATAATGTTCCAATTTTATGCATCGATTCATGGCCCTCAAATTTTCACTTTCAAGGCCCGAATATGCTGGCGCGGATGCATCACAAATTATTGTTTTAAATAAGAATAGTGTCACAGCCTGCGAATAGCGGAATACCCCATTGGTGTTTGTTCACGGCAGGGGCTATATCAAGCAATGCACTATAATAGTGCAAATCAAATACTGAAGCGATCCATTTTGGTGCGTTTTTGAATGTCCTGGTATCAGGACCAATCTTCCTCCAGCAGGCGCACAAGCTGTTCGCAATCAGCAATACGGTTCTCCGGCTCTTTTTGCAGGCACTGCATGGCGATGTCCTCCTGCAGCCTTGGGACATGGTGCTTTGCGATCTTGGAAGGCTTTTCCGGCACCTCGTTGAGTATTTGCTCAAACACCGCGTTAATCGTCTCTTCGGTTGTCGGTGGCCGGCCCGCGAGAATCTCGTAGAGAATGACGCCAAGGCTGAAAATGTCAGTGCGATAATCGATGTTCGGATCGCGTCGAACCTGTTCCGGTGACATGTATGTCACGGTGCCCTGCAGGTCACCCGAGTCACTCAGGCTACTGACTTTTTCACCTGCATCCACGCTGGCCTGTCCGACGCTTTCGCCTTCTTCCTGGTCCGGGCTCCACACCTTCGCCAGCCCCCAGTCCAGCAGTAAGGTTTCACCAAAGCGACCAACAAGGACGTTTTCCGGCTTAACGTCACGATGGATAACACGGTGACTGTGGGCATAGGCCAGTGCCTGGGCCACCGGGATCAGCACGTTTATCAACTGCCGAAGGTCGTAGCGCTCACGGTAGTCGAGCACCTCGCGCAGGGTATAGCCAAATACCAGCTTCATGGTGAAGTAGTAGTGACCGTTGCTTTCGCGGCCCAGCTCATAGGTGGGTACCACGGCGGGGTGCATGAGCATGGCACTGACGCGGGCCTCCCGCAGAAAGCGCGTCCTTTCAACCGGGTCGTCCGCAAATTCCGGTAGCAACTTCTTGTAACAAATCGTCCTCGACAAGTGCAGATCCCGGCAGGACATGATTACGGCTTTACCACCCTTTGCAATGGTCTTGAAGTAGGCGTACCTGGTGCTCGGATTCAGTGTCTGGGGCAGATCCTTGTCGGTGTTTTCCAGGTAGACGATGTCTTTCTCGTCATTGGGTGGTTCCGGGAATGAGGTCATTACTACGTGCCCCTGTTAAAGACAATCATCGCAGTATCTTTGCACAAGCAGGATGAAATTACGAGAAATTGGCAGCTGCAGCCGCCTGGAAAAATAGTAGCCTGAAATGAAAAAACCCCCGGTCCCGTGCCGGAACCGGGGGTTATGAAACGGGCCTCGATCAGGAGTCGAGAAAGGTCTTTAACTGCTCGGAGCGGCTCGGGTGACGCAGCTTGCGCAGGGCCTTGGCTTCGATTTGTCGAATGCGTTCCCTGGTGACGTCAAACTGCTTACCCACTTCTTCAAGGGTGTGGTCGGTGTTCATGTTGATACCGAAACGCATACGCAATACCTTCGCCTCGCGCGGTGTCAGGCCAACCAGTGCATCATGGGTGGCGCGGCGCAGACCTTCAAAGCCTGCGGAATCGGAAGGCATCTGGGTGTTGAGATCCTCGATGAAATCACCAAGATGCGAATCGTCATCGTCACCGATGGGTGTTTCCATGGAAATGGGTTCCTTGGCGATCTTCAGTACCTTGCGTACCTTGTCCTCGGGCATTTCCATTTTTTCAGCCAGTTCTTCCGGTGTCGGTTCGCGCCCCATTTCCTGCAGGATCTGCCTGGAAATACGGTTCAGCTTGTTGATGGTTTCAATCATGTGAACCGGGATACGAATAGTTCGGGCCTGGTCAGCGATGGAACGGGTAATTGCCTGTCGAATCCACCAGGTTGCATAGGTAGAGAACTTGTAACCGCGGCGGTATTCAAACTTGTCCACCGCTTTCATCAGGCCGATGTTGCCTTCCTGGATAAGGTCCAGGAAGAGTAAGCCACGGTTGGTGTACTTCTTGGCAATGGAAATAACAAGCCTCAGGTTGGCTTCCACCATTTCCTTCTTTGCTCGTCGAGCCTTTGCTTCCCCGGTGGAGACCTTGCGATTAATTTCCTTGATCTCCGAGATACTCAATGTGCTGTTATCAAAAGCTATCGCCAGCTTTTTCTGCAGCTTGACGACATCTTCCTTGACCTCTTTTATCGCAGGGGCATAGGGCTTCTTGCTCCTGGCAATGCCATTGATCCAGTTCGTATTTATCTCGTTACCCGGGAAAGAAGTGATGAAATCCTTGCGTGGCATCTTTGCGTCTCTCACGCAGAGTTTCATGATGTCTCTTTCCGTCTTGCGAATTTGATCGATGAGCAAACGAACGCCAACGGTGAGCTTGTCAATGAACTTCGGAGACAGCTTCAGCTCCATGAACTTTTCGGTGACCTGCTCCTGCAGGGCGATGGTGCGCTTGTGATCCTTGCCGTAACGCTTGATGGCTTTCATCAACTTGTTATAGAGGGCATCAATCTCCTTGATGTGAGCGCGCACCTCTTCCGGATCCGGACCGGTTGGCTCATCATCAGAATCGTCATCATCGTCTGAATCGTCATCCGACGCATCCTTGGTGACTGTTTCAACAGGCGCGATTCCCGCGTCGGGATACTCTTCGTTGTCACTGAAACCAACTATGACATCGCTCAGCTTCATGTTCTCTGCTTCAACCTCGGCGTGAGAAGCGAGTAACCACTCGATGGTTGCCGGCAAATGGGAAAGCGCCGTGAGTACCTGGTTGATGCCTTTCTCTATGCGCTTGGCGATCTTGATCTCGCCTTCACGGGTCAGGAGATCAACCGTGCCCATTTCGCGCATGTACATGCGTACCGGGTCGGTGGTGCGGCCAAATTCGTTTTCAACGCTAACGAGAGCGGCAGCGGCTTCCGCTGCAGCATCTTCGTCGGGACCAATGGTGCTGTCGGTCATGACGATGTCGCGATCGGGTGCCGTTTCATGCACCTCGATGCCCATGTCATTAATCATGTTGATGATGTCTTCGATCTGCTCCGGGTCGACGATATCGTCGGGCAGGTGATCATTGACTTCGCTGTAGGTGAGGAAGCCCTGTTCCTTGCCCTTGGCTATCAATAATTTCAGACGCGACTGCTTGTCCTCTGAATTCTGGGTTTGTGCGAGTTGCTCCATGTAGAGTGTCTCTTGGTATAAAACTTGCAGTCACTACGGGTGTTACCAATAGTGCTAACTGCAGTGGTTAAGTGATTGATTGATGTGCCTTTTTCACGAGGCAAAAATAAACGATCAGTATAGCCTATTGCCCTGCAACATGCCAAGTTTGATTTGCCTTTTTAGTGAGACTCAGTTGCCTTTCTGAAGGTTCCTGAGACGTGATTTGAGCTCTTCGGAGGCGTCCGCCAGGTTGACATTGCGTGCTTCGAGAAAGGGCGATTCCGCTTCTTCCAGCATCCCCTGTATGGCATCAAGAAACTCCCGCGACAGGTCGAGGCTCTCGTTATCAAAGACCTCCATGGATGAAAGTTCGTGAAATCGCTTGTTGAAACGGCTTTCGCGCCAGCGTTCCAGCAGCTGGGCGGTACTGATCTCGGGAGACTCGTGAATACTTTGCAATAGTTCCACCAGGGTATCCACGCCGGCCGCCTGGCACTTTTCCAGGCTGGAAGGTTCTTCCACCAGTGTGGCCAGTGAAGGCTGCCTCAGAAGCAGGGCGATGACCCAGCTGATCCTTGTCATGCCGGCCACCTCGGTCCTGAACAGCGGCACCCGGGTTTTCGCCGGCGCGGCTTTTTCCGGCAGCTTGGCGGCAATGCTCGACTTGTTGAGACCGGTTAACTCTTCCACCTGCTGCAGCATCAACTGCCTGAACACGCCTTCTGGAAGCTGCGCCAGCATGGGTTCCATGTTCTTCATGAATACCGAGCGTCCTTCTATCGTGGAAAGGTCGTTGCCGGATTTCGCCACGTTTATCATGTGATCGGAAAGCAGGATTAGATCCGAGTTATCCAGAAAACTCTGTGCACCCCTGTCACGCACGAAATCATCCGGATCCATGCCTTCAGGGAGAAAGCGAAAAAATACGCGGCGCCCGTCTTCCATGAGAGCCAGCGAGGTTTCCATGGCACGAGCCGCGGCCTTTTTACCGGCATTGTCTCCATCAAAGCAAAATACGATTTCTGGACAGCTTCGAAACAGTCGCTGCAGGTGCTCTGGGGTCGCCGCGGTACCAAGGCTGGCGACCGCGTTTTTAATGCCAAACTGGGCCAGGGCAATAACATCCATGTAACCTTCTACGACATACACACGCTCGAGATCGCGCTGGCTTTGCCGTGCCTGGTAAAGCCCATAAAGCTCCCGTCCCTTGTGAAAGACCGCTGTCTCCGGTGAATTGAGGTACTTTGGTGTGTCCTCGTCTTTCAACACGCGTCCGCCAAAGCCGATGACCCTGCCTCTTTGATCCCTGATGGGAAACATGAGCCGCTCGCGAAAACGATCGTAAAATCCACCGCCATCGCGCTGGATGACACGCCCGGCCCGGCCCAGGCGTTCCTGCCCGGCTTCCGAGGAGCCCAGCTCCTTGATCAGGTTATCCCAGCCCGCAGGCGCATAACCCAGCTCAAAGTCGCGCGCGACCTCGCCGGATATACCGCGCTTTTTCAGGTAGTCCACGACCTGCCCGGCCTGTGGATGCTCGCGCAACTGGGTGCCGTAGTAACGCACGACCAGCTCCATCAATTCATAAAGTTCCGCACTTCGGTTATCTGTTTTTGCCTGCCCGGCTTCCCTTGGTATCGGCATGCCGTTGCGGTTGGCCAGCTCCTCGATGGCGTCGAGGAATTCAAGATGCTTGTACTCCATGAGAAAACTGATGGCAGTACCATTGGCACCGCAACCAAAGCAGTGATAAAACTGTTTTGGCTGGCTCACCGTAAACGAAGGGGTCTTTTCATCGTGAAATGGGCAGCAGGCCTGGAAATCCTTGCCGGCTTTTTTCAGCGGCACAAAGCCATCAATGAGCTCGACGATGTCTGTTCTCGCGAGCAATTCATCAATAAAACTTTGGGGGATTTTTCCAGCCATGATTACAAGTATAACTGTCGCTGTAGTTGACAGCGATAGTGACTGAAGGATGAATATAGTGAGCGCCCTGCAGGCGCTTGATTAAATGGATTGGATCCCCGCCTGCGCGGGGATGACGCCCAAATTAATTGTCGTGAACTAGGAGAGCTTGGCTTTGACCAGGCCGCTTAATGCGCCCATGTCGGCCCGCCCCTGGGCCTTTGACTTGATAATGCCCATCACCTTGCCCATGTCCTTCATGCCCTCGGCG
>CAZXDV010000179.1:0-6640 GCA_964639535.1 uncultured Enterobacteriaceae bacterium | reverse complement strand
CACCAAGACCCGCCAGGCCCATGAATGTCTCGCGTCGCCCGCCCATAGCAATACCAAGGCGCATGATCTCTGCCAGGCTTCGCGTCATCAACGCGCTTCGAGTATTGGCCCCATACCCAAGTCCATCGGCAATACCGGCGGCAATAGCAATGACGTTTTTCACCGCGCCCCCCACCTGCACGCCGATAACATCATCATTGGTGTATGTACGAAAACGTTCACTGTGAAAAAGCCCTGAAAAATGATCGGCTGTAGCTTCATTTGCTGATGCAATTGTAATCGCAGTGGGCAAACCTTTAGCCACTTCCCCGGCAAACGAAGGCCCGGAGATGACAGCAAGATTCCTCGAGCCCAGGGTTTTTTCGGCGACCAGGCTATTGAGTGAATTTGAGGTTGGCTCAAAACCCTTGCAGGCCAGGCAGATTCCTGGAGATGTAGTTGCGAGGGATGTTTTCAACAGTTCCAGTGAACCTGTAAGACCGGCGCATGGCATCGCCATCACAACGTCCTGCACCGCGGCACATTGCGAAATATCATCTATGGCCTTCAGGTTTGAGGGGAATTCAACACCCGGGAGATACCTGGTGTTTTCACCACTGCGGTTTATTTCCTCGATATGCTCCTTCACAATGTCCCAGATGTAGACATCATGTCCATTGCGAGCAAGCACCAGGGCAAGCGCTGTGCCCCATGAACCTGCACCAATTACCAGTATTTCTCTTGAGGACATTTGCGTCTTGGAAGAAATGCGCTTTGACCAGGGCTAGTGAGTCGCGCCATCACCCTGCTGCTGGGCTTCCTGTTGCATCTTCTGCACGTAAAGCGCTTCGAAATTTACCGGCGACAGCAGCAGCTGTGGAAAACCACCGCGAATAACAATGTCAGAAATAAGTTCACGCACAAAGGGAAACAGGATGTTTGGACAACTCACAGAGAGAAGCTTGTTCAGGGCATCTTCCGGCAACCCGGTTACCTGGAAAATTCCAGCCTGCTGCGCTTCCACCAGGTACATTGTTTTATCGTCGGTGCTAACTGTAATAGTCACGCTCAGCACAGCTTCAAACAGGCCTTCACCGATTTGAGTCGCCGAATTCGCGATATCCATATTTACCGACGGCGACCATTCCTGTTGAAACACCATGGGTGAATCGGGCACTTCAAATGAAATGTCCTTCACATAAATTTTTTGAATTCCAAATTGTCCCTGCGAAATCTCGTCGCCGGCTGCAGCGGCCTGGGATTCGTTCTCTTCAGTCATGATAAATAGTTATTCCTTGGTATCTTTTGTTAAGGGTAAGTTCGCATTACGCCATGATGTAATTCCTCCTGCCAGGGAAAACACCTTCTCAAAACCTTCCATCTTTAACAGGCGGGCGATACGGGCTGAACTTGAACCTGTCGCACAGCAGAGCACAACTGGCTGAGCCTTGTACTTGTCCAGTTCAGATTTTCTCTCCGGCACATCCTTGTCCGGCATATTGATCGCATTGAGAATGTGGCTGCCGAGAAAATCCTCGGGTGAGCGCAGATCCACGACTACTGCATCCTGCCGGTTCATGAGATGGGTCAATTCTGCCGGGTTAACCTGTCGAATACCTGATATTGCAGAACCGAATATATTCCACGTTAACAGGATCAGGATGGAAATAAACAGCATCACCAGGAACAGGTGATTGGCGACAAATTCCGGTAGTCTTTCCATAGGGCGGCAAAATTGCATGCAATGCGGTTAAAATGAGCTGCGAATAATACGTGATCATTGGCAGTTAAGAAACAGTATGAGCAAAGCCCAGGCTTCGGTCTGAAGCGGCTTTCATGCTAAACTTCCGGCGAATTTATACACGACAGTGCGGAATTTGACGTCCATACAGCTGATGCCTGCCAACCTGACAAAAATTTTACCCTTGCTGACTCCTCCACGACGAGGCTGAGTCCCTTTCGTTCACCTGCCGAGACCGCGCATTTATGTCCTGTAATCCTGTTATCCTGATAATCCTTGACGGCTGGGGACAGGCCGAGATCTCGGCCTGGAACGCCATTTCCAATGCCAATACGCCCACCTGGGACCGCCTCTGGAATGATTTCCCGCGAACCCTGATAGACGCTTCGGGTACAGCGGTCGGCCTGCCTGACCGGCAGATGGGAAATTCAGAGGTGGGACACATGAATATTGGCTCAGGCCGGGTCATCGACCAGGACTTCACCAGGATTACCCGCGCCATTGAAGATGGCTCCCTCGCTGAAAACACGGTCCTGAAGCAGGCACTCGATGGTCTGAAACAGTCTGGCGGCGCGTTGCACGTCATGGGCCTCTTATCGCCGGGCGGCGTTCACAGTCACCAGGATCATGTATTCGCCCTGCTGCAGCTGGCCAGCGAAATCAGCGAAGCAGAGATTTACCTGCATGCCTTCCTGGATGGGCGTGACACGGCTCCTCGAAGCGCTGGCGAATATCTTGCCAACGCCAGTGAGAAAGTTTCCGCAATTGAACGTTGCCGTATTGCCAGCGTGGTTGGCCGCTATTACGCCATGGACCGCAACCAGAACTGGGATCGTACCAGCTCCGCCTATGAACTCATCGTCGATGGTAAGGCTGAATTCAGCGCCAGTGACGTGCTGAGCGCCCTTGATGATGCGTATTCCAGGGGCGAGACGGATGAATTTGTAAAGGCAACGGTAATTAGCGGGGATACAGATGAAGTGCATAGTATCCGTGATGGGGATGTGGTGATTTTTGCCAACTACCGGGCAGACCGTGCACGCCAGTTATCCATGGCCTTTGCCAGGAAAGACTTTCAGTCCTTTGAACGAAAACGCCAGCCAGGGCTATCGGCTTTCGTCAGTCTTACCCAGTACAAGTCTGATTTCGATTTCCCGGTGATTTTCCCGCCACAAAAACACAGCAACGTGTTTGGTGAATACGTCGCCAACCTGGGGCTACGCCAGCTGCGTATCGCGGAAACGGAAAAGTATGCCCACGTGACCTTTTTCTTCAACGGCGGCGAGGAACGGGTCTTTGAAAACGAAGACCGTATACTCGTGCCATCGCCACACGTTGCTACTTACGATTTACAGCCCGAGATGAATGCAATGGAAGTGGCTGAGAAAATGGTAGACGCGATCAAGCGTGGCACCTACGACGCGATTATCTGTAATTTTGCCAATGCCGACATGGTTGGACACACGGGAAACTACGAGGCCGCCGTTAAAGCCATCGAAACTCTTGATGTGTGCCTGGACCAAATTCAACAGGCTGCCCTTGAATCCGGCGCAGAAATCCTGATCACCGCAGACCACGGCAACGCCGAGCAAATGCGTGAACAGGTGAATGGAAAAGAACAGCCCCACACGGCGCATACAAATAACCTTGTTCCGCTGGTCTACGTGGGAAGGCAGGCTGAGGTGGCGAATGATAATGCCGCACTGTGTGACCTTGCGCCGAGCATGCTATACCTGATGGGTGTAGGTCAGCCGGATGAAATGACTGGTCGTCCGATCTTTATCGTTACGGAAGATGAAGCGGGTACCTGAGTTAGTATTCAAGCTGAAGAACGCGGGTACCTTTACCTCGTGCCACGTGCAACTCCTTTTACTGGGCCTGGTCCTGTTTAGCAAGCTCAGCGCCGGTGAAATCAACACGCAGGAAGTTGAAAAAAGTCACAAGCTGGAGAACATTCGAAGCCAGATTCGCGAGGTGGAGTCCAGCATTGATAGTGCAAAAAGTGACGTAGAGCAGCTCTACCTTGAGCTCGAGGAAAACGAAAGCAAGGCTGCCTTGATAAGCGGAGAGATTCGCCAGCTCGAGGTGGATATTGAATCGGGCAATGAAGAGCTCGCCAGGCTTGAAACTGAAAGCAGGGCACAGGAGCAAGTGCTTTCGGAACAACGGCTGCACCTTTCCCAGCAAATTCGGGCTGCCTATAAAACCGGTCGCAGCAACTACCTGCAACTACTGTTAAACCAGCAGTCCCCCGACAGGGTCGGACGTGTACTCGCGTATTACAACTATGACGTGAAGGCAAGAGGCAGACGCATCGCCCTGATCCAGGACTCCCTCGCGGAACTGTCGAGGTTACAGGAAAAGGTGGAGGTGGAAACCGCGGAACTGACCAGGCTCAAGCAGGCCCACAGTGCCCGGCTCGTTGACTTCAGGGCCTCGCGTGCGTCACGGGAGGAAACCCGCACACGGCTTGAAGCTTTTATCCAGCAGCAGGGAAATCAACTTCAGCTCCTGCAACAAAATGAGCTGCAGCTGAGCCGCCTTGTTGACGAGCTGAAGCAGGAAGACCTGGCGGTACAGATTTTTGAGGACATGACGCCATTCAGGACATTGAAGGGCAGCCTCGACTGGCCGGTCAAGGGAAAAATCCTGAGTCGCTTTGGAAGCCTGCGCAAGGGAGGCAAGCTGAAATGGCAGGGCGTCACTATCGCTGCAAGTTCCGGCGTTGAAGTGAAAGCAGTTACAACGGGGAAAGTAGTCTTTGCTGACTGGTTCAGGAATATGGGACTACTGATGATACTCGACCATGGCGAGGGGTACATGAGCCTGTATGGACATAATGAACGCCTGTTGAAAAAACCGGGTGACTGGGTTCTTGCGGGCGAAACTATCGCCCGCGTTGGCGACTCCGGCGGACAGGGTCGGTCTGCGCTATATTTCGAAATTCGCCAGGGCGGAAGCCCGGTAAATCCTGCCCTTTGGTGTCGTAACTGAGTTCGGCTTTTCGCTTATGTAATTGGGCCTGTATGTTGTAACATGCAAATATTGCATGGCAAGCAGGCAACCTGCGGCCCTGTTTCCGGTCAAAGATTTATCGGCCCGGCGCCTGTAATTTGAATATTGGAGTTTTTATGAAATCTTTATTTGCACCACTTTTTCTTGCTATCACTTTTGCCTTTTGCTCGCCTGTCCTGCTTGCGCAGGAAGCCGGGATAACAGAAAGCACCCCCGAAGCGGCAGAAGCCCTGCCTCTTGACGAGCTGAAAACCTTCACCCAGGTGTTCGTCAAGATAAAGAATGACTATGTACAGGAAGTGAATGACAGGGAGTTACTTGAAAATGCCATTCGCGGCATGCTCGAGGGCCTGGATCCACATTCGGCCTACCTCGACAAGAGTGCCTACAATGATTTGCAGGAGGGCACGTCCGGAGAATTTGGTGGTCTTGGTATCGAAGTTGGTATGGAGAATGGTTTCGTAAAAGTCATCTCTCCTATTGATGACACGCCTGCACAGCGAGCAGGTATTAAAACCGGCGATCTCATCATTCGACTCGATGATGTGCCGGTCAAGGGCATGGCGCTGAACGATGCCGTCAAGTCCATGCGCGGTAAGCCCGGCACAGATATCACGCTTACAGTGGTACGCGAGGGCACAGATGCACCTTTTACCCTCGTTATTACCAGGGCAATTATCAAGGTGAAAAGTGTCAGAAGCGAAATCCTTGAACCAGGTCTTGGCTACCTGCGCATTTCCCAGTTCCAGGCCCATACCGGCGAGGACATGAGAACAGCCCTGGAAACAATGAAGAGTGAGAGTAAAGATGAGCTGAAAGGCCTCATCCTGGACCTGAGAAACAACCCTGGCGGTGTACTTGGTGCAGCTGTTGCGGTATCGGATCTTTTCCTGGAAAAGGGCCTGATCGTCTATACCGAGGGCCGCGTAAAAGATTCAAAGTTAAAATTCAGTGCCAAGCCCGAGGACATGCTCAGCAAGGCGCCCCTGATCGTCCTGGTCAACGGAGGTTCAGCATCCGCCTCTGAAATTGTCGCCGGCGCGCTGCAGGATCATAATCGTGCAATTATCATGGGCGAGCAAACCTTTGGAAAAGGCTCGGTACAAACAGTTCTTCCGCTTGAAACAGAGTCGGCACTGAAATTGACCACGGCACGCTACTACACACCCAATGGTCGCTCTATCCAGGCATCCGGCATCACCCCGGATATCGTAATCGACAGGGTCAAGATCGAGGCACTGGAAACCTCGAATAACACTATCAAGGAAGCCAACCTGGCAAGACACCTTGAAAATGACACTGAGAATGAAACAAGCGAAAACAGCGACGCGGAGGCAGAGAAGAAAGCCAGTGTGCCACTGGCCAAGCGGGACTATGCCCTCTATGAAGCATTAAACGTTCTGAAAGGCCTGATCATATTGAACAAGCAGTCCTGACCTGTCTCCTTGATGCAGAACATCGTTAATTACATTGTCCTTGTAAGTGGCCTTGTTGCCTGCTGCTTGCTGACGCCGGCACATGCGGATGACAAGTCCCAACCAAGCATCGCGATCATTATTGATGACATAGGCTACCGACTACACGAGGATATCAGGGCGATTGGATTACCGGGCCAGGTTGCCTATGCCATCATGCCCCACTCGCCCCATGCGAGGAAAATGTCGGCTCTCGCCAACAGCCTTGGCAAGGATGTGCTTGTTCACATGCCCATGCAGGCCACAGAAGATGAGAAGAATGATTTTCTCGGGCCCGGTGCATTAACCCTGCAAATGACCCGCGAGGAATTTAACCGCACGCTTGAACTTGGTATACAGTCCATTCCCCACGCTACCGGTGTCAATAATCACATGTGCAGCCTGCTGACCCGTCACCCGGGGCACATGGAATGGTTAATGGAGTCGCTGA
>CAZXDV010000178.1:0-6645 GCA_964639535.1 uncultured Enterobacteriaceae bacterium | reverse complement strand
GCTTGAAAACGGCAACCTTCATGTTCGTAGAAAGGTTTTGTCCAGGTCCCGCGATCAACAAGACGTTGTATATTCTCGCGGTAAATTTCATCCACTTCCTCGTGGTGTAACGGGTCCTGCTCCATCCACAGGTTTTTCGGGTGGATAGGCTTGTCATACATTTTTTTAAATAACTCCGTACGCAGGTCTTTTAGCCAGTTGCTGTTGAGATTCATTAGACGGAATTGTCGAAGTGCCTCGATGTCAATGGTCGCGCACACCATGGTGTTGTTGGTGGATGCCGAGTAGGACATGATTTCACCGCGATAGTCGACGATGTGGGCGTTGCCCCCGGCGATATCCACGGGATGCTGCGAGCTGGCAGACAGTCGTACCGGCCCGGCATTGGGGCACAGCATGTAAACGGAATTAAACTCGGCATGCCCGCGATTTTGCACCATCCAGGAACCGCCACCGGGATAACTTGAACCGGTCATGGGCATGGCTTCAGATGGTCGATACACAACTTCTGCACCATTAAATGCGAGAGCCCTGACCGCCTCCGGGTACTCACCATCACTGCAGCAGATTGTCCCAATATTACCGATATCATCCGTTTTCAACACCGGGTAAAACGCGTCTATATCATCCCCAAACAACTCCACCCAGCGATCGTAAATATCATGCGGCATACAGGAACGTTCGCGGCACCATATGTGATTCTTGGCAGCCTTATGGACAACGTCCCCATTCGGATCAATCACGAACAGTGTGTTAAAAAAACGATTCTCCATCACCTCTGGCCAACGCGCCTTGCATTGTACGATGATGTAGGTGCTGTAGAGTTTTGCCAGTCGGCCAAGCCACTCGGTTTCTTCGCCGGGAATGTCGATGAACAACTCTTCCGCAGCCAGGGTATGAGGTAGATCAAATATCTCGTCGGTAAAACCGGTCAGTGCGCCTTCAGCCAATGCGATGACCTTCACTGGCATATTGATATTGGTCATTGAGATGGAAGCGTGAATGGCTTCTTCAATATTCTCCAGGTTGTACTTAATATGTTTACGGTTAGCAATGCCGGTAATGGCGGTGGAAAGGCCAATGGCCATGTAGGGTGCTATGGGTTTATCTGCTTTCGTATTCATTTCAATTTTGTCCCGTCATTTGAAAAACCAGGCAAGGCAAAAAGGATGTTGATACCCCCTGCTTCACCGGTTTTGAGCTGTCTGAGGCATGCTACATTTTCACCCAGGCGAGGAAAAATAGCCACGTGCAATCTATTCAAATGCATCCTGTGCGAGGCATTTATAAATACAATCCCTGGGGAATGAGTGATAAATTAACACTCGAATAGTTCAGAAGGGGAAAGTGCCATGGCCGAGAGAATAATCGACGTCCCGGGTTACGAGGGGCGAGCAACGAAGGTTAACGCCGGGGAGTCCTTTCGAATCACTGATGTGGAGGGCTGCCAGATCGCTGACATGTTTTTGATTAATGCCGATGATCACAGCGAGTATTTCAGCCCAGCGTTAACCAAGCAGGTGATATTTCGCACAGTCGCCAGGCCCGGGGACTATGTTTACAGTAATCGCCGTCGACCACTGGCCCTGTTTGTTGACGACAAGTCACCTGGCCCCCATGACATGTCCTTTGCACCCTGCGACCCCGGATTTTACGTCGACCTGGGATGCAAGGAAGCCCACCCCAATTGCAGGGATAATTTTTACTCTGCAATTGCCGAGCTTGCTATGAACATTGATCCACCACCGGATCCATTCAATCTTTTTCAAAATACCGTGCCAAAAGCTGACGGTGATTTTGATGTGGGCGTCACCCTGAGCAAGGCTGGTGACTATGTCGAGTTCAAAGCAGAAATAGACATTATTCTTGTCATCACTGCCTGCTCGGTTGATCTTCCCGTTGATGGTATCCAGGCACTGGGTGGAAAATCGACACCACTGCAAATCCAGGTTCTATAAACTTTTCTCATCATGCGGGAACGTGATCCACTAAGACATATCATCGGGACCTGTGCCGCACAGATAGGGGCTATTACCACTCCGATCCTGTCTCCTCTGATTATTGGTGGATTGATAGCAGGCCTGGACCTGGGCGAGGTTGAAGCGGGGTCACTCATCACGGCAGAATTACTTGTCATTGGTGTAACCAGTATGCTGATTGCACCCCTGGTTGCCAGGTATCCACATCACATACTGGCCATCAGCGGCGCCCTCTTACTCGTTGTTGCGCAGCACTTCTCCTCAAAGGTAGGTGATCTATCCGCACTCTACGCCTGGCGAATACTGGCTGGTGTGGCAGGTGGCTGCCTGATGGCTACGGCCAATGCCGCTATTGCCAGGGCCAGTTCCCCTACCCTGCTTTATGGACTGGCGTGGGCAGCAAGTTATTCTGCTACGGCGGCAATGGCGATAGGCATAACGGCAAACAATGAAATTGTCACCTTTGATATTGTTTATCGCTGGCTTACCCTGTGTATTGCGATTGCCATCCCGCTTATGTGGTTTGTACCAAGACATGGTGCGACGGATTCTGTAAAGGGAATGCCAGCAGGTACGTGGCTTCCAGGAGCACTGTTAATGATCGGGATACTCCTGATTGGCATCAGCATGATGGCCTATTATGCTTTTCTTGAACGTATCGCGGTGAACATCGATGCTACTTCGGCACAAACCGGCCAAATCATTGCAGCAGCACAAGTTGCTGGCATTATGGGTGGTCTACTGGCAGCGCCCGTTGCAAACAAGCTCGGTGTTGTAAAAGCACTGGTCGGAACGTCTACTCTTCATGCGCTGGTGATAATGGTGGCTATATTAACCGGTTCAGTTCTTGTACTGGGAGTCGCAGCTTTTATCGAGGCAATTTTATTTATCATTATGACGCCTCTCATGTTCAGCGTGGCTGCACAAATAGACACGAAAGGACGATGGGCGGCAATTGCTGGTGGGGTGTTTGTACTGAGTACGGCATTTGGCCCGATTATCGGGGGCGTGATCATTTCTTATATCAGCTACAATGCTCTCGCATGGTTACAACCGCTTGCCACCTTGCCGGCAATTATTTTCTTTTTGAAAGTAAATCAAAGCTCTACCGGGGGAGAGAAAGATGGACCAGGAAAAACTGGAAGCACTGCGTAAGAAATACAGCGACAAGCAATACCACGACGTAGAAACGCCGGAGTTTCAACAGGCCATGATCGGTGCAACCGACCTGGGAGCCGGTATCGCCACGCTAGCCGATGCGCCATACCAGCCGAGTCTTGATGGACTGGATATCGCCCTTATCGGTATCCCCTTTGACTCCGGTGTATTTCACCGCACCGGTGCCCGTTTCGGTCCACGGGCTATTCGCGATTTTTCCATGACGGTAGGTCCCTTCAATCACCAGACCCGCGTCAGTCCATTCAGCCTTTGCAAAATTGCAGATGTTGGTGATGTGCCGAACCTGCATGGCTTTAGCCTGGAAGAAGGCATTAAGACCATAGAGGATTATTACCACAAGGTGATCGATGCAGGTGTGATTCCCGTGTCAGCGGGAGGCGATCATTCTGTCACCTACCCTGTTATGAAAGCCGTTGGCCGGGACAGGCCCATTGGCATGCTTCATATCGATGCCCATTGTGACACCATGGGGGCGGCGGATGATCACAAGTTTCACCACGGCGGCCCCTTCCGTCACGCTGTACTGGATGGCGTACTGGACCCGGAGCGCTGCGTGCAAATCGGTATTCGCGGTTCGGCAGAAGTGTTCTGGGAGTTTTCCCACGATTCGGGCATGACTGTCATCTATGCCCAGGAATTCCACGAGATGGGTGTGCAGGCTGCCATTGAAAAAGCCAGGGAAGTGCTTGGTGATGGCCCCACCTATATCACCTTTGACGTGGACGGCCTTGACCCTGTCTATGCACCCGGTACCGGGACGCCGGAAGTGGGCGGGCTCAGTACTGCTGATGCCCTTCAGCTTCTCCGGGGCATGCGCGGCCTGGATATTATTGGAGGTGACCTGGTGGAGGTTGCACCGGCCTATGATGCGACGACAAACACCGCACAGGTAGGAAAACAGATGCTTTTTGAAATCCTTTGTCTCGTTGCAGAAAGCCAGTTTGGTTGATTTATAGTATTCTGCACGGTAATTACATAGCACTTATGTAGGGTCGAGAAATGGCACATGGATGCGCCTTTAATGAAGCTAAGGACGTTATTGATTCGACCGTGATTAACAAATGGCGGAATGAATTCCGCCCTACATAAATTCTCCCCGGAAGAGCGAAATAAAAATAACAATGCAGCCCGATGTAGATATTCAGCGATTGGCAGGATCTGAAGCTCTTCGTTCCCTTCTCAAGCGCAAGGTACGCATGTGCTTTACCTTGAGCACCATCATGACGCTGGTCTTTTTCAGCTATTTCTTTGCCCTGGCATGGCTTCCCGATTGGATGGGCAGCCAGGCTTTTGAGGGGAGCAGTGTCAGTAATGGCGTTTACTTTACCGTTGTAGCCGTGCTGTTTGGCGTCGCTATATCTGCGTATTACATATGGTGGGCGCATCACTATTACGATCCGCAACTCCAGGATATTCTCAGGGAACACGGTCTTGAAGATCACTAGCCGGCGCGGCCTGTTACGCTCTACCTTGTTATTGCCGCTGGTACTCCTCCCTGCCTGGGCCCCGGCGGCCGATGCAATCAGCGGGGAAGTAGAAAAACAGCCCCTGAACCTGACAGCCATTGGCATGTTCCTGCTGTTTGTGCTGAGCACGCTGCTGATTACATGGTGGGCTGCCAGGCGCACACATTCCCGCAAGGATTTCTACGCGGCCGGGGGTGGTATTCCTGCCTGGCAAAATGGCATCGCCATTTCCGGCGATTTTATGTCAGCGGCAACCTTTCTCGGTATATCCAGTGCACTCTACTTCAATGGTCTTGATGCGCTCACCCTTGTTTTCGGTGCACTGGGTAGCTGGCCTATTATTCTTTTCCTCATATCTGAACGCCTGAGAAACCTGGGACGCTTTACCTTTATCGATGTCCTGTCGCTTAGACTAGATGCCCGGCCAATCGGCCTGGTAGCGGCCCTGGGTTCAATGTCAGTACTGGTGTTCTACCTGATTGGCCAGCTTGTGGGAGCCGGCAAGTTAATCGAATTACTCTTTGGCCTGGATTATATCGTTGCCGTTTCCAGCGTGAGTGTACTGATGATTCTTTATGTCAGCTTTGGTGGCATGCTGGCCACCACCTGGGTTCAATTTATCAAGGCTATCCTGCTGGTGCTGGGTGGTAGTATCGTGACTTTCCTCCTGGTTCGTCATTTTGATTACAACATGACCGAGCTTTTTCGAAGTGCAGCCCAAACGCACCCCAGGGGACAGGAACTCTACGCACCGGGCGGCTGGCTAAAGGAGCCCATGTCGGTTATTTCTGTGGGGCTCACTTCCCTGCTCGGGTTTATCGGGCTGCCGCATATATTGATGCGTCTTTTTACTGTCAAAAATGCCAACGAAGCGCGTAAATCGGCTTTTTATGCCATCTCGATAATCGGCTACTTCAACCTTCTTATCCTGGTCATGGGTTTCGGTGCGGTTTCGCTGATCATGTTCAACCCGGAGTACCACGATGCCAGCGGCGTCCTGGTCGGTGGCAGGAACATGGTCATGCTGCACCTGTCACACACGCTTGGTGGAAACGTGCTGCTGGGTTTTCTCTCCGCTGTCACCTTTGCCACGATCCTTGCGGTAGTTTCAGGCCTTACCCTGGCAGCCGCAGCCACGATTGCACATGACCTTTATGCGAAAACGCTTTTCCCTGGGAAATCAACGGAGAAATCGGAATTGCTGGTGTCCAGGGTGTCTGTCATCGCCATTGGCCTGCTTGGAATATTACTTGGGCTGGCTTTTGAGAAACAGAACGTGGTGTTTGTCACGACTATGGCGCTGGCGGTCGCGGGTAGCGTTAACGCGCCCTTACTCCTGGCGTCGCTGTTCTGGCGTGGCTTGACCACTCGTGGAGCAATCGCTGGCAGCCTGCTCGGCCTAACCAGCTCTGTTGGCCTGATCATCGTCGGGCCCCAGGTCTGGGTACCGATACTGGGTATGGAAAAGGCGATTTTTCCCTGGGTATATCCAACCGTGGTTTCGGCTCCCCTTGCCTTTGCGGCTCTCTGGCTTTTTTCTGTCACGGACAGGAGTCAACGAGCGGAACTGGACCGCCGGGCCTTTGATGATCTGCTAATTCGTTCAGAAACCGGTATTGGTAAATCCGCTGCAGCTTCCCACTAAACCTGTCCTGTTTATTGAGTACAGCAATACAGGCCGATAAGGTTTAGAATAGGCGTCATAACGAATACAGGGAGCGGGGGCGAGATGATATTCTTTTCTAACAAGCAGAGACCATTCCACTATAGCTACTTTCCCCTGGAGAGATTGCAAAGGGATGACGGCATCGCCAAAGAGGAACGGGAAGCCGCTTCCAACCCCTGTCCATCCTCGCGCCCTCGCACTAACAACACCTATTCCCTCGCTGTAGATAAGTATCACGACATCTTTAAGGCATTTTGCCGCGGTGACAAGGCTGCCGCTGAAGCCCCGGTTCCCGATGACCTTGAACGCAGAATGATCGATATCAAGGGTGCCGGTTATTTCCTTGATGCCAGCC
>CAZXDV010000177.1:2400-6657 GCA_964639535.1 uncultured Enterobacteriaceae bacterium | reverse complement strand
GTTCAGGAAAGAAGTCATGTACTTCAATACCTTTGGTGGAAATCCCGTGCAGTGTGCCGTGGGCATGGCAGTACTGGACGTTATTGAAAACGAGAACCTGCAGGAAAACTGTCGCGTGGTCGGTGAATACACCAGGGACGGACTGCGCGAGCTGGCGAAGAAATATGAACTGATCGGGGACGTCAGGGGACAGGGTCTCTTTACTGGCGTGGAACTGGTAAAGGACCGCGCTACAAAGGAAGGCGCCACTGAAGAAGCCAGGAAGGTCATTAATGAAATGAAAGAACGTGGTGTGCTCATTAGCAAGATTGGTGTGTACGACAATGTCCTGAAGTTGCGACCACCCTTGCCGTATTCAAAAGATAACGCGGATCAGCTTTTGTCCACCCTCGATGATGTTCTCGCTGAAATTTGACTGAGTAAATTGAAACCATGAGTGACTTTTACGAGCTGACACCGGAACAACAGGAACCGCGTTACCTGGAACTTGCAAAGTCCGTGCTACCGCTGTGGGGACTGGAAGGCGCAAGCCTGGACATAATAAAGGTGCGCGAGAATGCCGTGTTCAGGGTGGATACCACTGATGCCACGAAACTGGTGCTGAGAATTCATCGCGCCAATTATCATACCAATGAAGAATTGCATTCCGAGTTGCAGTGGATCCGGGCGTTATCAGAAGCCGGTATCGAGACCCCGGAAGTAATACCTACACTCGCCGGTGAACTGTCCGTGGTGCCCGATACAGACGTGGTGGGTTTGCCCAGGCAGGTTGACGTGTTTGCATGGGTAGACGGGGAGCAGCTTGGACGCGTTGAGGAAGGTCTCGATGGCGATCTTGAAACCCAGGTAAGAAGCTTTGAGACCATCGGCGAGCTCGCAGCCCGGGTTCACAACCAGGCGACAAGCTGGGAATTACCGAATGGCTTCGTTCGGCATGCCTGGGACACCGATGGGCTCACCGGTGAAGAGCCATTCTGGGGACGTTTCTGGGAGCTCGAAGCGCTGAGCCCGGCACAGAAAGACCTAATGATTAGAACACGGCAGAGAATCAGGGAGGAGTTACTGGCGTTTGGACAGAGTGCGGAGAACTACAGCATGATCCACGCGGACATGGTGGGTGAAAACGTACTGGTGGATGGTGAGCACATTCGCCTGATCGATTTTGATGATGCGGGTTTTGGCTGGCACCTGTTTGAAATGGCGACCTCGCTATATTTTGCGACCGCTGAAGGTAATTATGAATCGATTCGGGATGCCTTCGTTAAGGGTTATCGCAAGCAAAGGACTCTCAGTGAATCAGATCTGGAGAAGTTACCGCTGTTTATGCTAGCCCGCGCGACCACCTATCTTGGATGGGTGCATACCAGGAAAGAAACAGAAACTGCAAAGGAACTGACGCCCTTCATCGTGGAATTATGCTGCGCTAACGCGGAAGAATATCTCTCATCATAGTAGAGCGCCAGGCAAAGGGGATAATACTTGTCAGATCGTCAAAGCAAGTTTGACATTCGGGAACACGGCGGCTGGGCCGAGTTCAAGGTTACCCTGAAATTCGCCGGCTTCGTGGTTATGACTTTCCTGGCCTGGTTTTTTTACGGAGCCCTGGTGCGTCGCAGCTATCGAAAAGCCGTGCGTGATAACTCTCCCTACTATGTGGATCGTATGCCACTTGGTAAAAACGACGGATGAAAGCTCTCGATCCACCACCGGTTGAACATCTTTATACCTACGTGGATATGCCCCGCTCGGGGAATGAGATTAACGGTCTCGGTTCAAACGAAAAATTCAGACCGGCAAAGATAGTTCCTGATGATTTCACCATAGAAGATTACGACTACAAGGATCTTTGGGATTTCTTTTTTTACACATTGCCATGGGCGACCTTTCGAGAATTTGTTCTTGGTATGTTTGAAAGTCGCAAGGCTCGAGGGCCCGTTGCTGAGAAGCAAATCGAAGTTGGGAATCTTGAAGAGATGGCAGTGCAAGTAAAGGAGAAAGCCATTGAACTTGGCTGTGACATTGTGGGCATTACAACGGTCGATGATGACCGCCTGCTGTACGAAAACGAGGAGTCCTATCCTTACAAGTACGCTATCTGTCTCGGTACTGCTCAAGATCGTGAGATCATGGAGAGAGTGCCGCAACCAGAAGCCGGTCTCGAGGTGGTCAGCACCTATCGACGAAGTTCACGATATAGCAATGAACTGGCTGCCTGGATACGTTCCATGGGTTGGCCGGCGGAAGCCTTTGCCGTGGGCAGGGACATACTCATGATTCCATCAGCTATTGAGGCTGGTCTTGGTGAACTGGGCAAACATGGCTCCATGATAAGTCGCGAACATGGCTCCAATTTCAGGCTCAGCATGGTACTCACAGACCTTCCCCTGGCCATCGATAAGCCGGTGGATATCGGCGTCCAGGATGTATGCGCCACCTGCCAGGCCTGTACACGGCAGTGCCCGCCCGGGGCGATTTCAGATAAGCCGCAGTTAGTGCGTGGTGTGGAAAAGTGGTACGTGGACTATGATAAATGCGCCTGGTATTTCGCCAAGACCAGCGGTTGTTCTATCTGTGTTGAAGTCTGTCCATGGTCTACCCCGGGCCAGGGTTTCAAGTTATCGGAAATTGTTCTGAATAAACGCGTAAAAAAACAGGTGTAATTTATGCCGTACCTGGAAAGTTTTGCAGAAGATGCTACCCAGGGCGAGGTGTTCAAGCGCTGGCCCGAAGTGTCTCGGCACCTTGTAGCACTGGCGCAGCAGCTTTTGTGTGATGGTCCATTACCTAGAGCGCTGGCCGAACTCATCTTCACCTATGTCTCCCACCTGAATAACTGCGAATACGCTTTTGAGATCCATCGCCATGCAGCCGGGATGCTGGGTGCTGACGCCCAACTCCTCGATGCAATAGTAAAAGATATCAATGACGCCAGTATTGATGACAGGACACGAACACTGCTGCTTTTTGTGAAGAAATTAACCGGGTCTCCCTCGGCTGTGACCCGGGCAGATGCGAATGAGGTGCTGAACGCGGGTTGGAACGAAGATGAGTTCCACTATGCGGTCAGCATATGTGCCTTTACCAACTATATGAATCGTAGCCTGAGCGGGCACGGCATCGTGGGGGACAGCGAGCACTGGAAAAAAAGTGGCCAGGCTATCGCCGAGCTTGAATACAGTAAATTTATCCCCAGGTAGTGCTGGCTGATTTGGTACAATACCGCTTGCCCTGACATATCCAATTTCAAATTGAATTGCCTGCTTATGGTGACCTGCCAGCAGGACCCCGGGTTGAGTGATTGCAGGAATATTTCGAGGAATTAACATTGCGACATTTTAAATTACTTATTCTTGGCTCCGGACCTGCCGGGTATACCGCCGCAGTCTATGCTGCGCGGGCCGGGCTTGAGCCTGTCATTGTTACCGGTATAGAGGTTGGTGGGCAGATGACCACCACTACCGACGTGGATAACTGGCCCGGCGACAACGAGGGCGTGCAGGGTCCCGATCTCATGGTACGCATGCAAAAGCATGCAGAGCGTTTTGGAACGGAGCTGATCTACGACACGATTAATGCCTGCGATTTGAGTCAACGGCCATTCAAGCTAAGCGGCGACAGCGGTGAATACAGCTGCGACAGCCTGATAGTGGCAACCGGCGCCACTGCCATGTACCTGGGCCTGCCCTCGGAAGAGGCCTTTAAGGGCAAGGGCGTTTCTGCCTGTGCCACCTGCGATGGTTTTTTCTATCGAAACAAGCCGGTCGCAGTGGTCGGTGGTGGCAATACCGCTGTGGAAGAAGCCCTCTATCTTTCCAACCTGGCTTCACATGTCACCGTCATTCATCGCAGGGACCAGTTCCGGTCAGAAAAAATCCTGAGTGACCAGCTCATTGCCAGGACCGGGGAAGAAGGAAATGTCAGCATCGCCTGGGATCATGTGCTGGACGAGGTGCTGGGTGATGACGCAGGTGTCACGGGCGTCAGGATCAAGAATGTAAAAAGTGAAGACACGCAGGAAGTGGATGTCCACGGCCTGTTTATCGCTATCGGGCATAAACCCAACACCGATATATTTGAAGGCCAGCTGGACATGGAAGATGGCTATATCCAGGTTCGTACCGGTAGCGAGGGCTTTGCCACGCAGACCAGCGTGGAAGGGGTATTTGCCGCTGGCGACGTATCCGATCCTATTTATCGCCAGGCAGTCACTTCGGCGGGAACCGGTTGCATGGCGGCACTGGATGCCAAGAAATTCCT
>CAZXDV010000177.1:0-2300 GCA_964639535.1 uncultured Enterobacteriaceae bacterium | reverse complement strand
ATTGACGTCATTCGACGTCGTCGCAGCGTGCGCAAGTTTGAAAAAGGCCGCACGGTGTCACGGGAAGTCCTTGAGAACATCGCCGAGGCGGGTCGATGGGCGCCAAGTGGTGCAAATGTACAGTGCTGGGATTTTCTCGTTATCGATGAGCCGGCTGTGCGTGACCAGGTGGTGGAGGTGTTCCTGCGACAGGCCAACAGGTTAAAGGAATACGCCCAGGGTTTTCCTGCTGTCTACAAGACCTACCTTAACAATACCGTTGCTATCATCATTGTCCTCGGCGATCCGCGTTGGAAAGTGAATTTTCCACATGGCGTTACCCCTGAAAGCGAAGAAGAATACGTGGAGAATAACGAAAACATTTTCTACTGTTCAATCGGCGCTGCTATTCAAAATATCCAGCTGGCGGTCACGGCAAACGGACTCACCTCGGCCTGGTTATCGGGTGGAGGTGAGAGACAAACCAACGATGAACTGAGTGATTTACTGGGCTATCCATCATTTCTGCGTGCCTATGGCACGATTCCAATCGGCGTGCCGTCTAAAGATGTGAGCTATCGTTATCGACGCCCCCTTGAGCAGGTCATACACTGGAATGGCTACCAGGGAGAAAAATACCGTACCCAGGAGCAGCTCGATTTCTACCACGACGAACTGCGGCCCTTTGCCATGTACCGGAACAATGAAGATCTCAATGACTGGGAGGATGCGGATGAAAAGCTTGGTGATTGGAAGGATGCCTTTACCGGCCCAGTATGTAATCCGGGTGGGAAAATACCCGAGTAAGGAGAGCTAAGCATGAAAGTCATTATTGCCGGTGGTGGTATCGGCGGTCTTACCGCAGCCCTGAGTCTTAACAAGATTGGTGTTGATGTACGCGTTTTTGAAAGCGTCAGGGAAGTTAAGCCACTGGGTGTTGGAATAAATGTCCTGCCCCATGCCAGTCGTGAGCTGATTGCTCTTGGCCTGCAGGATGAGCTGGACGAGTTCGCCATTCGTACGCGGCAAATGGCTTACTTTACCCGCGGCGGCCTGCCCGTCATCAACTACCCAAGTGGCCAGTATGCCGGCTATAACTGGCCTCAATATTCACTACACCGCGGTGAATTCCAGATGATGTTGTATCGCGTGTTCGAGGAACGGGCAGGTAAGGACAGCATTCTTACTGGTCATCGTCTGGTTGATTTCGAACAGGATGCGGATGGTGTTATCGCCCGCTTTAGCGGCCCGGGTTCCGAGGAAGTAATCCACGAGGAGCGCGGCGATATCCTGGTCGGTGCCGACGGATTGCATTCGACGGTAAGACGGCAGCTTTATCCCAATGAAGGCAAGCCGGTATTTTCAAAAATGATTTGTTTTCGTGGTGCTGTTGAAGGCGAGCCCTACCTGGACGGTGAAACGATGATCGTCTGTGGCGATCAGCGCTTAACCCTCGTGTCATATCCACTATCGAAAAAGCTTCATGACCAGGGCCGCAGCCTGAAAAACTGGATTGGGGCAGTCCATTTTGAAACCGACCAACCCCCGGAAGAGGACTGGAACAGGGAAGCGCCGGCGGAGAACCTGCTCAAGCTGTATGCCGACTGGACCTTTGACTGGCTGGATGTGCCAGGCTTGATTGCTTCAACGGAACAAATTTTCGAATTCCCTGTATACGACAGGGACCCACTTGAACGATGGACATTTGATCGTGTCACCCTGCTTGGAGATGCAGCACATCCGCTGATCCCGGTGAGTTCCAGCGGTGCCGTGCATGCCATCATCGACGGGCGGGCCCTGGCCTATGCCCTGGCAAAGAATGAGAACCCCCTGGCGGGCCTGCAGGCTTACCAGGATGATCGCCTGCCTAAGGCGAACCGCGTAGTAAGAGCCAGCCGGGACAGGGGACCGGACGAGGTACTTGATATAGTCATGCGTGAGTGCCCGGATGATATGAAGAGCGTGGGCGATCATGTTGACCTGGATCGGCTTCAAAAAGTCGTTGATGATTTTAAGGATAGAACCGGGTTTGCAAAAGACAAGCTCAACAGCCTGCCGTCCTACGATCCCTGAAGTTTATTGATCAGTTCCCAGAGTTCACAGAGGTGACTGTACATGAATTGCGCGTCACTGAACGTGGCATTGTCACAGTCAGCAAGCTTGCACAGCATCCCGGGTTCGATACTCCACTCGTGACTCAGGGCGGCAAAGTCAAAACTTGGCCAGCCGCAGCCTGCATACTCCCAGCCGCAGCCTGCATACTCCCATACGTTCCAATATCGTAGAATCATCCGGGCGTCTTTACTTCCTCGACTGGTAGT
>CAZXDV010000176.1:0-6664 GCA_964639535.1 uncultured Enterobacteriaceae bacterium | reverse complement strand
CCAGCCTCGGAAAGTGATGCCCTTTTGCCAGCATCTGCGTTCCCACGAGGATGTCTATCTCGCCATTCTTTATTTCTTCAAGCACGGAAGTCATGGCCCCCTTGCGGCGGGTTGAATCACGGTCGACCCGTGCTATGCGCGCGTTGGGAAAAACTCGTTCCAGTGTCTCTTCAATCCGTTCCGTGCCATGGCCGACTTCTACCAGCTCGTCGTGACCACATTCAGGGCATTCGTGGATAACCTGGCTCGTGCCCTGGCAGTGATGGCATGACAGGCGACTGGCTGACTTGTGGTAGGTCATGTTCCTGTCGCAACGTTCACAACGTGCCAGCCAGGCACAGTGATGACACATCAGTGCCGGTGCGTAGCCACGGCGGTTAAGAAAAAGCATGGCCTGCCGGCCAGCCTTGAGCTCGGTATCGATGGCGTTGATTAGCGGTCTCGACAGTGCGCCCTCGAGCACAAGGTTCCTAAGATCGATGATGCTCACCGCGGGCTGGGCGGTTTTACCGGCGCGACTCCTCAGTTCAAGACGCCGGTACTTTTCCATGTTGCAGTTATGCAGGCTTTCAAGGGACGGCGTGGCGGAACCGAGGATTACCGGGCAGCCGGCAAACTTCGCTCGAATAATCGCGAGATCCCGCGCCGAGTACTTAAGCCCATCCTGTTGCTTGTAGGAAAGGTCATGTTCTTCATCCACCACCACCAGGCCCAGCCTTGCTACCGGCGTCCATATGGCCGAGCGGGTACCGATAATAATGTTCGCTCGACCTGTCCTTGCATCATGCCAGGCCTGCAGGCGCTCGGAATCATTCAGGCCGGAGTGCAGCACGCAAAGGGTCGCGGTGGTCTGGGAGCGAATGCGTTCTACCAGCTGTGGCGTCAGGCCGATTTCAGGTGAAAGAACCAGTACCTGTTTACCGGACTCAACGACTTCCCGGATTACGCTGATGTAGACTTCCGTTTTGCCGCTGCCGGTGATGCCATCAAGCAGAAATACATCGTCGCTGTCGGCGGATGCCAGGATGGTTTTTCTCGCATCATCCTGCTCGCTGTTTAACACGATGTCCTTGCTGTTGCCTTTACTCGGCGTTATTTCCCGCGCAATGTCGCATCGCTCCACAAGGCCCTTTTTCTCAAGCGCCAGCAATGGATTGCGCGAACCGGGTACCTGGTCTTCGATGCCAGGGCCGGGCACGGGGCGCTGTTGCTGCCTGAGTAACTCGACGACGCTTCTTTGCTTTGGTGCCCGGTCTAATTCCTCGACGGCGACAGTCCGTCCTGCATCCGTCAACACCCAGCCCCAGGAGAGTTTTTCACTTGCAGAGGCGGCGTTTCTCAGGGCTACCGGCAATGCATTGAAAATAACTTCGCCAAGGGGGTGATGATAGTAGTCCGCGCACCAGTGCAGGAGTCTCAGGTCTTCCGCCGACAAAACCGGCTCTTCATCGATGATTGAGGTAATACTTTTTAGCCTGTCCCGCGGCACGCTGCTGGAGGTAGATGCACCGATGATCACGCCGGTCTTTTTCTTCTGCTTGCCAAAGGGCACGAGTACCCTGCAACCTGGCTTCGCCTGGCTGCTGGAAACATCATCCGCCCTGTAGTCAAAGCTGCGGCGTAGTGGAACAGGGAGTGCGACCTGGAGAACTTTCATCGAAACAGGGTGTGCCGCTTACAGGCCAGCATCAATGGCCTGCTGCTGATCCACCAGCTTGCCCAGGCTTTCGAGGTTGAGACTTTGCATCGGCCTGTTGGTGATTGAGCTGATGGGGTTCATGTTGCGGTCCTTTGCCGTGAAAATAACCAGCAGGAACTGGGAACCATCGGCAATAAACTTGATCGCCGGAAATACGTTTACGTCACTGGCGTTAATACGCACGTGCTTTTCACTGTACTGGTTTGGAATGCCGTTTTCTTCAAGGTAAAGGGAGACCTGCTCAGGGTGATCCGAGTACAGGTGCAGGGTGATCTCGGTGGCACCCGTTGCGGTTCCTGATACGAGTGGACCAACAAGCCGGGGCGAGTACTGCGCCAGTAATTTCATTGCCTGCATGGCTTTTTGTCGCTGCGTCAACAGCTGCTGTTGCCGGGAGTCGCCCTGGAACAGTTGCTGGTACTGCAGCAGCGCTTCTTCGATTTCAATGTTGGTGGGCAGGTTCTTGTTCTCCGGCATGCCAAGCTGGTTAGCGGCTTTTTTCTTTGCCGCGTGGTAATTGGCGGCCTCATCCAGTGCCAGTATCTTTGCTGCCAGGGCGGCGATTTCCAGCCGTTGTTTTTTAGAAGATTTCACCGTGATTGTTCTGCGAACTCGCCGCGTTTATTGATTAACAGGAATATGCCCGAATAAACCGATACTGCAACACCGTAACTACCCGCAGCGGGAGTCACTTGTTAAAAGAGATCCGAGGCGGGATCCGATGGCGTATCCGGGTTGTAAGGGTTTGACGAATTGTCATTGCCCGCGGGCTCAGCTGGCGCAAACTCTTCCCTGAAAATTTCGAAAAAGCCATCGGGGTCACCGGGGGTTGTTACCGCGCCTGTCTTCTTGTTAATACGTATGTTGACCATGCCCGAGGGCGGGTCAAGGGTGACTTTCGGTACGCTTTCCAGGGCCACTTCCATGTACTTGATCCACATGGGCAATGCCGCCCTGGCACCGGTTTCAATATTACCCAGCGGCTCAAACTGGTCAAAGCCAACCCAGGCAACACCCACCAGCGATGAGTTGAATCCAGAAAACCAGGCATCTCTTTGATCGTTGGTAGTGCCGGTTTTACCGGCGATGTCATCTCGCTTGAGTGACTTCGCCTTGCGCCCGGTGCCGTACTGGATCACGTCGCGCATGATGGACTGTATGATGTAGATATTCTGTGCGCTGACAACCCTCGGTGCATACAGCTTAAGTTCTTCCGCCACGTCTTCTTCAGCTGGTGCCAGTGGCGCTTCTTCCTCGAGCGCCTCCAAAGCGGGTGCAAGGGCTTCGCCCTGGGTGAGCTCGCTTGCTTCCTTTTCGCACTCTTCGCAGACGCTGATGGGCTCGGCCTGGAATATCACTTCGCCGTCGTAGGCCTCGATGCGATCGATGAAATAGGGTTCTACGTAATACCCGCCGTTGGCCAGCACGCAGTAGGCACGCGCCAGTTGCCAGGGCGAGATGGCACCACTGCCCAGTGCCAGTGACAGGTTCGGCGGCAGCTTGTCAGTATCAAAACCAAATTTCTCCACGTGGTTCATCGCCGCGGGTACGCCAATGGCGTTGAGCAGCCGGATCGAAATCAGGTTCCTGGAACGTATCAGGGCTTCCCGCAGGCGTGTCGGGCCAAAGGCCTTGCCACTGTAATTCTCCGGTCGCCAGGTGTCTTCAATACCCGGGTCTTCAAACACAACCGGCGCATCATTGATCATGCTGGCCGCTGTATAGCCTCTCTCAAGCGCGGCGGAATAGATAAAGGGCTTGAAGTTTGAACCGGGTTGCCTGAAGGCCTGGGTGACCCGGTTGAACTTGCTGCGCTGAAAATCAAAGCCCCCCACCAGCGCAAGCGTTGCACCATCTTGCGGGTCGAGGGAAATCAAACCGCCCTCAACCTTGGGTATCTGTGACAGGCGCCACTGGCCTTCTTCATCTTCGATGACACGTATGATGGCGCCACGCTCGACAATATGATGTGCGTACTCCGGTGCCTTGCCGCGCCTGTTTTCCGTGATATAGGGCCTGGCCCATTTCAGGCCGTCCCATTCAATATCGATGAGGCCAACACCACTCAGGTAGGCCGTTACTGATTTTGAGTGGGCCTCGATAACAAGTGCCGGGTAAAGTTCGCCAATGACGGGGTAGGCCGAAAGTAACTGTTTCCATTCTTCTTCGCCGGATTCTTCCGCCAGTTCATGTTCGTACTCCGTACCGCGGTAACCGTGGCGATCGTCATACTCGCGCAGGGCAGTGCGCAGCGCGTGGTTTGCAGCGAGCTGGTTCTTGTTCCGAATAGTGGTGTAGACCTTGTAGCCACTACTGTAAGCCTCTTCGCCGTATTCCTCGGTGAGAAACTTGCGCACCATCTCGGCAACGTAGGGTGCTTCAACCTGGATATCGGGGCTGTGCAGGCTGGCCGTGATCGGCGCATCAACTGCATCTTTATATTCAGCCTCGGAAATAAACTGCTGTTCCAGCATTCGGCCAAGCACATAGTTGCGTCGGTTGCGTGCGCGCTCCGGCGAGCTTACCGGGTTTGTTGTTGACGGCGCCTTGGGTAAACCGGCTATCAGCGCAACCTGCGCGAGATTGAGTTCACTGATGTCACTGCCGTAATACACCTGCGCGGCAGCAGCGACGCCATAGGCACGCTGGCCGAGATATATCTTATTAAGGTAAAGCTCGAGCACCTCGTCCTTGCTCAACTCTGATTCAATTTTAAACGCGAGAAATATCTCGTTTACTTTCCTGAGGTAGGATTTTTCCCGGCTGAGAAAAAAGTTTCGCGCAACCTGCATGGTGATGGTGCTGCCGCCCTGTGACTTTTCACCGGTTCGTACCAGGTTGATTACGGCCCTTAAAATTCCCTGCCAATCAACCCCGGGGTGTTCGTAAAAGCGGTCATCTTCGGCGGCCAGGAAAGCCCTGATCATGCTGACGGGGACATCATCAATAGAAATAGGTGTACGCCGCTTCTCGCCGTATTCAGAAATCAGCGCGCCGTCGTAGCTGTAAATTCGTAAAGGTGTCTGCAGCTGAACGTCCCGCAAGGTGTCGATTTCGGGCAATTCCGGCACGATATACAGCATCACCAGGCACACCACGAGCACTCCCGCGATGACGGCTGCAAGGGTCAAATTTAGTAGGAACCTCAACATATTGTGTAGTGTAAATGAAATGTATCCAATATATGGGGAAAATTAGGAAAATTGCGCATTTCGGGGCGTATTTGGCATTACTCGTATTTAATAATTGTTTTTTAATTTTTAGTTGACTATAGTTGCGAATAGAAGTTAATGTGCATTATACAAATGATAGATAACTAGCCACAGCAAAAGGAAAAAACCTTGTTACCTTTTAAGAAAAAATCCACTCCTTTGGTTGGGATCGACATCAGCGCGACTGCAATAAAGTTGCTCGAATTGAGCAAAAGTGGCGGTAGATATCGTGTGGAAAGTTACGCAGTTGAGCCCGTCCCTGCAAATTCGGTTGTAGATAAAAATATAACCGATATGGACGCCGTTGGCGAAGCCGTCGGGCGTGCCGTAAAACGTTCGGGTACCAAACTGAAAACTGCAGCGGCCGCCGTATCCGGTGCCTCTGTCATTACCAAGGTTATCACCATGCCGGCTGACCTCAGCGAGCAGGACCTTGAAAGCCAGATCGAACTTGAAGCCGACCAGTACATTCCATTCCCCCTTGAAGAAGTGGCAATGGACTTTGAAGTCATCGGTCCCAATGAAGACAACCCTGACCGGGTTGATGTGCTGCTGGCGGCATCACGAAGTGAAAATGTTGAATTACGCCAGGCCACTCTTGAAGTGGGCGGGCTTGAAGCAAAGGTTATCGATGTTGAAGCTTTTGCCCTTGAAAACACCGTGGCAATGCTTGCAGCGGATCAGCTCGGTGGCGCAGATGAGCAGATCATCGCAGTCGCCGATATCGGTTCTTCGGTAACAACCTTTAGCGTACTTGAAAACCTCAAGATCATTTATTCACGTGAGCAGCAGTTTGGTGGTGCACAGCTCACGGAAGAAATTCAGCGACGCTATGGCCTCTCTTACGAGGAAGCAGGTCTTGCCAAGAAGCAGGGTGGCCTGCCTGACAACTATGGTCCGGAAGTGCTTGAACCCTTCAAGGAGTCCATCGCACAGCAAATCAGCCGGGCACAACAGTTCTTTTATTCATCCAGTTCAATTACCAACATTGATCACCTGATCCTTGCGGGTGGGTGTTCATCAACAGAAGGTATTGCCGAACTGGTCGAATCAAAAATCGGTATACCAACTATTGTGGCGAATCCATTTGCAAACATGTCACTGGGATCAAAAGTTCCGGCGCAAACATTGGCCAATGATGCCCCGGCATTGATGATTTCATGTGGGCTGGCACTGAGGGGAGTCGAGTAATGGCAAAAATTAACCTCCTTCCCTGGCGCGAGGCGCAACGGGCCCAGAAACAGCAGGAATTCCTGGTACTGCTTGGTATCGGTGCTGCATTTGCCGGCATCGTTGTATTCCTTGTTCACACTTACTACGGGCAGAGAATTGAAGCCCAGCAGGCAAGGAACAGTTACCTGGAAGAACAGATCAGCCTGCTCGACAAGAAGATTGAAGAGATCAGGAAGCTTGAAAGCGACAAGGCCAAGCTACTTGCCCGTATGCGCGCCATTGAGCAGCTGCAGGGCAACCGGCCATTGCTGGTTCGCTTCTTTGATGAACTCGTGAGAAGTCTTCCTGAAGGTGTCAACGTCAGGAACATCACGCAGAAGAATGACGCCATCGAGATCGAGGGCGAGGCACAGTCCAATGCCAGGGTCTCCTCGTTTATGCGAAACCTCGAATCATCTGAATGGCTACAGAATCCTGAGCTGGACATTATCCAGGTGCGGGATGATAACAACGTCCGCATCAGTGCCTTCAAGATGCGCTTCAAGCAGTTTATTCCGAAAGCGGAAGAGGAAGAAGATAT
>CAZXDV010000175.1:0-6712 GCA_964639535.1 uncultured Enterobacteriaceae bacterium | reverse complement strand
ATCTGCCAACGTGGCGATATCCGGAAGAACCGGCCTGTCTGACCAGGACTACGACCAAGTCGTTACCGTCACGCCCCAGTTATCAGATAACCTTCCTGTTGCTGGCGTACTGCTTGGCCCGGTAGGTATTGGCGTTGGTGCCGTACTGTATCTCGCTGGCAAGATGTTTGATTCAGTGGGTGGTGGTGGACTGGATGGCATTCTCAGTTTCCAGTACACCATTACTGGCAGCTGGACGGAACCGGTCATTGAAAAAATAAAGAAAAACAGTGCCGAGCAAAAGCTCTCGGAAGCTGCCGGTTAAGCTCCGGACATTACTACCCTCCTGTTATGAGTTGGCACGCCCACGTTACTGTCGCCGCAGTCATTGAAGATAACGATCGTTTCCTCATGATAGAGGAGAAGGCAGCGGGCAAAAATGTATTCAACCAGCCGGCAGGGCACCTTGAAAAGGATGAAAGCCTCGTTGACGCAGTGATAAGGGAAGTGCTAGAGGAGACGGCGCGTGACTTTAAACCCCGGCACGTGATTGGAATTTACCTTTACCCAAGCCAGGAAAACGGTGTCACCTATCTCAGGGTCTGCTTTTCAGGGGAGGTCAGCGACGAACTCCCGCAACGCGAACTGGACAAGGAGATAATTCGTACCACCTGGATGAGCCGTGAACAGGTGCTTGAGCGAAGTGACAGGCTCAGGAGTCCCCTCGTGATTGACTGCATAGAGGACTACCTGGACGGTAAGAAATATCCCCTCGACATACTCAGTCACCTGCCGCAGTAGAGACCTCGAATGACAGAGAAAGTGATTGTTGGCGTCTCAGGCGGTGTTGATTCATCGGTGGCAGCACTGTTGTTAAAACACCAGGACTACCATGTGGAAGCCCTGTTCATGAAAAACTGGGATGAAAAGGCCGACGATGGTGCCTGCCTGTGGGAAGCTGACGTGGAAGATGCCATGCGTGTCTGCGACCGGCTCAATATTCCGCTCAATACCGTTGACCTTTCCCGTGAATACTGGGATGGCGTATTTACCGAGTTCCTGGATGAATACCGCGCTGGAAGAACACCTAACCCGGACATTCTCTGTAACCAGGAAGTAAAGTTTCGTGCTTTTCTTGATCACGCCGTGGAGCTGGGCGCTGACAGGATTGCCACTGGCCACTATGCCCAGGTTGCACGGAGTCAGGGCAAGTACCAGCTGTTGAAGGGCGTTGATACCAACAAGGACCAGAGTTATTTCCTGTGTCGACTGCAGCAGGAACAATTATCCAGGGCCATTTTCCCCCTGGGTGAAATGCAAAAACCTGCCGTACGTGAACTGGCCAGCTCAGCTGAATTGATCACCCATGACAAGAAAGACAGCACGGGTATCTGCTTTATCGGCGAGCGTCCCTTCAGGGAGTTTCTTTCACAATTTATTCCAACGGAAAAAGGTGACATCGTTACCGTGGACAGGAAAATCGTCGGTCAACATGAAGGTGTCCACTTTTATACCCTTGGACAGCGACAGGGCCTGGGGATCGGCGGGGTAAAAGGCGCCAGCGATGATGCCTGGTACGTGGTGTCCAAGGACACCCGGGAGAATCTACTGGTGGTCGCCCAGGGACACGATAACCCGCTGCTGTTCAGCAGCGAACTTGTTGCCAGCAACATACACTGGATTAGTGGTGAGCCTCCGGAAATTCCGCTTTTCTGCCAGGCCAAGACTCGCTACCGCCAGCCGGATCAGCCCTGTGAAATTATCACCGCAAATGAAGACAGGGTGGAAGTCCAGTTCTCCTCACCACAGCGGGCAGTCACCCCGGGGCAATACGTGGTGTTCTACGATAATGAGGGCAACTGCCTCGGCAGCGGAGTTATAGACAGCACTTCGTGATTGATGGCGGAATGAATTCCGCCCTACATCGCTGCGTTGTGAAATCTGCCTCCCGTAGGGTCGAAAAGTAGTACAGGGATCTACTGTTTATGAAACTAATAGATGTAATTTATTCGACCAACGTCCGTAAGTCCTTGATTTTTATTAAAGGACTACCGATTCCAGTCGAAATATCGCATAATACGCCCCCTTTTTTAGTGCCGTAGATATTAGGAGACTGACCTTGTTAGAAGCTTATCGCCAGCATGTAAGTGAGCGTGCCGAACTTGGCGTATTGCCAAAACCCCTGGATGCGGAACAGACCGCAGAACTCGTCGAATTATTAAAGAACCCACCTGCAGGTGAAGAAGACACCATCCTGGACCTGATCACCAACCGCGTGCCGGCGGGTGTTGACCAGGCTGCCTATGTAAAGGCGGGTTTCCTTGCAGCTATCACAAAAGGCGAAGCTGAATCTCCATTGATTTCAAAAGTGAGGGCAACTGAACTGCTCGGTACCATGCTGGGTGGTTACAATATCGCTCCACTGATTGCCTGCCTGGATGATGCTGAACTTGCCGAGACTGCGACAGTGGCACTGTCAGGTACCCTGCTCATGTTCGATGCCTTTCATGATGTAAAGGAAAAGGCCGATGCCGGTAATGAACATGCAAAGAAGGTGATCGAGAACTGGGCTGACGGCAGCTGGTTTACCGAGCGCGATCCACTCGCGGAGAAAATTACCGTGACGGTGTTCAAGGTCACTGGTGAGACCAACACGGACGATCTCTCCCCTGCACCGGACGCCTGGTCACGGCCAGATATTCCACTGCACGCGCAGGCTATGCTGAAGATGGCCCGCGACGGCATTGAACCCGACGTGCCCGGTGAAGTTGGTCCGATCAAGCTAATCGAAGAGTTAAAGGGCAAAGGGCATCCCCTGGCCTACGTAGGTGACGTGGTCGGAACCGGTTCCTCGCGAAAGTCTGCAACTAACTCCGTGCTCTGGCACATGGGGGATGATATCCCCTGTATCCCCAACAAGCGTGATGGTGGTTTTTGCCTTGGTGGAAAAATTGCACCTATCTTTTTTAACACCATGGAAGATGCCGGCGCACTTCCCATCGAATGCGACGTGCAGTCCATGAACATGGGAGACGTGGTGGATATTTATCCCTACGAAGGCCGCATCTGTAAACATGGCACTGATGAAGTGCTGTGCGAGTTTGAACTGAAGACGGACATTTTGCTGGATGAAGTACAGGCCGGTGGTCGAATTCCGCTGATTATCGGCCGGGGACTGACAGAACGTGCACGGGAATCACTGGGACTTGGCCCATCAGAATTATTCCGTCGCCCTGCTCCAGCGGAAGAAAGCAGCAAGGGCTATACCCTGGCGCAAAAGATGGTTGGCCGCGCCTGCGGCGTAGAAGGTATTCGACCGGGCACCTACTGTGAGCCAAGAATGACCACGGTGGGTTCACAGGACACAACAGGTCCCATGACGAGGGATGAATTAAAAGACCTGGCCTGTCTTGGTTTCTCGGCAGATCTCGTGATGCAATCATTTTGTCACACCGCTGCCTATCCAAAGCCGGTTGATATTGACACCCAGCACACCCTGCCTGATTTTATCCAGACCCGCGGCGGTGTATCCCTGCGCCCCGGCGACGGCATCATTCACTCCTGGCTGAATCGCATGCTATTGCCTGACACGGTGGGCACCGGTGGTGATTCCCATACCCGATTCCCACTCGGTATATCCTTTCCTGCAGGTTCTGGACTGGTGGCCTTTGCCGCGGCAACGGGCGTGATGCCACTTGATATGCCGGAGTCCGTTCTTGTGCGTTTCAAGGGAGAAATGCAGCCCGGTATTACACTCCGCGACCTGGTGAACGCCATTCCTTACGCGGCTTTGCAGACCGGCGACCTCACCGTAGCCAAGAAGGGCAAGAAGAACATTTTCTCCGGACGCATTCTTGAAATTGAGGGCCTGCCCAATCTCAAGTGTGAGCAGGCTTTTGAATTATCAGACGCATCCGCCGAGCGTTCTGCCGGTGGCTGCACCATTCGACTGGGCAAGGAACCCATTATCGAGTACCTGCAGTCCAACATCGTCCTGCTCAGATGGATGATCACGGAGGGATATGGTGACGCCCGTACCCTTGAACGCCGCGCACAGGCCATGGAAGAATGGATTGCCAACCCCGTGCTGATGGAGCCCGATGCAGATGCGGAATATCACAAGGTATTTGAAATTGACCTGAACGAGATAAAGGAGCCGCTGTTGGCCTGCCCCAACGACCCGGATGACGTAAAACCCCTGTCCGAAGTTGCCGGCACACAGGTGGATGAAGTATTTATCGGCTCCTGCATGACCAACATCGGTCACTTCCGCGCCGCAGGCAAGATGCTGGAGAAGACCGATGGTGCTATTCCAACCAGGCTGTGGATCGTGCCCCCAACAAAGATGGACGAGCACCAGCTGACCGAGGAAGGCTATTACAGTACTTTTGGTCGTGCCGGCGCGCGCACAGAGATGCCCGGTTGTTCCCTTTGCATGGGTAACCAGGCCAGCGTTGCGGCAAAATCAACGGTGGTATCCACCTCTACCCGCAATTTCCCCAACCGCCTTGGTGATGGCGCCAACGTCTTTCTTGCATCAGCAGAGATCGCAGCAGTGTCATCCATTCTGGGTCACATTCCTACCATGGAGGAATATCTCAGCTTCGCCAGTGACATCGACACCATGGCATCGGATGTGTACCGCTACCTGAACTTCGACGAGATTGAGTCTTTCCAGGAAAAAGCAGGAATGGCGGCGCAGAAACTGGTTGATATACCGGTAGTACAGGCCTGAGTTTACTAAGCGAGGGCAGTTTTAAACCTGCCCTCGACTTTCCTAGCGGCAGATGAGTTCCTCGCGTTCGTCGCTGTCATCATCGTCATCAGGCTCAGCAAAACTGATCACCACGTCGTCCTGGTATTCGTTTAACACGATTACCTGGTCAGCACCTATTTCTATCACTTCTTCATCAACCATGGGCGCGGGTGCTGGGGCTGGACTAACAGGGGTAGTCGGTGTAGTGGGTGTTGGAGCAGGACTTACCGGCATAGTGGGTGTTGGAGGAGTTGTTGGCGGCGGCGTAGTCACAACCGGCACTGATGTCATTTCAAGGCGGTATATTCCTGTTACAGGTGTATTCGCAGAAGCGCTAAGCGCGTAGGAGGCGGGTACATTGACAGTAGCAAAGTCATTACTGATATTGCTTGCTGAAATGACGTCGAACTGGTCACCCAGGCTGCCGGCAAAACCACCAAACAGTTGCACGTCCAGAATTCCATCAAGGGTCGCATTACCAACTACTGAAAGTAAGTCATAGTCAATGCCCTGGTTCAAACCGCCCAGTTCAATTGAAAGCACGGCACCTGGGCCCATGATGTAATCACCATTTATACTGAGGGTGCCAGGTGAACCACCGGGCTCCAGGACACCACCGCTTTGATTAAAACCCAGCACTCCAGCGCTCACCTGCCCTGTTCCAAAGAAACCCCCGCCACTCATGCGTACCTCATTTGTAGAGCCCAGGAATGAGCTGGATCCATTCATAAATAGAAGCCCACCAATCATCTCAAAATCGGGGACGGCGACAGTACCGCCATCAGCGATATCCAGCTGATTATTGGTAAACAACGTACCGCTTCCTGTCTGGGTGAAGGTACTACCATTGGTGACACTCAGTAAACCATCGTTGTTTACCTGGTTAAAATCCTGCGCCAACAGGCTTGGGCCATTAACAACGATCGTTCCGTTATTGGCCAGAAAGCCACTTCCCGTTCCACCGTCTATCACTGCGCTACCACTTTGTGCATCAATGATGCCGGAAGCGTTATTGATGATCAGCGGTGATTCTATGGTAAGGATAGCAGCCCCTCCACTGGCATCGCTCACTGTCAGGGTACCGTTGTTCTGAAGGAACGAAGTAGCAATAATCGATGCATTCCTTACTGTGCCGGCATCACTGTTTTGCAAGAAGGCCAGTCCGGACAAGCTGATGCTGGATGCAGTCAGGCTGGCATCACCGGACCCTGACGTGGCCTGGACTATAAGGGGACTATTTACGGTGATTCCACCTGAAAATGTATTGACTCCTTCTGCAACTAAGGTTCCATCACTGTTGATACTACCGAGACCGCCAATATTATCTCCACTCAGCGTCAGCGTGGCATTACTATCCACTTGCAGAGTGTTGTTGACGTTGATGCTTCCACCGTTAATTTCAAAATCACCCGAGCCGGTAAATGTGACTGAACCATTTAAATTGTGTGTGCCACCTGTGAAGTCTACTGTGGTACCCGCAGCGGTATCAAATGTACCTCCTGTATGAGTACCGCTCGCCGCTATCAGCAAGGTACCTGTCGAGGAATTCAATTCCACGAGACCATCATTATCAAAGGTGGTGCCTGAGGTGAATGTGCCGCCGCTCAGTGCAAGCGTTGAACTACTATCAATAGTTGTTGCCCCAGCCACGGTCGCACTGCCTCCAAATAATTCCAGTCCGGTTCCTGACACGAGGTTAAGAGTCTGTGGATTAAGCGTACCGCCGTTGACATCAAACCCGCTACCATCCAGGTTAAGCGTGCCCAGACCTGCAACGCTGCCACCATTCATAGTGTAATCATTTCGAATTAGCAGATCCGCACCAGCCGCTATGTTGTAGGTGCCCGTGGTACTTGAGCTGGGCTGGTCAATACGGAACGTGCCATTATTAATCTGAAAATTGCCTTCATTAAAGACCGACTCAAAACCGATCAAATCACCCACTACACCTACAATCACATTCGCGCTCTTCACAAA
>CAZXDV010000174.1:0-6715 GCA_964639535.1 uncultured Enterobacteriaceae bacterium | reverse complement strand
AGTCGGGCATGATTCGAATCCAGGGGGAAGCCTTTGTCAGCGGCCTGTTAACCGGGGCCAACTGTGATGTGGTGATTTCTGCCGGGCATGCCGCCTATTACTGGGAAGATGTGCCGCACAAGCGCTGGCGCAAGGGACACCTGCGCGGACTTGGCCAGTTCTACTTCAGCACCGACCCCACCGAGCCCGTTTCATGGCAGACGCTGAAACTCGTGGCCAGCGGCTACGATGACCCGGAGCAGGTTGGCAGGGATGAGCATGACTGGTCCATTTTTCGAATAGATGTACCACTGGCGAGCAATTGTGAAGCCATCACGCCAGGGCCGCGCCTGCAAAGTTGCTCATCGAAGCTCGTTATGCCGGGTTTTCATTTTGACAAGCCGCGGGACCGCCTGCTTGCAGGCAACTGCAGGCTCAGGCAACGGCTGGACAGCGGCCTTCTCATCCATGACTGTGACTCCAAGGATGGCTCATCGGGTTCACCGCTATTTTGCCCGGCGGGTGATACACTGCAGTTGCTGGGTGTCAACATCAGCGGATTAACAAAACGCGATTATTATGATGCCGGTGTCTATGGCAAGGCGGGTCAACCATTTGATCCAAGGAGGCACAAGAATTTTGCGATTGCCATCGAGGGTGCGTTCCAGGAAGCGCTAAACAGGGAACTGGCGGCATCGAAAGCCAGGAAAGAACAACGAACAAGTAAAGAGTAATGAAAAAATTATTGATGTTAATGCTGTGCACGTTGCTGTCTGCCTGCTCAAGCGTGGTGCTGAAGCCCGACATGGACAGGGTCAAGGATCAGAGCAAGGCCTACCAGGAAGGTTACTACGATGGTTGCCATAGTGGATTCGTGGCGGGTGGATCCATTGTTCACTTCTTCAAAAAAGACACCGATCGCCAACTCGACGACGTGGAGTATGCCAACGGCTGGAAGCAGGCCTACCGGGAATGTAAATCTGACTTCAGGGAAATGTGTAAATCAAAAGAATGGGTGTCGAAGTCGCATCTGTATTGCTCTGATGTCAGGCAGCAGGGCTTGCATAAGATTGATGAGTGAGTATGAATGTTACTTATTCCCTTGATGATAGATTCCTGCTTTCGCAGGAATGACAGAGGGGGTTGATGTCAGGCAGCAGGGCTTGCATAAGATTGATGAGTGAGTATGAATGTTACTTATTCCCTTGATGATAGATTCCTGCTTTCGCAGGAATGACAGAGGGGGTTGATGCCAGGCAGCAGGGGCTGCACAAGATAGACGAGTGATGATGTTGGTCGAATTTATTACTTCCTTAGTTTCGTAAACGGTACATCCATGTACCACTTCTCGACCCTACAGGTGCAGGATTCGTAGGTTCTACGTGGGGATGACTGAAACTTACAGTTTGGAAAGGCCCTTGCGCCCGGTCCAGTCCCGGGCAAATTGCCATGCTACGCGACCGCTGCGTGAACCGTGTTCAAGGGCCCACTTTAATGCGGCCTTGTGCATCACTTCCGTCTCTGCTTCCCCACCGGTGAGCTTGTTTATCCAGTGGTCCACGATGCTGAGGTACTGTTCCTGGTTAAAGGGGTGAAAGGATAGCCAGACACCAAAGCGCTCGGACAGGGAGATCTTTTCTTCAATAGCCTCGCCCATGTGCAGTTCACCCTCTACCATCTTGCTTTGCTGGTTCTCACTCATGTATTCGGGCATCAGGTGCCGGCGGTTGGAGGTTGCATAAATGAGTATATTGTCAGGGGTATCACTTACGCTGCCATCCAGTATGACCTTGAGAGCCTTGTAGCTCGGATCATTGGACTCAAAGGAAAGGTCATCGCAGTAAATAATAAAGTAGCCTTCTTCTCCATGGAGTAATTCGGCGATATCCGGCAGGTCCACCAGGTGATGCTTCTCTACCTCGATCAGCCGCAGGCCCCTGTCTGCATATTCATTCAGCGTGGCCTTGATAAGCGAAGACTTCCCGGTGCCCCTTGGTCCCCAGAGGAGCACGTTGTTGGCCGGCAGGCCGTTGACGAACTGTTCCGTGTTTCTCCTGATGGCCTCGATTTGCCGGTCAAGACATTGCAGGTCGTCAAGACGAATTCCGCTGAGATTCCTGGCCGGCTGCAGTCGCGCCTGGCCGTTTTCATTGCGCCAACGATTGGCTACCGCATCATTCAGTCTTAACTCCGCTTGCGGTGCCAGCAAGCGTTGCTCCAGCCTGTCCAGCAGCTCGGTGGCGCGTTGAAAAAATGTATCCATGTCCGTCATGGGCGGGGATTATACAGGAATCGGCCTTTTAATAATGAAGATGGTCGAATAAGCGCCGTACTTCTCGACGCTTAAGCAGGGCAGAATTTAATCCACCATCATTATAATTCAGCCAGCGCTTCGTTCAGCTTGTCCTCGATACGTTTCTTGTACTTGAGAAAATGGATCGTTTGCAGGCTATCGATTTCCGGGTCGTAAAGCAGGCTGCGACTGAGATCGATATCGGTAATATAGATGGGATAGCTTTGCCCGCTGGCGCGACCTTTCAAGACGTGGCTGGCGACGGCACGAAACAGGTCATTGCCATGCTCCAGCGAAGAAAACTCCTGGTCTTCGCAATAAATTGCGAGCGTGGTGCGATTATCTTCCTCCAGGCTGCCCATCACCTGGATATTGAAGAAGTTTCGCTTGTTCATACCGGGCACAATTTCAATATTGGTGACATGGTAGTTTTGCTGGTCAGCTTTTTTAAGCTGGTAAAATTCCATGGGAAAGTCTTCTTCTGCGCCATTGGCGTCCATGGAAATGATATTGCGATGCTTTATCGTTGCACGAAAAAACAGCATGAAGTGATTAATCAGGGACTGGCTGTCATGGAAAGGTAATTGCTGGATGAACAGCGCACCTTTTTCGTCAATGATGTAAATGGTGACATTCTTGCCATGGGACTGGTAAAACATCTGGATAATGCCATTGCGATTGAGTCGGTAAATGTGCGCCAGCGGCGTCTCCCAGCTGGTGTAGCGATCGAAGACTACCGGGCTGAAGGTATCGCGAGCCTGGCCAAGGTCACTCACCAGCTTGCGATAGCCGCTGAGTTTTCGGTAGCGCAGGCTGTCATGGTGATAATCACAGATGTAATAGTTGTTCTCGATCATCAGCACGTAGCGAATGTATTCGCCGGCGGAGTGACTGTAGTAGGTGTTCTGAATGGAACTGAATAGCTCCTCGATTCGATTTGCAATGTCCCTGGCATAGGTTGAGCCGAAACTAAACACATTGATCGCCGGTGGTAGCATGCGCGACTTCAGCGGTGCCCAGCGCATGTATTCGGACAGGCATTGAAACAGGCCGTCGATACCGCTGTAGTTAAAAATCAGGGTTTCTTCCCAGCTGGTGGTTAAAACTAGATCAAAGGACTGTGCCAGGTTTTCATGTAAGGCACCGTAGCTGAGTGCATCGCTTCGGCTGCTTGAAAGATAGCTGTCCTTGCTGTTGGCAGCGGGCGTGGAATTCAGACCAGTGTTAACAAACAAGCAGGCGGTATTGATGCGTGCAGGCTGCCCCAGGTCCTGGAAGTCATTGTAGGGCAGGTCTCCCCCGGGGAAGAGTTTTTCCAGCGCGTCATAAATATCCTTCAGCTCTCTCACAGTCATATCATGTTCCGGGGAATGCAGTGACAGTGCTGTAGATGGTCCGATTATCTTGTTGAAATGACACCAGGTCAGTAACTCGATCATACTACCGGTGCGCTTTAGCGGTTTCTTGTCGTTGGTGCCCTCGCTCTTTATCTTGCCCTGGTAAAGCAACCAGCTGTCCGGCGCGTCTTTCTTTCGAACATGGTAAAAGGAAAGTTCCTGTTCAATGATGTCGGGGGCGATACCGCGGTTGATAATATCGATCTTGCCGCTTTTGCGTTCAAATGCTGCGTAAAGTTTCCTGCCGAGCATGTTGAGTTCAGCCTGGCTCAGGCGAGAGACTTCAGTTTGTCGTCGCGCAAACTGTGACAGGAATCGGTAGCTGGAAGTGAGGGTGTCGATGAGCAGGCGTCGCTCCGCCATGACGTGGGTAATACGCCAGCTGTCACGTTCATCAAGCATGTGTAATTTTTCTTCGTCCCAACCCCAGTCTTTCACCATCTCCTGCATGTGTTCCCGGCGCCAGTCGATATTGTTCTGCTTTACTTTTCGACTCAGGCGAATATTGATCTTGAAGTAAAAGCACTTGCGAAAAAGATCAAGACGCTTGCTGTCCATGCGGGTACAGAGATAGGTTTCTATCTTCCTGTACATGATCAGGTAGGGATCAATGTCGATAAAGTTACGATTGCCCTCGTAGATGCTGCGCTTGAACCAGAGACCAAGCAGCTCTATCTGTGGAAATTCGCTGGCATACACTTCCATGAGAAGTAACTTCATTACAGACTTGAAGGGGGAGCCAATACCCTTGTAGAGCTGCCACACCGCGGCACCAAAAAATTCATCGGCAGGGATATTGGCCAGGCCGCCAAAGTCGACCACGTCACGTTCATCCACCAGGCGCTTGCTCAGCAACGAGGCAATGTACTCCTCGTAATTACATTCTTCTTCCGGTGGTACCAGCCACCAGGCCGGGTAGCGCCCGGCTAACAGGAGACTGGAGCGATAAAATTCATCAAGCAGCAGGTAGTGCTGGGCAGAACCGCTGCTCTCGGAGGACAGGCTGTCATGTTTACCCTCCCTGAATTCCTCCGGGTCCATGATAAAAAAATGTACTTCGAGCCGCATGCCCATGGCCCAGTTTTCTACCAGGCGCGCTTTTTCAGCCAGCTCTTCCACTTTATCCCGGGACAGTCCTGGTTTATGCACCAGCCAGATATCAAAGTCACTCTTGCTGGTATAGGCGATGGTGCCGCTGCTGCCCATGCAAAACAGCGAGTAGATATCCATCTGGTGCTGCGCCCGGCGCTCCAGCTTGACCTTCGGAAACAGGGTCTTTACCGCTTTCAGGGCGGCGTAGCCGGGTGAATACTGGGTGATGCCCCTGGCGGTGGTGTCACTGACGTAGCCGGGCAAATCCGGGTGGTTGATGTGAAATAGCAGCGGCAGCATTTCTATCAGGTGCGCCTGTTCCGAGCTGAGAAACTCGACCGTGCGGGCGAGACGCATGCGATTAACCTTCAAAAAAGCATCTCTTACCTGGCTGACATTGCCGAGTATGGGCTGGGTTTCTGCCATTTCTTAATGAGTCCCTGTATCTAATTAATAAAACTAAACTTTATTTATATCGCTCACACGCGAAAGCACCTCCTGTATATCGACAAATTCATGAAAATCTTCAGTTTTCGAACAAAGTTCAGGCATGCATTAGCGCAGCTAATCTGCTAATCTGCGCGGGATTTTGAATCCTGGCGAACACGATGTATGGAGCGGTCTAGCCGTGTGCACTGCCAGATACCCCGAAGGTTATTCCCCTTCATTCACATCAAATTAAACTCCTAGAGGCATTTAATATGTTTACGAAAGATACGCGTATCGCGGGCTTTGATGACGAGTTGTCCCAGGCAATGGAACTGGAACGACAGCGCCAGGAAGACCATATCGAACTTATCGCTTCGGAAAATAACTGTAGTCCACGTGTACTTGAGGCGCAGGGCTCCGTGCTGACCAACAAGTATGCAGAAGGCTATCCGGGCAAACGTTACTACGGTGGATGCGAACATGTGGACGTGGTTGAGCAACTCGCTATAGACCGGGCAAAGGAACTCTTTGGTGCAGATTTTGCCAACGTGCAGCCCCATTCAGGTTCCCAGGCTAACGGTGCCGTGTACCTGGCGCTGGTCAACCCGGGCGACACGATAATGGGTATGAGCCTGGCCCACGGTGGTCATTTAACCCACGGCGCATCAGTGAATGCCAGTGGGCGCATTTACAACGCGGTGCAATACGGGCTTCATCCCGAGACTGGTGAAATTGACTATGATGAAGCTGAGAGACTGGCACTTGAGCACAAGCCGAAACTGATCATGACGGGTTTCTCAGCATATTCGCGCGTGCTTGACTGGCAACGATTCCGCGATATCGCTGACAAGGTAGGCGCCTACATGGTTGCTGATATTGCACATGTCGCCGGCCTGGTTGCAACCGGGCTTTATCCAAGCCCGGTACAGATTGCCGACGTGACCACCACCACGACTCACAAGACATTGCGTGGACCACGTTCCGGTTTGATCATGGGCAAGGCGAACGAGGAAATCGAGAAGAAAGTTAATTTCATGGTTTTCCCGGCTTACCAGGGTGGGCCGCTGATGCATGTCATCGCCGGTAAGGCAGTTGCTTTCAAGGAAGCCATGCAGGATGACTTCAAGGAGTACCAGAAACAGGTAAAGCTTAATGCCCAGACCATGGCCAGTGCCTTTATTGAGAGGGGCGTTAAGATCGTTTCAGGCGGAACCGATAATCACCTTTTCCTTGTTGACCTGATCGAGAAGGGAATTACTGGCAAGGATCTCGATGCCGCTCTTGGAAGAGCGCACATCACGGTTAACAAGAATGCCGTTCCCAACGATCCGCAATCTCCTTTCGTCACAAGTGGTATTCGTATCGGAACTCCGTCGATCACTACGCGTGGTTTTGCCGAAGCCGAGTCAAAACAGGTAGCCAATCTTATTTGCGATGTCATCGAAAACATGGGCGACGAAAGCGTCCTGGACAGTGTAAGAGCGCAGGTAAGCGAGCTTTGCAGCCAGTTCCCGATGTACGAAAG
>CAZXDV010000173.1:1307-6716 GCA_964639535.1 uncultured Enterobacteriaceae bacterium | reverse complement strand
TACACTCTTTCCCTGTCCATCCACTTGTCCTGGTACTCCGAAGGCTGGGTACGCATTTTATCTATAAGTTCAACAGGGTCCTCGCTCACGATCAGCATTTCGCGATGCATGGCCTTCAGGAATTTTTCATTTACCGCGTGGTCCAGCTGCTTGAGAAGCAAGTTGTAATACTCGCAGACATTAAGCAGGGCACAGGGTTTAACCTGCACCCCGAGCTGGCGCCAGGTCATAATTTCAAAAAGCTCCTCAAACGTGCCAATGCCACCGGGCATGGCGATAAAGCCATCAGATAATTCTGACATCATGGCCTTTCTTTCATGCATGGATTGGACCACATGTAATTCTGTAAGCTCATTATGAGCGATTTCCTTTTTTGCCAGGAATTCAGGTATCACGCCAATGGCTTCACCACCTGCCTGCATCACGGTGTTGGCAACAATACCCATCAGGCCAACATCCCCGCCGCCGTATACCAGCTGTATGTTTTGTTTTACCAGCAACTCGCCCAGTTTCCTGGCGGTGTCAGCATACTCCGGTCGAGTACCCGGGCTGGACCCGGTAAATACACAAATTCGTTTCATTTCTACCCTTGATCAAGCTGTTTTTTATTTAACACTTAAATTCTGTACGTGGCTGCCATATTATCAGTGCAGGATAAACATCACTATGACAAACAAGATACTATTTGAGCCCTATAGCGAGGAGTTTGCGCGCGATCCCTACGCTGTCTACCGCAGCTTACGCGAGTCGCAGCCAATATATTATTACCAGGACTGGGACTTGTACCTGCTATCACGCTACGAGGATATCGCCACCCTGGTCAATGATCCGCGACTGGTACGCACCCTTGATCATGTCACAGCGCCAGAGAAGGTGCTGGCCCGTCGCGAGGCTGAGGGCTGGGGTGACACACCCAACCTGAGTAGATTTGTGCGGATCAATATCCTCGACAGCGAAGGGGAGTACCATGATCGCCTGCGCAAGCTGGTATACCGTATATTTACTCCACTACGGGTGTCGTCCCTGCGTGATTTCGTACAGTCCCACGTTGACCAATGCATCAACGATATTGAGAAACGGCGTGAAATTGACTTTATCGAGGATTTCGCTGCGCGTATTCCCGGACACGTGATTGGCGCCTTGCTGGGCGTGCCAGCACCGGACCGTCCCAGGCTTCGAGGATGGACAGAAGACATTGTCCAGTTCTTTGAACCGGAACGAAGCCCTGAGCAGATTCAGCTTGCCGAGGATACCACCACTGAGCTGGCCAATTACCTGGTTTACCTATTTGACCTTCGAAAACGCGATCCGCAGGACGATCTCATCTCGGAGCTTGTGGCTGCGGAAGCCGAGGGAAAACTTGACCGCGACGAGCTTATTTCCACGTGCATAATACTGCTTGGTGGAGGCCACGGCTCAACGATTGACGTATCCGGCAATGGCATGCTTGCCCTGCTGCAGAATCCTGAACAGAAAACCCTGCTTGAAAGTGACAGGTCTATTATGCAGACCGCGATACAGGAAATGTTCAGGTTTGATTCTCCCTTGCCGTACTTTCATCGTTACGCCCTGGAGGATATAGAGTACAGGGGGGTAAAGTATGAAAAGGGAACCATGTTCGGCATCCTGTATGGTTCGGCAAATCGCGATCCAGACCAGTTTGAGAAGCCGGACACCTTTGATATTCGGCGGAACCCCAATCGTCATCTTGCCTTTGGGATCGGTGCGCACTTTTGTCTTGGAAATCACCTGGCAAGACTAAACATGGACATCATGTTTAATAGTTTGCTTGGAAGGTTTCCCGGTATGCAGCTGGCAGATACCGAGCCGGAGTATCGACTGGGTCTTACCAGCCGGGGGCTGAAGGCCTTGCGGGTACAATGCTAAACAGTAGGGTCGAATTTGTTCGACCTCCCCTATAATGGCCAATTGAATTTGGCCCCACGGATACAAATTATGAATGACAATATTAAAATCGCCGCCATTATCGACCATACACTGCTAAAACCGGAGAGCACACCGGAGATGGTCAAGCAGCTTTGCCGGGAAGCAAGTGAGAACTCCTTTTGTTCCGTGTGTATATTGCCTGCCTATGTCGGCCTGGCGGTTGATGAACTTAAAGATTCCGATGTAAAAGTTTGTACCGTTGCCGGGTTTCCTCTCGGTGCCAATGAGAGCCTGGTCAAGGCCACGGAAACCGAGATCGCAGTCGACCAGGGTGCTGACGAGATTGACATGGTGCTGAATGTTGGCCTGTTAAAGGCAGGGCAAACGGAGTTGGTAAAAAATGATATACGGGCTGTGGTCAGGGCAGCCAATGGCAAAACGGTAAAAGTGATCCTGGAAACCTGCCTGCTGCAGGACAGTGAGAAAGTCCTGGCCTGCCAGTGCTGTGTTGACGCCGGTGCAAATTTTGTCAAGACCTCAACAGGTTTTTCCAGTGCAGGTGCAACGGTTGAAGATGTTAGCCTGATGCGCAAGACAGTGGGGAGCGAACTCGGGGTAAAAGCCAGCGGTGGTGTCAGGGACTATGACACAGCCATAGCCATGATTAACGCGGGAGCAAATCGTCTTGGGACCAGTTCAGGAATTGCTATAGTCAGCGGAGCGACCGCTGAAGGTGACGATTACTAGCTAAAACTAGTTTCCCATCGAGGCAGTTCGGGCGACGTTGCCCACGTAGCCACGATGAACCGGTGATTGTGATGCATTCATATTTCCGGAACGACCGGGTCTGCCGGTGAAGTTACCCTGGAAAGGCACACCAAAATTATTGTTGAAACGCCCCGGGAACTGCTGGTTAAACAGCCTTGGGTTTACAAAGCGTGAATTAAAGGCAGGCGAGAAAACCGGGAAATAAGTGCGCCGGGGCTCTTCACTCGCAAGCTGCACGTTTTGTTGCTGTTGCAGTCGCGTGGTGCGCAGTTTTTCCCGCTCCAGCTTCAACTGTTCTCGAGCCAGGCGATCTTCCTTCGCGCGTTCCCACTGCTGGCTGATCGAGTAATAGTTTTCCCCGGGATCCTGTACTTCAGGAAAATCTGTTTCCAGTTCAAAACTATTGAGTTCGCTGGCGGCATCGGTCTTTGCTGGCGGCGCATCAGAAAAATGTGTCACACCGTCGGCATCCTGCCACTGGTAAATTGGCGCGGCCTGGGCACCGAAGCAAAGCAGCATGAGTGAAGCCAGCAAAAAGGTATGTTTGAATTTTTGTGTTTGCATAATCATTTTGACAGCCCGGGTGCGACGTCGTTCAAGTTATTATAGCTGTCCTGGAGAAGGTCTTGAAAATACTTGAATAAGTATTATAAAACAAAGGTTTATGGCCTATTAATCATTGATCTCAGTACCTCTATCTCTTCCTCGTTCACGGTGTGTTCCATGCCCGGGTAGACGCGAAAATCCACATCCGCACCTCTTTCCACGAGGACATCGCGGGTTTCATTAGCCCTTGCCAGGGGTATCCAGGGATCCACGTCACTGGTAGCAAGAAAAACCGGTGTGCCCTCCAGTGACTCGCCGGGCCAGGTACTACCTTCAGGGCCAATCAGCCCACCGGTCAGCGCAACGACACCTCCATAGCGCTGCGGGTAACGACTTGCATACTCGCAGACCACGCAGGCACCCTGTGAAAATCCTGCAAGGATCAGTTTTTCCATTGACCATCCCTTCTCAACCAGGTTCGACACGTGCTTAGCCACGCATTCCATGGTGTAGGAAAGCCAGGGTTCATTTTCCTCGATGTCTGCCATGAAGCCGAGGGGATACCAGGTGTTATTCGCTGCAGTTGGAGCGATGTAGCAGACATTGTCCAGTGCCAGTGGCCGCACGATCATTTCTTCCATGAACGTGGGGGCCTGCCCGCGGCCGTGAACGAGCAATACAACATGTGATGCGGCCTGTAGTTCGCACCCGTAGTACTCGACCGTTGTTTCAAGGTGGGGATTACTCACTTTATCGCTTACCGGGTTGTTGAGTGCTTGCTTTTATACCATGGAATCATCAAGATTCTTAATAATGAAGCGAATATTCCTTGTTTTCTTTTTACCGGGAGTGGTGTTCCAGTCCATCATTGTGGCGGGCGGTTACGGCACCGGGCAGGAACTATCGGTTTTCTTCCTCAGCCTCGGTGCCCGGGAAGGGCTGCTGGGACTGGCGCTGTTACCTATTCCGATAATCAGCCTCAGTGCAATCCTGAGTTTTGAGCTCGCGCGGAAGTACCATGCCTACGATTACCGGACATTTTTCCAGCTCCTGCTGGGCAAGGCCTGGTGGCTGTGGGAAATCGGCTTTCTTTCCGGGACCGTCATTTTCTTTGGGGTCATGGGCTCGGCCGCCGGGGAAATATTCTCACGCACCTTTGGTTTGCCTTATTTCAGTGGCACCTTGTTTCTCATGGCATCTATCGCTTTCATCGTGTTCTGGGGTAGCGAGGTCGTCGAACGGGTGTTGTCGGCCTGGTCTTTCGTGCTTTATTTTCTTTATATCCTGTTTTTTGCCTGGGCCTTCAGGGAATTTGGGGACACCATCACGCAAAGTCTTGAATTGCCCGCGACGGGAGAGAACTGGATAAAAAATGGTACCGCCTACGCGGGCCTGCAGCTAAGCATGATGCCTGCTGTGCTATTTGCCCTGCACCATATCCAGACCAGGAAGCAATCGGTAATAGCAGGTTTACTGGTGGGGCCTATCGCTATCATTCCCGGCGTCCTGTTTTACCTGGCCATGCTGAGTCACTACCCGGAGATCAAGGATGTCGTACTGCCATCAAACTTCCTGCTGGAATCTCTCGGCTCGCGCTGGTTCCAGGTGCTATTCCAGGTTGTACTACTCGGTACGCTGGTGGAAACCGGTGCCGGGGTTATCCACGCATTTAATGAAAGGCTCGCCAGTCTTTACCGCGATCGCAACCGGGAGATGCCGCGAAAGTTACGCCCGATGACTGCCCTTGCATTGATGATCCTGGCGTCAATTCTTGCCATGGTGGGGCTGGTCAATCTGATCATGTTTGCAGCCCAGAGCTATGCCTGGTTCTTCCTGCTGATGTTCGTCGGGCCACTACTCACCGTGGGTGTTTACCGGATCGTGAAGGGTGAAAGCGCCTGATCACACTCCGGCCATTGTCTTCCCTGCGATGCGAGCTTGAACGTTTTTTCCAGGTTTCACCCGGTTTTTTTGCCGGGCTTTTCTAGGCGATTATCAGCAGGGCAACAAAGGGGCCCAGCAGGAACAGGAAAATGCCCAGCTTGTACGCCGCCATGGCGGAGTAATGGATCAGGTTAAACTGCTCCTTGCTCATGGGAAACCAGCGGGTATGAAATTCATATAGCCAGTCTCCACCCATCACGTAAACCGCGAACCAGAGCATGAGTACCATGTAGTTGAGAAATGCGCTCCAGCCCAGGAATGGTA
>CAZXDV010000173.1:0-1207 GCA_964639535.1 uncultured Enterobacteriaceae bacterium | reverse complement strand
TCGAGCATGGGCACCATGGTTTCATAATCTTCATGGGTGAGCTTACCAACCACCTTCATTTTCATATAAAACCTGTCATTGATTCGCGTAATGCCAAATGACAGGCCATGTTCCTTGATAGTCATATCGACCTCCGAACAAAACAGTGTATACCCCAAGTATTAGCGAGGAGGGCAGGGTAGATATTGACCCTGATCAAGAAAACGGTATCCCACCTGCCGGGCTCGGCAGGAAAAAGCGGGAGTCAGGAGAGTTTTGCGATGCCGTTGTGAAAGTAGTTGAGCACTTTAGGGCCGGGATAGTAGCGGGAATCTATCTTCTCTATGTCAAAACCTGAATTACTGATCAACTCAGGGATGGGACGGTTCAGGTTACAGCCCCCTGCAAACTTGTTCCAGTAAGGGTTTATCCTGTCCTGCCATTGATGGATCCTGGCATCGGGCGCCTTGCCATGCTCACAGAACAAGAGCTTGCCTCCTGGTTTTAATACCCGTCGCATTTGCTCGAGGGCTTTTTGCCAGTCCGGGATAGTGCAGAGGGTAAAAGTAAGCAGCACGGTATCAGCAGAATTATCTTCCAGGGGAATTTCTTCGCCGGGTAAATCAATTAACTCCACGTCAAACGTGGCCTTCTCGATGTTTTTCCTGGCCTTTATCCTCATACCCCCAGAAGGTTCGAGACCCCACACCAACTCCACCTGCTTACTGTCATAGTAGGGGATGTTCAGACCGGAACCCATCCCCACCTCGAGAACCCTGCCACTGGCAAGCGGCACTATATTTTCACGTTGCCTGAGAATGTCCTTCATGCTGCAGGCACAGTTAAGTATGTGTGGCAGACAGTAACGCTCGTATAAGCTCATACCGGGTCTCCCGCCGTGATAACGGCACTATTGCTATGTGCTTTTCCCATTCCCCTGTCTTCAGTTGATACCTGTTATGTTTGCGACTTCCGGCCAGCTCTGGCTGCCAAAGGTGTGAAGATCGTTTGTTAATTCCTTCGGGCACCAGTCGAGAAATGTTGGCTTGAATGATGGCATTGCCTTGAGTCGTTCGAACCAGTTTTCCACGGCGGCAAAGCGACCGCCAGTCCACATGCCGGACATGTTCATCATATCCAACCTGTTTACGTAGGGGGCCAGTCCAACGTCAGCCAGTGAAAAGCTGTCGCCAGCGAGCCAGCCAGATTCTTTAAGGGAAAGAGTGTA
>CAZXDV010000172.1:0-6719 GCA_964639535.1 uncultured Enterobacteriaceae bacterium | reverse complement strand
TCGTCATTTAAACATTAGCCATCAAGCACAAGACCACCATGAGCGAAAACGAAAACATGGATTTGTCAGCCCTGGAAGCGCGGGTGGATGAATTAATCCGCACTGTCGATGAACTGAAATCCGAAAACTCCGCCCTTCGAAATCAGCAGGACAGCCTGGTCAATGAAAGGGCTGCCCTCATTGAAAAAACTGAACAGGCAAGGACACGTATCGAATCCATGATTTCGCGCCTGAGAGCCATGGAAACCCGCTCATGAACGAAAACGGCAAACCTGTCACCATCAAGATCCTCGACAAGGAATACCTGATTTCCTGTACTGAGGAAGAACGTGAGCAATTACATACCTCGGTAGACTACCTCAATGCCAAGATGACGGACATGAAAAACAGCGGTCGCGTCATCGGTGCAGAGCGAATTGCCGTGATGACAGCCCTCAACCTTGCCCATGAACTATTGGCTTACAAACAGGAAAATGAGGACTATACTTCTACTATAGATTCCGCTGTTCAACGATTGAAGAGCAAGATTGACGAGGCCCTGGTTAAGGGCCGCCAGATGGAAATGCAAACGGATTTTCCAACGGGAGAGCCCGTACAGTAAAGTTTAAATATGGGTGTCTTCTGCGGTGTTCGTGATTGGACTGGGTAACTTGAGCCTATACTACACTCACCAGGGAACTGAACCGCGATGTTGTTGTGCACACCCCCCGCTAAGGTGGGCAGCCTGATATATCGCCTGCTGTTCCCACTTGATCCTTTGGTTCAAGTTGGGTTGTCTACTGACCGACATCGCGGTTGATGCCCTCCTTATTTTTTCTCCTCGCAGCTTGAGCGCTGCCACCTGTTTCAGGCCCCGAGAAAAAGACGATAAGCAGTATTCGTGCTTTCCTCGCTGTAATCCATGCCGAGCTCGACTAGCACGTCCTGGAAATCCGCCAGCTCGCTCGATGGCACCTGCACACCCAGTAATACGCGACCGTAAGCGGCGCCGTGGTTGCGATAGTGAAACAGGCTGATGTTAAACCGATCGCCCATGGTGGTCAGGAAGAACAGCAGCGCACCTGCGCGCTCGGGAAATTCGAAACGATACAGGCGCTCATCCTGCAGGCTCTGCGGACTACCGCCAATCATGTAGCGCACGTGCATCTTTGCCAGCTCATCATTGCTCATGTCCAGCACCTCGTAACCCTTTTCCCTGAGGCTTGTTAGCAGTGATTCTTTCTCGCCCACGCCGTGTCTCAGGCCAATGCCTGCAAAGACACGGGCTGTTTTACTGTCGCTATATCTATAGTTGAATTCAGTGACCGGGCGCGGGCCAAGATCGTGACAGAGTTTTCTGAAACTGCCGGGCTGCTCGGGAATGGTAATGCAAAAAAGCGCCTCCTTCTGCTCACCCAGGGCAGACAGTTCCGCAATGTGGCGCAGGCGATCAAAGTTTACGTTGGCGCCACTGAACACCGCGGCGATGTTCTTCCCTGCAATGCCACGACTTTCCACGTACTGCTTCATCCCTGCGGTGGCCAGTGCCCCTGCAGGCTCTGGAATGGCACGGGTGTCTTCAAAAACGTCCTTTACTGCTGCACATATCTCGTCAACACTGACCAGCAAGACCTCATCCACCAGTTCGCGGCAAATGCGAAAGTTCTCTTTTCCCACCTGTTTCACTGCAGCGCCGTCAGCAAATATGCCTATATGTTCCAGCACCACGCGCTCACCCTGGTCCATGGCGGCATGCAGGCAGGCGGCTTCGTCAGGCTCCACCGCGACAATCCTGGTAGCAGGGTTTAACTTCTTGATATGCAGTGCCATGCCAGCAGCCAGTCCACCACCACCCACGGGGACAAACACGTAATCAACATTCGGCAACTGTTGCATTAACTCAACCGCCACCGTTGCCTGGCCGGCAATGACCAGGGGATGATCATAGGGAGGTATGTAAGTACTGTTTTGCTCACGGCAAAGTTCCATTGCGTGCTGATAGGCATCGTCATAGGTATTACCGTGCAGTACTACCCTGCCACCCAGTCTCCTGACTCCGCTTACCTTGATCTCGGGCGTGGTCTTGGGCATCACGATAGTGGCAGATATATCCAACTTCCTCGCTGCCAGTGCAACGCCCTGTGCGTGGTTTCCGGCTGATGCAGCAAGTACACCCCGGGATTTCTCGTCATCCCCGAGCGAGCACATCATGTTATAGGCACCGCGAATCTTGTAGGAAAAAACCTGCTGGCGATCTTCGCGCTTGAGATAAATACTGTTTCCCAGTACCTCGGAAAGCTGTGCGGCCGGATCCAGCGCTGTGTGACTCGCTACCTCGTAAACGCGCGCACTGGCCTGCTCAATTAATTGTTTGTATTCATCAAACATGGGCATAAGATAACACCAACCGTTACCTGTAAAAAATTAACCGCGAGGTGCCCGCATTGAACCAGGACGAACTCAAGAAACAGGCTGCAGAAGCGGCGCTGGACTATGTTGTGGAAGACGCCATCGTGGGCGTTGGCACAGGCAGCACGGTGAATTTTTTTATCGACGCCCTTGCGGGCATCAAGCACCGCATTGACGGCGCAGTTTCAAGTTCAGTTGCCACCGAGGAACGTCTAAGGGCCCATGGCATACCGGTCAGCGATCTAAACAGCTGTGGCGATATACCGGTTTATATCGATGGCGCCGACGAGGCGACTCCCAACCTGCACCTTATAAAAGGCGGCGGCGGCGCCTTGACCCGGGAAAAAATCGTCGCGGCAGCAAGCAGCAAGTTTGTCTGCATCGTCGACGAAAGCAAGGAAGTGCCAATGCTTGGAACATTTCCACTTCCCGTCGAGGTCATACCCATGGCGCAAAGCTATGTTGCAAGGCAACTGGTCAAGCTTGGTGGACAACCGGTGCTACGAGACGGTTTTAGCACCGACAATGGCAATATCATCCTCGATGTACACAACCTGAAAATCGATAATCCGCCGCAGTTGGAGCAGGAAATCAACAACATAACCGGTGTAGTAACAAATGGCCTGTTCGCGCGCAGGGGCGCTGATATCCTGCTCGTGGCGTCTGCGTCCGGGCTCAGAACCACTGAAAAATAGCCCATTTTGCAATTAATCATTGCATGTTTTGCATAGTTATCATAAGGTTATGCGTGATTTTTGGGGCTTTGTCAGAAACTAGATTGTGCTGATTGGCGAAACATAGCTGGCAGAACCGGTCTGGCACTACTACAAGGGATAAAACTATGATTTTTTACATTGTCTATGCACTGGCAATCGTAGTACTGATTTTGCATTTCACCGGCTTTCTTGCCCGGAAAAATATGGAATGGGCCGTGATGGCGGCCGCTATCGCGCTGTTCGCCGTTAACATTCTTGATTACCTAAAGATAATCTAACCCCCTCTTTCGCTGTACCCTCAAAATGATCGGGCTGTTGCAACGGGTCCGATTTGCCCAGGTCGAAGTCGACAACCAGCTTATCGCTGACATTCAAGGCGGCTTGCTGGTATTCCTCGGCTTTGAAAAACAGGACGATGAAGCTGTGGCTCGACGCATGCTTGAACGTCTTCTTGGCTACCGCGTCTTTTCAGATGAGCAGGGCAAAATGAATCTCAGCCTGAAGGATGTCGATGGCGGGCTCCTGTTGGTTCCGCAATTTACCCTGGCCGCAGACACCAGGAAGGGTGCCAGGCCCAGCTTTAGCAGCGCTGCCACACCGGATGCCGGCCTTGCCCTGTTTGATTATATGGTAGGGGAAGCAAGGCAAATGCATGACAGGGTTGAGACGGGGCAATTTGGTGCTGACATGCAGGTCAGCCTGTTAAACGATGGTCCGGTGACCTTTTCGCTCAAGGTATGATTTTAGCTGCCTAGATATCGCCGCTGTACTTGCGTGAACGTGATACCGTCCTGATGGTGGGTTTTAGCTGCACGTAGTTATTGTATAGCGTTCTTATTTCCCGAACATAAACCACCGCCTGTCCACAGCGACATTGCCGGGCCACCTCACCGTCTTTCCAGAATGGTTGCGCCATGGCAAGCATGGCCTTCTCGACATTATCAAACCACTTGTTCTTGTCGAGGTTCATGCGCTCCGCCAGCTGCCTGGCACGCTGTACCCGGTTGTAGCCGGCGTTATAGGCGGCAAGTGAAAACCAGATCCTTTCCTCCAGCAGTTCTGTCCCGGTAAATTTATCGCGCAGGTAGTCCATGTACTTGATGCCTGCCCTGATGCTGCTGTCGGGATCGTAGGTGTTTTCAACCCCGAGCAGGTCCGCCGTCTCCGGGATGATTTGCATAAGACCCTGCGCCCCCGAATAGGAAACAGCCTGCGGGTTAAACTGGCTTTCCTGGTACATCTGCGCAACGATGAGGCGCCAGTCAAAGCCATAATGTTCCGCGTACTTGTGCACGATATCGTCATAGGGAGACAGCATTTCGCCGGAAGCAAGCAGCTGCGTGTCGCCAAGTACTGCGCGCGGTGATTCTATGTACTTGGTATAGAGAACGTTGTAAAAACCCTTGCGAAACTCGCGACTGATAAAGTCGTTCAGGGCGCCCAGCAAAAGGCGATTATCTTCACGTACCGCCCATACCTGCGGCAACGGTTCCGTCAGCGCGAAATGCGCTCGAATGTTCACCTGCTGGGCAAAACGCGACTTGATTTCATGGCCGCCTACCAGGGTCAGGTCATAGGCACCCCTGGCAACGTGATAGAGCACCTGTTCAAGGCCCTGTTCCACCGGCGCTATGCTCAGCTCAAGGTCAATGCCCTGCTGCTGGATTTTCTCCACGAGTTTCCGGTAAGGGCTCGATGCCGCGAGCACGATGCGGCGACCGGACAGGGACCTTGCATCAAGCAGGGGCGTGTCCTTGCTTCGACCTATAACAATGGGTGCAGAGTGGCTATAGCTGCCTGAAAGTGCCAGCCCCTGCTCCTGTAGCCAGGCATCCCGTGGAACAGAGGCCGCAATAACATCTCCCTTACCCTCAAGTAACAGGTTTTGCATTTCTTCGTGACTATCAGCCACAACAACGTCCAGGCGCATCCTGCGTGATTCGGCAAAGCGTTTTAGCAGGTCATGTTCAAAGCCCTTGAGTTTCCCGCGCTTGATATAGTAATTCACCGGGCTCTTGTAGGTGACAAGGCGAAGCACTTTTCGTTTCCTGAGCCCGGGCAGGTCTTCCTGGTAACTACGCGCGATTTGGGAGCGCAGGTAATGCTTGTTAAGGAAAGCGTCCACCGAGGCGGACAGGTCGGTGGAATTACTGCGTATTGTCCAGGAGCTCATGCGCGCCTTGCTGGCGTTAAAGGCGACTTCAAGATTGAGGTAGGAAGGCAACAGGGCTTCTGCGGTCAGGTTGTCCAGCACCGTTACATCATATTGCCCGCTCGATACCTTGCTGAGAATCACGCCGGACTTCTCGGACTCTGGAATTTCAAGAACACTCATGGCGGGGTTTTCAGCTGCCTGTGCAATGAGTTCGTCCCACAGCGGAGAAGAGCGCTTGACGGCAACCTGGCGGGTCGCAAGATCCTTGCGGCTCCTGATGCGTCCTGTATCGCTGCGGCTGATAACCTGCTGCTGGGATACGCCCCAGGGAAGAGACAACTTCAGCGAGTCGGCGAGCTTTGCGGGTATTTCCAGTCCCTGGCTGAGAGCGAGATCTGCACGGCCCTGCCTGAGATATTCAAACAGTCTTCTCTTATCCGGCGCGCTTACCCAGCGCAGCTCCAGCTGCAAATCTTTCGCATACTCTTCAAGCAGCGACAACTCACTGGAAGAGACTTCGTTATGTTCCAGTTTAAGAACGCGTAGCTCACCGTTGCTGGAAATCTCGGCAAGGTCATTGATCTGCAGATCGTGCAGGGTGACAACTGACGAAGGCAGCGATAACCCGCTGACGATTGCCTGGCCCGGCTCGTCCTCGACAACGGGTTGACGTGCTATACCCAGCAACAGCGACGCGCTACTGAGAAGAAAAACGGAAACTACCGCCAGCTTGCGTGCTGGCGCAAGCCCGGTGAAAAAGTGCGTGAGTTTGAGTAGTGCGTAGATCCAATAAATCATTATCGGATTAACTCCACTGCTGAAATTGGGGCGCACTATAGCCTTTTTATGCAAGAATATCTATATCTTGTATAGTTTTGTTGATGCTCCACTACATATTGATTTTGCGGTGCAACATCAGTTTTCAAACACCACGATCGCCTCCCATTGCCGCGCCGACGACGGGCCTGAAAGGCCGGTCAAGCAGGATAAATGCGAATTGAAGTGAGCGCCTACTTACTTACTTGGCTAGGGACTCTGCCATTTCCAGTCGTGCAGGGGTGCCCACGTCGAGCCAGCGACCATGAAAACATTCGCCGCTCACCTGCTCCCTTGCCATGGCCTGGCGAAGCACCGGGGCGAGGGCAAAGCGCTCTTCATCGATTCCCTCAAACAGGGCGGGTTTGAACACCGCGATGCCGCTGTAGGTGAGCCTGTTATTTCCCTCGCTTCGAACGCTGCCATTATCCAGCTGAAAATCACCGTTCGGGTTGTGCGGGGGGTTCGGTACCAGGACCAGGTGAGCCAGGCAGCCAGGGTCTGCCGGAAGGGTGGCAAAGTCATAATCACTCAACACGTCACCATTGACCACGATGAAGGGTTCCGGTCCAAGCAGTGGCAGGGCTCGCCGGATTCCGCCACCGGTCTCGAGAGGTTCTTCGCCTTCTGCGGAATACGCGATC
>CAZXDV010000171.1:0-6725 GCA_964639535.1 uncultured Enterobacteriaceae bacterium | reverse complement strand
AACCGGCGTTTTCCTTCAACTGGAAGTCCAGCTTCAGGCGGTCTTCAAAGCGTACTTTTTCAATATTGAGATAAAGCTCCATGGCCTCGACTTCCCTGGACAGGCTGATCTTCTGCATGGGATCAATATCCAGCGAGTAGCGCAGGAACCTGGACAGCCCCGACACCATGTCATTGGCAACGTCGTCCTTGCCCTCCATGATGAGGGTGGAAATGGCGTTAAGCGTGTTAAACAGGAAATGGGGGTTGAGCTGGTAGCGCAGCATCTTTAACTGCGACTGGTGGGCACTGCTGGCAATGCGCAGGTTCTTTTCCTTCTCCTGCTGCATCTCCTGGAAAAAGCGAATGCCGTAGTACAGGCCGGTCCAGCTCAGCAGGATAAAGAAGGAATAGGAATACCAGTAGATGTATTCCGCGACCAGGTTCTCGATCTGCTTGTGCGTATAGAGCTGGAAAAACTCGTAAAACTTCCAGGCCGCCCATATGGCGGTAGCCACCATCACAGCGCCAAGACTGGAGACAAAACGCACCAGTGGTGGTTTATCCCAGACCTTGAGAAACACCTCGCGCATGGCCATGGACAGTAACAGCCCGGTGACCGCGGCAATGGCCGTGTACGCGATGTGCAGGCCATCGTGCTTGTCCCACAACAGCGCACCGAGCATGATAAAAAACACGTAGCCCGACCAGCCAAGTGCCTGCAGGAACCAGTACAATCGACGTCGATTGTTGATGATCCTGAAAAACACGTTTGTAAATTCGTCGCTCAAGTGTACCTGCCGTTTCCGTTAGTGTTGCTACTCTATCTTATCATTAAAAAAAGCGCCGTCGCAGTGAGGGGCACCTTGACGGCACAAGTATGGGAGTCTTTGCTCTATCTACCTGCTGCTTCAGAGCCGCGTGAGCTTGTTGAGGCTATCCCGTGAATAACTTTCCACGTCATCGATACCAAAGCCTTCAAGTTTCTTGCTCCTGCGTACCCTGGGTTCATTCTCTTTATCCCGCTCTGCCTCGGCATACACCGGGCACGGTGTTTTTTCTGTCGCCCTGCTGTTTCCCAGCTTGACGCTGCTAAACGCGCCATCATTGACCATCGCAAACGATGTACCGGAAAACGCAATCAAACTGCCCATTACGAGGGTTGTCACGACTGTCTTCATTGTCTTTCACTCCTTCTGTTTAAAACAGGTTCAGATGGGTGATTAGTTCAATGAAGTCATTATAGGTAGGTGAGACGCTGAAGCATGTCACTTCACCGCAGCAGCAGCGCGCTTTATCGCAAAACCCCGCGCCGGGGGCTTAATGGGTGAAGGCTCAGCCGGGCTTGTCGGATATCAGGGCTAATACCGCCCCCTGTGGATCCTTGATGACACAAAACAGGATGGAACCCATGCCTTTCGGCCCGTCCATTACCGTACCACCCAGCTCGCGGCAACGTTCAGCGCTTTCGTGTACGTCTTCAACACGCACGTACATCAGCCACTGGTTGGGCAGGGAAGCATTGCCGCCACGGGCATGGCAGATACCGGCAATGGTGTCTCCACTGCCCGGCAGGTTCATGTTGAAATCATCGTAATCACCCATCGAGGCGGCGCTGTGATCCCAGCCAACCACCCCGGCATAAAAATCGCGGATTTCCTCCGCGTTTTCCACGGTCAAATCACGCCATTCAATGGCGCCTATGTTCTTCTTGCCTTCCTCGCCTGCCATTGTGCTCACCCCTGCCTTTGCTGCTAGTTCTTCGTGTACCTGCCGTCAAAAGCTGTCTCCCATTCTCCCTTGTCATTGACGATTTCCCAGTGCTGGCGCACGCTGCCATCGTCATTGGGAGTCCAGCTAATGCGGTGTCTTGTCTTCTTCCCTTTCTCACCGGTAGTTTCACCTTCCATCACCATCGAACCATTTTTCATGCCTCCCTCAAGTAACAGCAGCGTGCCGCTATTGTCCACCCAGGTCTGGTGCCATACGCCACGGCCCGCATCATAGGTATTCAGGCTTTCTCCACTGTATCCGCGCCCGGTAATGTAGTGCTCGTGTAGCACGCAGCCGCCGTACTGGCTGATGATATGGTTGGTGCCGGCAAACTTGCCTTCCGGTGTTGTCACGCGCCAGTCGCCCAGCCAGAAATCAAAGGCGCGGTGCGCATCACTGTCGCAGGGCGCCGCGATGCTTAAGCGGGACAGGCATAACAAAATAATCAGAAGGCAGGCTCGTGAGTACATGTTATCTCTCCTGGTGCTGTGAGTGACAGGAATCACTGACGACTCGCGTAGTGGAAGCAGGATACTTCTGCAGGAGTTCGCTTGAACGTGTTGGGCGGGCAACAAGCGGGCCACCACAGTTGGGACAGACAAAGCTGAGCTTGTTCTCGCTACAGTCCGCGCAAAAAGTACATTCAAAAGAGCAAATAAATGCGCCAGCTTCGCTGGCACTTAGATCCCTGTCACAGCATTCGCAATTTGGTTTTAGTTGCAGCATAGACATCTCCTCCTATGAACCCCTCACTATGAACCGATGTTCACCGGCAGGTCCATGACATTCTGGCTCTTTACATTCACAAAGCCAAGTGCCTTGTAAAACGCCGGGGCTTCCTGGCGCAATTCATTGGTCCTGACGCGAAGCTTTGCAAGACCCTGCTGCTGCGTCCAGCCGCGCGCCGCTTCAACCAATGCTGCACCGGCACCCTGCCGACGTTGCGTCCCGTCCACCACCATCGCGGCGATTTCAGCAAAGGGTTCGGAACCAAGACGATGTAAGCAGAAAACATGCAGCCAGCCGACCACGCGCTCTTCAACAGTATAGACAAGCACTGTCGCATCATTGGAAGATAGAATTTTCCCAAGCCCGGCTTGCACGAGCCGGGAGTCTACCGGGCCATGCTCAAGCTGCAGCGCCAGCTCGGCAATGACCGCGGCATCCTGCTCTACCGCACTGCGTACACCGTCTTTGCCGGAATGAATGTCTATGCCTGCCCCACCTCTTCGCGGTCGATGATTTCTTTTTCAGCCCTTGCATGTTCAAGCCAGAGCTTCATTGACGCATGTTCAAGCATGCTTTCCATGTACTGGTTCGCATAGCCGGTCACAGCTACACCGTAAGTCATGAAACGCATCACAACCGGGGCATACATGCAGTCGGCAATGCTGAACTCCCCGAACAGGAAGGGCCCGGCATCGCTGTGTTGCTCACGCGCTTCGTTCCATAGCTGGTTAACACGCTCGATATCCCTTTGCAGGCTGTCCACTTGTTCAACCCGTCGCCCGCTGGCTCGGCAATTCATCGGCATGGATTCGCGCAGGCTGAAAAACCCAGAGTGCATTTCCGCAGAGATACTCCGCGCCGTGGCGCGTTGATTGAGATCGGCCGGCCAGCCTCGCCCGTCAAGGTAGCGTTCGGATACATATTCGCAAATGGCCAGGGAATCCCAGGTAAGCTGGCTGCCATCGATCAACACCGGCACCTTTGCAGTGGGCGAGTGCTTCTCCAGCTCCGTCTTCGTGTTTTCCTGGTCCAGGGGAACACGTACCGTTTCAAATTCCAGCTCAAAAGCACTCAGCATCAGCCACGCGCGCAGTGACCAGGAAGAATAATTATAGTTACCGATAACCAGTTTCATGATTCATTATCTTCAAGACTATAGCTTTCATGTTCGATGAGCCTCTTGCTCAATACGCTCACTTCCTCTTCCTTAAAGCCCAGTGCGCGGTAGGTATCCACCACGCGGCGATTGGACTTTCTCACCATCAATTCCAGCTTCGCACAACCCAGCTCGGCCAGGCTACTTTCAGCTTTCGCCAGCAGGCGCCGCGCGATACCCTGGTTACGATGGGATTTCTCCACCGCCATGTAATACACCCAGCCACGGTGGCCGTCAAAGCCTGCCATGCAGGTGCCCACCAGCTTGTCTTCCAGCAGTGCGACGAAAAATAATTCGGGCGAATCCTGCACCTTGCTTTCAATATCCGTATAGGGATTATTCCACGGTACCAGCAGGCCGCAGTCTTTCCACAGCGCGATCACCGTATCAAGATCGTTCTGCTGGTAGGTTCTCACTGCGAGCATGCTTTCGTTTACCTTGTTCATTATTACATCGCTTCAAAACCGGGCAGCCGCTTGATGCTGTCAATCCATTCCTGCACCGCTGGATAAGCAGCAAGATCAAAACCGCCCTCGTGGGCCACGTGGGTGTAGGCAAACAGTGATATGTCGGCAACCGTCATGTCTTCACCGCAGATAAAACCGGATCGCCTGAGCTGGTCTTCCATGATGGACAGGGCACGTTTACCGCCGGCCTGCTTTGCCTCGTATTCCTCGCGACGTTCTTCGGGTAAACCGAGGTACTTTGCAATAAATCGAGCCACGGCGATGTAAGGTTCATGGCTGTATTGCTCAAAGAACTGCCACTGCAGCACGCGTGCCTGTTCAAAGGGGTCTGCAGGGTAAAGCTCGCTACCCATGGCAAGGAAGTTGATGATGGCATTGGATTCTGAAAGGCAGCGACCGTCGTCCAGCTGCAGCAGCGGGATCTTGCCGTTGGGATTGAGTGCGAGAAAGTCCGTGGTTTGCGTATCACCGGCAAGGATATCAATAGCAACATATTCGTATTCAAGACCAAGCAGGGAAGCTGCGAGGATTACCTTGTAGCAATTGCCGGATGCGCGGTCGCCGTAGAGTTTCATTATTTCTTTTTCTCTGATTGTTATTTGCTGTTTGCCTGGTTTACCCCAAGCGTTGTACGTAGCCAGTCAAGCGGCTCATTCCAGAGTGAACTGCCGATCTCCCCGTGAAAAAAACCCAGGTGCCCGATGTGCTTTTGTCCTGCCTGCGCCGGCTCGACCCATGTTTCTTTTACGCTTGTATTGCTGTACAGCCCGAGCAGTGGCGGAACATTGGCGCGGGTTGCGATGGGATCGTCCGTCATGCACCAGGCGTGGATGGGAAACTTCGCTTCTTCAAAATACTGCGCACCAAAGTCCTGCCCGTTGACACTACGATATCGCCCACTTTCATCAAAGTAGGCTGCCAGGTAATCAGGCTGAAGACACCAGCTGCCCCATTCAAGCGCCACCCCTGAAGGCAGGTCTTCACCCAGCCCAACCAGCTTTGCCGGTGCAAAGCCAAGTATACGGGTACCCAGCGGCACGTAGAATTTCCACAGGAACAGCGAAAGTAGTTTCATACCCGGGCTCATGCCACCCCAGTAACCGGTCGACACGCCCACGAAGGCTGCCGCCTGTACATGCCCAAGGTTATGGGCAAGACCCAGCTGCTGGCCGCCGGTTGAATGGCCGAGTACGCAAAGCGGGTGATCGGGATAGCGCTTTACCAGCCAGTCAATCACCGCCGGCACGTCAAGCTGGCCCCAGTCCCGGTAGTTTGCCCGGTAACCTTTAAGGGATTCAGGTCGTGAGCCACCCACACCGCGGTAATCATAGGTCAATACGATAAAACCCTGAACTGCGGCATGCTCTGCAAAGCGCCTGTAAAAACGACGTGGTATGCCGGTACCCGAGTTCAAAAGGAGAACGGAATGCCCGGGACCCTTCGCATCAAACAGGCTGGCCTCCAGCGTGACGCCATCACTGGTGTCTATATGAAATACCTGCGAAGTCGAGGCGCTACTGTCCATCACTTGGAACTCGTATTAATTCACTGGTATCAACGACATGATCCCCTTACTGATCCTGCGCCGCGTCTTTTTCACGGGCCTTCTTGTACTCCTCGTAGGTCATGGTCCTGTCCAGGCATTCCTGTTGCTGGCTTTTGGGTAACTGGTAGCACTCGTGCTTGCGGGCAGGTTGCGTGGCATCGTAGAGAAGGCCACAGGCCGGCAGCATGACTATACATACACACAACAGGGCCAGGTTTTTAACTTGTCTTTTCAATTGTAATCCTGCGCTATGATTTTTTCGGGGCGAAGTAGTGCCAGCACCGAGGCGCCTGCATCACTTTCAGATTCAATAAATTCTTTTGCCTCTTCGTCACTGTCGTAGTAACGCCGGGTAAGCTGCCAGCTAATGTCTGCCACCCAGGGCTCACTACCCTCGGCATAAAGCTCCACCGGGCCGCTCAACACAACTGCGCGTGCATCAGCACTGTCTCCCGATACCACGAGCGTGGCACGTGGATCGCGGCTGAGGTTTCTGTGCTTTGCGCTTTTCTCCATCATCGACACGTAAATATTGCCATCCCTGTAAAGATACCAGACCGCGGTCATCTGCGGCGGGCCGTCCCTGCGGTTTGTACCCAGTATGCCGAAACGCGGTGCTTCAAGAAACTCCTCGATCTGTTCCTCGCTCATGATGGAATGTGAAATACTCACTTACCAGCTCCTTTGTTTTTTCTGTCTACCTGCTACTGGTACCAGGTGCCGCCTGTTACCTGGCAGTCAATGGAATCCAGCACCATGTGTATCATGAGTCCAATGCCGATGACCCTGGTTTTTGCCGGCACGCACAGCAGGGCATAAGCAATAATAAACCATGGCTCGTGCAGGGGATGAAAACCGATACTGCAACGCTGCGGATCATAGATGGGATTGGCCAGCAGGTGATCAAGATCTACCAGCATGCTCGCCATCATCAATGAATACACCGTCTTCCAGCGCTTCCTGTAAAAAATTCCGGTGATGACAGCCGGCACCAGGAAATGCAGCGCCAGGTGCAACATGAATCAGTCAATCACCCCAGCGCCAGCGCGGTTTCTCACCCTTGAGATAACAAACCG
>CAZXDV010000170.1:0-6777 GCA_964639535.1 uncultured Enterobacteriaceae bacterium | reverse complement strand
ACCGATGAGATCGACGGTCGCCTGGAAATCCACATTCTCATCATGATCGCCGACTTCCGCCTTGGTTGAGGGCGTGTAAATAGCCTGCGGTAATTTCTCCGCCTGCTGCAGGCCCTGTGGCAGCTGTATACCGCAGATGGCGCCACTTTCCTGGTAGTCCTTCCATCCAGAGCCAATGATGTAACCACGCACTATGGCTTCCACCGGCAGTGGCCTGAGTTTCTTCACCACGATACCGCGCCCCTCAAGTATTTGTCGCTCTTCCTCGTCAGCGACCACGTCGCCCAGGGACAGCTCAGAAAGGTGATTGGGAATGACCTCGCTGGTGCGCCCGAACCAGAAGTTCGATACTTCAGTCAGCACAGCTCCTTTGCCCGGTATTGGGTCCGGCAGGATCACATCAAAAGCGGACAGCCTGTCGGTCGTGACAATAAGCATGTGCCGATCGTCAACAGCGTAAATGTCACGCACCTTGCCCTTGTTGATCAGCTCCAGCGAATTCAGCCTGGAATCGTAGAGAGTTTCCGGCGCGTTTGTCATTAACTACCTATTGATCTTTGCCCAGGTATCACGCAGCGTAACCGCGCGGTTAAATACTGGTCGATCCTCGCTCCAGTCTTTTGCATCGGCGCAAAAGTAACCCAGGCGCTCAAACTGGAAACGATCTTCCGGGGAAGCCTTCTTGAGATCCGGCTCAAGCAGGGCATCATCCAGCACTTCCACCGAGTCCGGGTTGAGGCAGGCAAAGCTGTCTTCTTCGGCATCCGGGTTTTCAACGTTATAAAGGCGATCGTATAACCTCACTTCAGCCTTTAGCGCGTGCGCCTCGGACACCCAGTGAATTGTTCCCTTGACCTTGCGGCCATCCGGAGCATTACCACCGCGAGTCTCCGGATCGTAACTACAGCGCAGCTCCACGACTTCGCCGGCGTCGTTCTTGATGACCTCGTTACAGGTAATAAAATACGCATAGCGCAAGCGCACTTCCCTGCCGGGGGCGAGCCGAAAAAACTTCTTTGGCGCATCTTCCATGAAATCGTCCTGCTCAATATAAATGACCCGGCTAAAGGGAACCTGCCTTGAACCCATCTCCGGCTTTTGCGGGTGATTTGCCGCATCCAGCCAGTCTTCTTCACCCTCGGGAAAGTTATCAATCACAACCCTGAGCGGTCTTAACACCGCCATGGCCCTTGGTGCACTACCATCAAGATCTTCACGCAGGCAGTTTTCAAGCACGCCGATATCGATTCGCGTATCACTCTTGGTAATACCAATACGTTCACAAAAGTCGCGTATTGCGGCAGGCGTATAGCCCCGGCGACGTATGCCCGAGATAGTCGGCATCCTTGGATCGTCCCAGCCATCGACGTGCTTTTCCTTAACCAGCTGTAACAGCTTGCGCTTGCTTAGCACGGTGTAGCCCAGGTTCAACCTGGCAAACTCATACTGGTGAGGTCGAGCTGGAGTGTCGAGATTATCAATGACCCAGTCGTAAAGCGCACGATGGTCTTCAAATTCCAGTGTGCAAAGAGAGTGGGTGATGTGCTCCTGTGCATCAGAAAGGCAATGGGTGAAATCGTACATGGGATAAATACACCAGGCATCACCGGTGCGATGATGAGTGGCCTTCTTGATGCGATAAATCACCGGGTCACGCATGTTGAGGTTGGGTGATGCCATGTCAATCTTTGCGCGCAGCACGCATTCACCTTCTTCAAACTTTCCTGCACGCATATCCTCAAACAGGGAGAGGTTTTCCTCCACGCTGCGAACCCGATATGGGCTGTCCTTGCCCGCCTCTGTCAGCGTGCCGCGATGCTCCCTTATCTCCTCTGCGTTGAGACTATCAACATAAGCTTTACCTTGCTCGATCAGCGACACCGCGTACTGGTACAGCTGTTCAAAATAATCCGAGGCAAAAAATTCCCGCTCTTCCCAGTCAAACCCCAGCCAGCGAACATCTTCCTTTATCGAGTCAACGTACTCCACGTCTTCCTTCTCAGGGTTGGTGTCATCAAAACGCAGGTTACACTTGCCGTTAAACTCGTTGGCAGAGCCAAAGTTCAGGCAAATAGACTTTGCATGGCCAATATGAAGGTAACCATTTGGCTCGGGTGGAAAACGCGTGTGCACTCGACCATCATTTTTGCCGGCTTCAAGGTCGGCTGTGATGATCTTGCGAATAAAATTACTTGGTATGTTGTTTTCGTTTTCAGACATGCGGTTTATTCCAGCAGCAGCCACCCGTGTGGCTGCGATGCTTTGCTACGTTATCAGGCTATGTTTGCTTTTGCGAACTCCGGTAAATCCCCGGCCAGCCCCATGGCGTGACGCATGATAGTGTGTTTCAGTGGAACAATCGAATTTGCAATATCAAGGGCCTGGTTGCGAAGCATGGGAATGGGTGCAGCCTGGTTCTCAAAGGTATACTTGAAGCCTTCAAATATCATCATCATGGTGCGATTCTCCACCTTGCGCCAGCGCTCGTAGGCCCGTAACACCCGGCGCCCAGCGATATTTCGATTTTTACGGTGTGCTTCCAGCACCAGTTGCGCAAGGCTGGCAGCATCGAGAAAACCGAGGTTTGCACCCTGGCCGGCCAGCGGGTGCACCGAGTGCGCCGCGTCGCCAATGAGCGCCAGGGATTCAAGGCAATAGTGTTCGGCCTGGGCTCGCAGCAGCGGAAAACTCTTTCTTTGCTCACTCTGCTCCACCTGGCCAAGCCTGAGTTCAAATGCCTCCTGCAGCTCGTTGTTAAACTGTTGCTCATCCATCTGCAATAGATCATTTGCATGTTCCGGCGTGGTGGACCATACCACCCCGCATTGATTCGCCTCGTGCATGGGCAAAAATGCCAGCGGGCCATTGCAAAGAAAGCGCTGGCGGGCAATGTCGTCATGGCCCAGTGCGGTCCTGACCAGGCAGGCAACGGCACGCTGCTGATAATCCCGGGTGGGATACTGGATACCGGCCAGTTCCCGGCAGCGGGAATTAACCCCGTCGGCCGCCACCAGCAAGCTGGCGCTGATTCGCTCACCGTCACTCACGCTGACCTCGATGCCTTCATCCAGCCATTGAATATTTTCTATGCTCGAGCCGTAACGCATATCCACCCCGGGCAACACGGATACCACGCTTTCAAGCGCATGCTGAACCCGGGATTGCTGGACAATGTATCCAAGTGTTGGCTGGCACAGCTCGGCACTGTCAAAACTAACTTCACCACGGCCATTTTCATCCCACACGTGCATACCGCGAAAATACCCTGTTTTTTCCGGTGGAATTTGTGACCAGGCCCCGCAGGCCTCGAGGATGCTGCGAGACGCGTGGGTGATTGCCAGCGCCCTTGGGTCGTCGTCAGCCCCCTCGCTCTTTGCGTTGTTTTCAAGCACGGTGCACTCAAGCCCGGCCCTGGCCAGGAGGCAGGCCAGCCCAAGTCCTGCAAGGCCACCGCCAGCAATAACAACTCTTGTTGATGGACTACTCACGTCACCAGCCCCCTGACAAGCCCAGGCTGTTTACCACTGATACCCATACCCCGGCGCATCAGTTCCTGTCGTGCCGCCGGCGAGAGATCAAGCAGTGTCATCGCAAGGTTACGCACGAGAGCCAGGCCGCTGTTGCGGTTATAGAACCAGCGGGTGATATTGTGCGATTGTTCACTGACGCGATGCTGGTCCGCCTTTCTTTCCTGCAGGTATTCACCAAGCAGCATGGCATTACCGGGGTCCAGCTTTTGCTGGTCAGCCTCGGCCAGCTTTTCCGCCAGGCAGGCGACGTCCCTCAGGCACAGGTTAAAACCCTGCGCCCCGTTCGGGTGAATGGTGTGCGCGGCATTTCCCAGCAATAACACGCGGCCGCTTAACTGCTGATCAGCCATAACACTTCTTACCGGGTAGGCGCGACGCTTGCCCAGCTTGAAAATCCGGCCCACGCGCCTGCCCATGCGCTGGCGTACCTCTTCCAGGAATTCCCCGTCGGGAAGGGACAGGTAATGCTCCGTCATCTCTGCCGAGCAACTGAAAACAAGCACGTACCTGTCTGACTGCAGCGGCAACAGTGCCAGCGGCCCGTCCTCGGTAAATCTCTCGTAGGCAGTGTCGTTGTGCGGGTTCTTTGAGCTGATATTGCTGACAACCAGGCTTTGCCGGTAATCGTGTTCTTTTGTAACGATGTCCAGCTGTTGTCGAATCCCGGAATCCGTGCCGTCGGCTGCGACCAGCAAGCTGCAACGAAGTGAAGCCGGAGCGTTCTTTGCCTGTAGCTGTAAGTCAACGCCGTCACCGGTTTGCCTGAAATTTTCAACTTTCGCCGGGCAAATAAAGTCCACGTTTTCCTGGCTCTTTACCCTGTGCAGCAGCACCTTGCCCAGCTCCCTTGCAATGACAACGTGACCCAGTGACTCGAGACCCAGTTGCTCGGCATGCATACGCACCTTGCCAAAGTGACCGCGATCGCTGACGTGGATATGCCTGATTGGATTGGCAGCACCGGCCACCTCGGACCACACACCGAGGCCCTGGAAAATTCTTTTCGAAGAGAGAGACAGGCCGATACCACGATCGTCATAACTTGGCTGCTGTTCGGCATCGGCGAGCACGGGCTCTATAACGGCAATGGAAAGCCCGGTATCGGCCAGCGCGATGGCAAGGCTGGCACCCACCATGCCACCACCCGCGATGACTATGTCATAGTCCTGCTGCATGTTAGTGAACGCTCGAGAATTCAGGCAGCGCTTGCCATTATCGATTCGATCTCGTCGACGGTTTTTGGCATGTCCTTGCTGAGCACGTCATAGCCATCCTTTGTAACAAGCACATCATCCTCGATACGAACGCCGATATCCCACCATTTCTTGGCCAGGCCGCGGGCCGGGGCAAGATAGATTCCCGGTTCGATGGTCAATACCATGCCGGGTTCAAGCATGCGCCATTCACCGTCCACCTTGTAATCGCCGACATCATGAACGTCCATGCCAAGCCAGTGCCCGGTTCTATGCATGTAGTACTTGCTGTAAGCCTGGTCCTTGATCAGGCTGCGTACACGACCCTTGAGAATCCCCAGGGAAACCAGTCCTTCAGTGATAACCTGCACGGCAGCTTCGTGGGGATCATTCCAGTGATTTCCCGGCCTGACTTCTTCAATGGCTGCCAGCTGTGCCTCCAGCACGATTTCATAAATAGCCTGTTGCTCCTCGCTAAACGAACCGTTCACCGGGAAAGTCCGGGTTATATCACTGGCGTAACTTTCATATTCGGCCCCGGCATCGATCAGCAGCACATCGCCGTCCTTGAGCTCGGCTTCGTTATCGGTGTAATGCAGGATGCAGCTATTGGCGCCGCCGCCAACAATGCTGGAATAAGCCGCGCTGCGCGCGCCCTGTTTCATAAACTCATGGGTCAGCTCGGCTTCTATTTCATACTCAAACATACCCGGCCGGCAAACCTGCATTGCGCGCCTGTGAGCCGCCGCAGAAATTTTCGCAGCATGACGCATGGCCTTTATTTCCTGTCGACTCTTGTACAGGCGCATATCGTGAAGAATGTGGTTCAGCGAGATAAACTCATCCGGTGCACTGATACCGGAACGAACCTGGTCCCTTACGTGTTTCACCCAGCTCAGCACACGCTGGTCAAAATTCGGATCATTACCCATGGTGTAGTAAATACGTTCCTGGTCTCCAAGCAGGCCGGGCAAAATGTCATCCAGGTCCTCGATGGGAAAGGCATCGTCCGCACCGTGTCTCTCCACTGCGCCCTCAAGACCCGCACGTATACCATTCCAGGTTTCCATCAGCGCATCCCGCTCACGACAGAAAAGTACGTATTCACCGGAAGGACGACCGGGAATAAGCACGGCCACCGCTTCAGGCTCAGCGAAACCTGTCAGGTAATAAAAATCGCTATCATGGCGAAACGGGTATTCCACGTCCCTGTTTCGCATGCGCACCGGCGCGGTTGGAATAATGGCAATACTTTCATCGCCCATCATGTCCATCAGGCGTTTACGGCGCCTCTGAAACTCTTTTGCATCCATCAATGCAACACCTCCGATCGACCCAGTGCCAGCTGGGTTTCTTCAAATATTAATAATGCGCCCATACGCGCGTACTCAATGATTTCCATCAATGATTCCTCGTCACCGGCTTCTTCTTCACCAACACCAAGCCTGCAAATCTGGGTGAAATCCTCCAGAACTTCTTCACTCTCTGCAGATATCTCTGCATCGTTTACCGTGTCGCTCAGACCGAAACCATTGAGAAAACCATGACACCAGTTTACCAGCGCCTCGGTGCGCAGCGCCAAGGAAGCATCGTCATCGGGAAGCAACAGTTCCAGCCCAAACTCTGCCGAGTGAAGCTGTTCCATGATGGTTTCTGCCATGCTTTTCACTTCCTCGTAACAGGCCTCGATAAGCTCATCATCTTCACTTTGCACATCAAGGAAATCTTTCCAGAGGATATCGTTGACCTGGCCGGTCACGCAGATCTGGGCACAAAGGAATCCATGACACTCTGCCGCCAGCGCCTCAGCATCGACCCGCGCCAGCAGGCTGTCCAGGACATCATAATTTGACATAGGTTTTACTCGTTTTTCGTTAAATATGCCCTGCCGGGCTGATCACTTGAAGCCGCGCCTGAGATTGTCTGCTCTTGGCAGTTGACCCTGCCCTGTCACCGCTCTATATTGGCGCAATGATACTAGAAATTACTCTTTTTTGAGTCGTCATTTAAACATTAGCCATCAAGCACAAGACCACCATGAGCGAAAACGAAAA
>CAZXDV010000169.1:0-6867 GCA_964639535.1 uncultured Enterobacteriaceae bacterium | reverse complement strand
TTCGCTGGTGTGTGGGTCTGCCACAAGCTCTACGCGGGTCTCGTCAAAACCCACTCCGGCCAGGGCCACCGTGGCTGCAACGTTACTGTTCTTTGGATAGGCCAGCGCCGCTTCACGTGCGCTCCCCCGGTAAAAACAGGTAGCCTGCTGCAGGCTCGCAAGATCAAGATTATCCTCGGCACTGGTGCCCGACCAGGCCATGGCGGGCTTGCGGGCCCTGTAGGTCACGCTGTCTATGCCGGCAAGCCGCGCTGCACCCAGTGCATCAATGCCACCCACGGCACCAGCAGGCAGCAGTAGACGGCTGCCACTGCTGCGGGCGGCATCCTGCAGGCGCTGGTAAAGCGCATCATTCGCCAGGGCACCGGTGGAGATGACAAGCAGATCCGTACCGCTGGCCAGGATCATCTCGGCAAATTCATTGACCGCGCCATGTCCCGCCACCTCGGCAACAATACCAGGCTTCGCCTGCATCAGTTCTTCGATACTACTGAGCAGGGGTATATCGAGCTGAAGCTGTGCCTTTACCTCGTCAAAGTCTTCGCGCGCGACAATAGCACCGCAAACCTGCAGGGAAGAGTCCGGCTGTTGCAGGAGCTCGTTCGCGACAACTTTGCCCATGCCGCCCAGTCCTACCAGGCCTACACGCATAAAGCGACCTCACCCCTGCGGGAATTTTCAAATGTCTGGAAAACGAACTGCTTACTCGGAAAATACATCGGTGTCACGGGCTTAAACCAGGCCGCTATTGTATATAAAACCCCGGTGGAACTGTATAACTATCTGTTCTTATTGCTTAAAAATGTCCTCTTCCCAATTTATCAGGCGGGCATTATCGCCAAGAAAGGGTTACACTACAGGACAGTTAATTTCAGGAATCAGGAATTGCTCTGGGCATACATTGCGATTGTCGCGTACCTGGCTACCACTGCATGGATTGGCCTGAAGTACTATAAATTAAACGAAAGCTCAGCGGTCAGCGCTAAAACCCCACTTCTACTACTGGGTTTCACGGCAATCCTGCTGCACGCGCTGGCGCTTTACCAGAGCACGGTGACCAGCGAAGGCCTGAACCTGGCTTTCTACAGTGCCCTTTCACTGATCAGCTGGGTCATCGCTACGGTAGTGCTTATTTCAAGCACGGTGAGGCCCGTTGATAATCTCTGTATCATTTTCCTGCCAGCCACGGCACTGTCACTGTTGCTGGATACCTTGATGCCACACACCTACATCCTGCCCCAGGACATGGGCGTTGGCCTGCGTCTTCATATTCTTCTATCCGTGTGTGCCTACAGCCTGCTTTGTATCGCCGCGGTGCAGTCCCTGGTGCTGGCCTTCCAGGAGCACCAGTTGCACAACAAGCACCCTCGCGGAAGCCTGCGCATGTTGCCACCGATGCAGTCCATGGAAGACCTGCTGGTACAGCTTATTGCACTTGGTTTTTTTCTCCTCAGCCTGAGTGTCTCCTCGGGCCTGATGTTTGTTGAAGATATACTGCATCAACACCTGTCCCACAAGATTGTCTTCTCCATTCTTGCCTGGCTGATGTTTGCACTGGTGCTGTTTGGGCGATGGGCCTGGGGCTGGCGTGGAAAAGTCCTTATCCGCTGGACCCTGGGTGGTTTCGCACTCCTGATACTCGCCTACTTTGGCTCAAAGCTTGTACTGGAACTTATTTTGCAGAGAGTCTGATAAAAGTCATTGGCGATCGACACAAATAAACCAGGCTTGCACACACAGAACGCAGACACGCCACGAGTACCTCCCTGTAGGCTCGACGAAGGCCTTCCATGGCCTTCGACGGTCTGCTTACCTGTACTCTGCATGCCTGGTTGAATTCCAGAAAATATCCCAATTGACTCTATTTGCTAATTCATCACGAGAAAGCATATGAACGATATTCCCATATCCATTCTTTTCATGATCCTGTTCCTGCTGATCGTCCTGTCGGCGTTCTTTTCAAGTTCAGAAACCGGCATGATGGCACTGAATCGTTACCGGCTGCGTCATCTCTCGGAAGACAGGCATCGAAGTGCCATGCTGGTAGAGGCCTTACTAAAACGGCCCGACCGTCTCATCGGTCTTATACTGCTTGGCAACAACCTGGTGAATATCTTTGCCGCTTCGCTGGCTACCGTGCTGGCAATACGTCTCATGGGTGAGATAGGCATCGCCGTTGCGCCCTTTATTCTCACCGCGGTCATCCTGATTTTTGCCGAGGTCGCGCCAAAGACCCTGGCGGCACTTTATCCCGAGAAAATTGCATTCCCGGCAGCCTATATTCTCACGCCGCTGGGCAAGATACTGTATCCCTTTGTCTGGGTTATCAATCGTATTTCCAATACCCTGCTGGCAGTACTCAAGGTAAACGTTGGTGAGTCTTCCGATACTGCGCTAAGCCGCGAAGAACTGCGCACCGTTGTACTTGAAGCCGGCAGCATGATTCCGCGCCGGCACCAGAAAATGCTGTTGAGTATCCTTGACCTTGAAAACATTACCATCGATGAAATCATGGTACCCAGGGGTGAAATTGATGGTGTTGACCTGAATGACTCCACCGCGGAAATCTTTGATACCCTGACACGCGTCAATCACACCCGGCTACCGCTGTATCGTGACAACATCGACAACATTGTTGGCGTAATACATGTTCGGGAAATACCCAGGCTATTAAAAGGCTCAAGAAAGGAAGAAGCGCTTCGCGAAATCCTCGAGGATAACGTGGTGGAGCCCTACTTCGCGCCTCTTGGCACGGCCCTGCACACGCAGATGATGAACTTTCAGCGGGAGAAAAGACGCATCGGCTTCGTGGTTGATGAATACGGCAATATCCAGGGGCTGGTGACCCTGGAAGATATACTGGAAGAGATAGTGGGCGAGTTCACCACCGACCTGCAGACCTATAACCAGGATATACACCCACAGGAGGATGGCAGCTTCATCGTAGACGGTACTGCACCACTTCGCGAGATCAACAAGCAGCTTGGCTGGACATTACCCGTGGATGGGCCGAAAACGCTCAATGGTCTTATCCTGGAACACCTTGAAAGCATACCCGAGCCCGGCACCAGCCTCAGGCTGGGTGGCGTGACAATGACAATTACACAGGCGGTGGATAACGCCGTAAAAAAAGTCAGGCTTGAAAAGTTCGAGGAGGAAGAAAACGAGGAAAGCCCTGCGGATTAAGCCCGCTGGGCAGACAGCTGTACAGCTTAAAATATCCCTGACTGGAGTACGTCGCTTAAACGACTTACCGTCGTGATTTCAAAATTATCAATGACCTCGCGTGGCTTGTTTGCCTGGGGCACGATAGCCCGTTTAAATCCCTGTCGTGCAGCTTCGTTAAGTCGCTCCGGGCCGTTTTGCACGGGGCGTATTTCACCCGCGAGACCGAGCTCTCCGAATACAACGAGATCCGCTGGCAGGGGCTGGCTTTTCAGGCTCGACAGGACTGCAAGGATGATCGGCAGGTCTGCCGCTGTCTCGCTGATTCGAACACCACCTACCACGTTGATAAAGATATCCTGGTCATGGCTGGCTATACCCGCGTGACGATTGAGAATCGCCAGCAGCATCACCAGCCGGTTTTGCTCAAGACCAATACTGACTCGCCTGGGCTGGTTAAGATGGGATTCATCCACCAGCGCCTGTACTTCAACAAGCATGGGGCGCGTGCCTTCCCGGGTGACCGTAATCACGCTGCCCGGCACTTCTTCTTCGTGCCTTGAAAGAAAAATTGCCGAGGGATTGCTGACCTCCCGCAGACCACGATCGGTCATGGCAAAAACACCGATTTCATTAACCGCGCCAAAGCGGTTTTTCACCGCACGAATGAGGCGAAATCGACTGCCGCTGTCCCCTTCAAAGTAGAGTACGGTATCGACCATGTGTTCCAGTACACGGGGCCCGGCCAGTGAACCTTCCTTGGTAACGTGTCCGACCAGTAACACCGTGGTATTTTTCTGCTTGGCATAGCGCACCAGCTGCGCGGCTGTTTCACGCACCTGGCTAACAGCCCCCGGGGCCGCACTGGACACCTCGGTATACATGGTTTGAATAGAATCAATGACAATAACCGAGGGTTCTTCCCGGGCAGCCGTTTCGAGGATACTTTCAAGATGGTTTTCCGTGTAAATACGTAATTGCTCCAGCGGCAGACCAAGTCGTTGCGCGCGCAGGCCAATTTGCTGCACGGATTCCTCGCCACTAACGTAAAGGGTATTCAGCTTACCCTGCGCTGCTATGGAAGACAGCGCCTGGATGAGTACGGTGGATTTGCCGATTCCCGGGTCACCTCCGATAAGGATCACCGAACCCGGAACCAGGCCGCCACCAATCACGCGATCAAGCTCACCTATGCCCGTGCTTTGACGGGGTTCCTCGGAAAACTCCAGGTTATCCAGGCTACGTACCTCGACAGGTGCGGCGAGGTGTGACCTGACGCGTGCAGCATCGGCACCGGTGGCGCCGACGGTTTCCTCGTTGAGGGTATTCCAGCTCTGGCAGTCGGGACACTGGCCCGACCACTTGATACTCACCGTGCCGCACTCACTGCAAATGTATTGCACCTTAGCCCTGGCCATTGATTTCCTCGAACGTCAGGCGCTTGTGCACGCCGCAAAGCAATTCATAGGGCACGGTGTCGGCATACATGGCCACTTCCTCGATGGGTAAGGCACTGCCCCACAGCTCGACTTCATCACCTACCTGTGCGCCAGGCTGCGCCGACAGGTCAACCGTCAACATATCCATCGAGGCATTACCAATGATAGTGGCGCGCTTGCCATTGACCAGGGTTGGCGTACCGGAGCGGGCATGGCGGGGAAACCCGTCACCATAACCTGCGGCAACGATGCCGATGGTGGTATCAGAGGGGCATCGCCAGCTGGCACCATAGCCAACGCTTTCTCCCTGCCTGATGCGCTTTACCGAGATCAGCTGTGAACGAAGCGTCATAACAGGCCGGAGATCGTGATCCCCTGCCTGGGCATCTTCCAGCGGCGATACACCGTAGAGCATCAGGCCGGGACGCACCCAGTCGCCGTGGCTGGCGGCGAGACTGATCGTGGCTGCGGAGTTAGCAATGGAACATTCGCCCTGGTAGCCGTTGATGGCGTTTCTAAATGTCTGCAGCTGTTGCTGGTTCATCTCGTTACCCGGCTCATTGGCCGTGGCAAGGTGCGTCATCATGATGATGTTGTTGTTTATACAGGGAGTGGACTGCAGGCTATCAAGTACCGCCGGCACCTCGGCAGGGTCAAAGCCCAGTCGATGCATGCCACTGTCAATTTTTAACCAGGCAGTCAGCTCACCCTGTACATTTGCCTGTTGCAGCATTTGCAGCTGGCTTTCGTGATGTACCACGATGTCGAGATTCAGCTCCGCCACCGCTGCCAGTTCTTCAGTTGAATAGGGCCCCTCAAGCAGGAGTATCCTTTGACTGATACCCGCCGTTCTCAGCTGCGCCGCCTCTTCCATGCAGGCCACGCCGAAAGCATCGGCATCTTCCAGTGCCCTGGCCACCCTCACTATACCGTGACCGTAGGCGTCTGCCTTGACCACGGCGACGACGCGGCTACCGGAGGCTAGTTGTTGAACCCGGGAATAGTTATGACGGAGTGCGGCGAGATCGATAATGACCCTGGCTGGCCGAGTCATTCCTCACCTGGCATAAATGATGGCGGCAGGCGTTCACCGTAATGCTGCTCTTCGATGTAATTTTCAAAGCGGGTGAACTGGCCAAGGAAAGCCAGCCTCACGGTGCCGATGGGACCGTTTCTCTGCTTTCCGATAATAATTTCAGCGATACCCTTATCAACGCTGTCCTCGTCATACACCTCATCACGATAAATAAAGGTAATCACGTCGGCGTCCTGTTCAATGGCGCCTGATTCGCGAAGGTCTGACATCACCGGGCGCTTGTTGGGTCGCTGCTCCAGGCTTCGATTAAGCTGGGACAGGGCAATCACCGGCACGTTCAGTTCTTTCGCCATGGCTTTAAGGGAGCGCGAGATTTCCGATATTTCCGTTGCGCGGTTTTCCGTGGTGCCAGCGACCTGCATCAGCTGCAGGTAATCCACGACGATGAGATCAAGACCGTGTTCCCTGGCGATGCGTCGACTGCGCGCACGCAGTTCTGCCGGTGTCAGGGCCGGCGTGTCATCGATAAATAGTTTTGTGTCCTGCATCATGGCCACGGTGGAGGTCAATCTTGGCCAGTCGTCGTCATGCAACTTACCGGTGCGCAGCTTTTGTTGATCAATACGACCCAGTGAGGCCATCATTCGCATGGCGAGCTGTTCGCCGGGCATTTCCATGCTGAATATAGCCACCGTTTTCTTTTCCTTGATGGCGGCATTTTCTGCGATATTGATAGCAAAGGCGGTCTTACCCATGGATGGACGACCGGCAACAATAATCAGGTCAGAATCCTGCAGGCCCGCAGTTCGCTCATCAAAGTCATCAAAACCGGTAGCAATACCGGTGATAGGGTTGTCCTTGTGAAATAGCTCGTCTACCCGGTCGATGGCCACGGCCAGCAGGTCTTTTATCTGGCGGTAGCTTTTTCGCCCCCGGTTTTCCTGCTCCGCTATTTCAAAAATAGACTGCTCGGCATGATCGAGGATTTCTTCACTGCTGCGTCCCATGGGATTGAAAACCGTCTCACCAATATCGGTGGTGGCGGTGATCAATTGCCTGAGGATGGAACGCTTGCGAACGATGTCCGCGTAGGCGCTAATGTTGCTCGCGCTGGGTGTGTTTTCGGCAAGTGCTGCGAGGTAGCTGAGGCCACCGGCATCATCCAGCAGCTGGTGATTTTCCAGCCACTCTGCCGTTGTAACGATATCAAAGGGTTGGCCCTGTGAC
>CAZXDV010000168.1:0-6887 GCA_964639535.1 uncultured Enterobacteriaceae bacterium | reverse complement strand
ACCAGCCCGTCAAGCTGACCAAGGTGGCTCATGCTCTTTTCCATGGCCCTGGCGACAGACTCTTCGTCAGTCACATTGAGTACCGTGGCAAAAACATTTTCCTTCCCAACCCCACTCTCATCAGCAAGCTGCGCAGCGGCATTGTTTATACCTTCTTCATCCAGGTCCGCAATGGCGACTCTTGCCCCGTTTTCCAATGCCGCCTTTGCGATACCGTAACCGATACCCCGTGCTGCACCTGTTATAAAGATGACTTTTTTATTCAGCATAATTAACTTCCCAAGCATGGCTATAGTGGAGGCTATATGCATGTACAAAAAAGCAGACCCTCAGCGGCATGGCCGGTAACTGCTCCTGCGTTACCGGCATTTCCGCCATCCATGGCGGTCAGCGCCGCTGTGGAGCGTACATGGACGTATTTACAGCGAGTCTGCGCTTTGTGCATGTATGTAGCCTATTAGTTCAATAGGCGGCGTGTGTCAATTACTCGAACTAATAAATCATTGAGCAGAGTATGCCACCATCAAGAACCAGGTTCTGTCCTGTAATAAATCGCGAAGCTGGCGAAGCAAAGAATAAGCATGCATCCGCCACGTCATCAGGCTCAGCCATACGCCCAAGCGGCGCCTTGCTCTCCCAGCGCTCCACCCCTTCCGGCCACTGGTCTCGAATACCTGGACGAGAGACCAGGCCGGGAGAGACGCAATTAACCCGAATATTATGCGGCCCAAGTTCCTGTGCTGCTGAACATGTCAGCATCACTACAGCCGCCTTGGCGCTGTTGTAATGGCTGTGATCGGCCCCGGGGTTTAATGCGGAGGTAGAGGCAATGTTGACAATGCTACCGCTGCCCTTCTCTTTCATAGAATTCGCCGCGGCCTTTGTACACAGCATGGCTGACTCGACATTGGAACTGTACATGGCCTGCCAGTCTTCAAGGCTCATATCCAGCAGCGAGGACATGGGAAAACTCCCGGCATTGTTTACCAGCACATCCAGGCCTCCATAAATGTTAATCGCCTCGTCTATCAGCCCCGCGCTACCTTCCTCGCTGGCAAGCTCTGCCTGCACCGCCTGTGCTTTACCCCCGGCGCTTACGATGTCCTTAACGACCTCCTCTGCGCCGGCTTTGCCTCCGCGATAATGCACGATGACATTGGCACCCGCTTCAGCGAAACGAGCCGAGATGCCGGCACCTATACCCTGGCTGGCTCCCGTAACGATGACAGTCTTGTTTGAAAAATCCAGTAGCTGGCTTGTCTCTGGTATCATGGCACCTGTTTTCCGTTCATTTAGATATTTCTATCAGCCTAACTTTTATACTCGGGATTGTAAAAAAGATTATGACTGTGACACGAGACCCGGTGCTCTTTAATGACTGGCATCCGCTCTGCACCATTGAACAGCTTCAGCATGAAGCCATTTTTTCCGCGCGCCTGCTGGATGAAGACATACTCGTGTGGCGAGGAGATGACGGCCTGCATGCCTGGCGCGACCGCTGCGTTCACCGGGGTACCCGCCTCTCCCTCGGTCGTGTAATTAACGGTAACTGCATCCAGTGTCCCTATCATGGCTGGACCTATAATAATGAAGGACAGTGTATCGAAATTCCTGCGATGCCCGGCCATGCCCCCGGCGAGCGCGCCCGTGTAAACACCTACCGGATCCAGGAAAAGTACGGCCTTGCCTGGGTGTGCCCGGGCGAGCCTGCCAGGGATATCCCGGAATTTCCCGAGTGGGACAAGTCTGAATTCAGGAAATTACTGTGCGGCCCCTACTCCGTCGCAACCAGCGGGCCGCGTATCATTGAAAACTTTCTTGACGTTGCGCACTTTCCCTACGTACACAAGGATGTTCTCGGCACACAGGAAAATACCGAGATTGTCGACTATGACGTTTCAACCGGCGAAGATGGCGTGCTTGCACAAAACGTCAAGGTCTACCAGCCCGATCCCTACGGCACCGGTGTTGGTGATACCGTGACCTATACCTATGCGGCGCCGAGACCCCTGACGGCTTATCTGTTAAAAGAGTCCGAGGGGCCACAGTTCTCGATCCTGCTGGTGATTACCCCCCACAGCCCTACCCAAAGTACGGCCTGGATGTGGATGACCATGAATTATGGTCACGATATACCGGCGCAGGAATTGATCGACTGGCAGACATCCATTTTTGAACAGGACCGCCCGGTACTGGAATCACAGGAGCCGAAATGCCTGCCGCTGGATCCCGCTGCGGAGATGAGCGTGCTGGCGGATAAAACCGCTGTTAGCTACCGTCACTGGCTGCGCAGCCAGGGTATGACCTTTGGCGTAGAGAACTGACCTGGCTAATACTGCTTTTCAAATCGATAGAAACGACTTTCCAGGTCCCACTGCCAGCGTGCCTTGTCATTGGCATCAAGAAACGCCTGGCAGGCAACACTGGCCGCAGTTTTCCCGGGTGAGGATCCGGCACATACCTTGACGAAACCATCGCGTCGCTTTTTATCAAGCAGGCTGTCACCGGCAAGAAAACTGTAATGCAGGGCATTGCGCGAGAACTGCTTGATATCCCTGTATGCAAGATCATAGGTCTCGACTGCCCGCTGGTACTCATGGGTGAGGTCTATACGTGATACACCCTCGTCATCGGTGGAAAAGGCCATGGGTACACCGTGCTTTCGATACACGTTAAAAGGGTGACGATCATCTTTTACCCCGAGTATCACATCATTACTGGTGAGATTGATCTCAACCATGATGTCCTTGTTCGCCATTTGCTTCATTAACCCGGGGTAATCCGGATCATAGAACACGTCAATGCCATGGCCGATTCGACGCGCACCGGCAATATCGATGGCTTCCCTGATATGCCAGCCAAGATGCTCCGGTGGCACCAGTCCCAGCACAAGTTCACCGGCATGCAGCGTCACTCCCCTTGCCGCCACCGGAAATATCTTGCCGAGCGCACCAACGATTTCCATTTGCCAGTGATAGTCACGCAAGGTCACCGGGTTGTCTTCAGGGGCGACAAAATTCAACCCCACGAAACGGGGATCTCTTTCGATAAGCTTGAAGGCCAATATGGTTTGTGCCAGCACCTGGTCCCGTGGGAACACGCGAATCACCTGCGCCAGGTAACGCACCGGCACATCACAACCTGGATCTGCGCTGCTGGTCTCGCACATGAGCTTGTCACGCCACTGTTTCTCTACGGCATCGAGGTTTTCCAGGGTGCTGTCCACCAGGCGATCCATGGCTGGATTGGCGGCCACGCTTTGTATGGGCAGATCAGGTGAAAACGCCGGGTTCTCACTTGCCAGTTCACGGGCCTCGGCCATGCCCCATGACTGCATCAATTCCAGGTAGACGATATTCTGTCGTGCTGCACGGGAACTGGCCTCGGCGAGCATGTGCCCTTCATGGCCAAGCCCGGCCTGGAAAAAGCGCCTGAAGGTGGAAAAAAACTGCTGGTGGCCTGAACGCGAACGGCGCTCGTAATTGCGCGTGGACAGTGCGTCAATCAGCTTGTTGCCCTTGTCAAAATCATGCTGGATATCACTAACAGGTGGCCTGCCCGCTGCCGTATCACAGGGCGGCGCGACAATAAACCAGGTTTCAATATCAACACACTTACCATCGGCAGCTGCCCAGCCAATAAAATTTTCAGCATAGATGGCACCGTCAAGGTGATTGTGCAGGTCACCACCCTTGGGAAAATTAAAAAGAAAATGGCGCAGCAGTACCGGTTCGTTTCGAACAGATTCAAGGTAGCGCTGTGCCTCTCTCTCCCCGGCTAAAAGTATTCCGCTGGTCACCAGCGACAAAAGCAGGATAAAAAGCTGTTTTAATTTCATTGAGGTTTCAAGCCTTTCACTGGTTAGTCGATTTCCCGGCGCGGGCATGCAGTATGTTAGCAGCCAGGAGGATGATGAAAACAATAATATAGGTGGCAAAACTGAGGCTGATGGCAGACGCTGTTCCGGAACGCATCTCTACTACCTGGCTACTCACCATTGGACCCAGTGCAGAACCAACACCTCCCATCAGGTTCAGGTAAGCGATATGCTTGTGATTGGGTGACTTCACCAGGTTCAGCGCGTAGGCAACGTAGGAATTGTAGGTTGCAGATATGGAAATGCCGAAAACGAATGCGACCAGGTACATGTATTTTAATTCAGTCACCAGCATAAACATCCAGGTGCTGAGGATGGCCAGGATCACGAGACTATAAAGCACATATTTCACATTGATCCTCGACACCACGTAGACACCGGCGATGGACCCAAGCATTGCTGCAGTAAAAATATTGGACATGAACTGCCCGGACTCTGCACCACCGACCATGAATTTTTGCTCCACGAACTGGGGTGCCCAGACGAACAGCACTATCTTTGCAAACAGGAACAGGAACAGGCTGACACCAATCAGGATAAAGCCGGCGTTCCATTCAGTTTTTTCCTGGCTGCTCGCAGCGCTTGATACACTCTCATTGCCATGCTCGAGGGATGAAACCAGGGCCAGTATGATCACCGTCACGTAAAAAACCGTAACCGTCATCCAGGTTGCGCTCCAGGCAAAACTGTTTGCCAACATCAGGGGCACAAGCCATGCGAAACAAGCACCACCGGCATTAAATACCGCATCCTGCGCCACCAGCACGGACTGCCTGGCCTTATCATGCCAAAATCGCGCTATCAGGGTACCTGCGGCGCAGACCATGATCCCGGAGCAGGTCCCGACTGCCAGGAAAAGCACTCCCACCAGTGAATAAAGTGGCACAAAGTGAATAAACAGCACCGAGAGCAGGGCCACGCCGTAGCTGGCCACGATGACACGACGCATGGGAAAGTAGTCAAAAACGAAAAAGGACATGACATAGCCGAGCGAAAAACCGGAAATCAGCCATGAGAACTGCGAGGCAATCTCGGTTATTTTTACCTGGTAAAGTGCCGCGGCCGATTCGGTTAAAAGCCCGATTGTTGTCACGAGGCCCGACATGACCGCAGTGGCCATGAGACACATGACAAGGATTTTTATTCTATTTATATCCACTTACTGTGCCTGCTTATATGCCTCGGCGGAACCCGCGGGAGGTGAGGATTTCGACCAGCAAGCTGCCAAAGCCCTCGAGATCTTTCCAGCCAGTGGCACAGCGGACCATGTGACCTTTTTCACTGTCGATCTGCGTGTAACCTTCCGGCGTCACGACCAGGGGCAATTGCTCCATCTTTACCAGCTCTTCTGACATGGCAAGATAGACTGCCACGGTATCAAACAGGGTGCTGCTGGACTTCTCTATGTCTGGCCGTGGATCGAGCCAGGTCGCTTTGGGTATCCACAGCCGGTAGTTTTCCACCAGGGATTTGAGCCAGCCGTCGTCACTGCGATAAACCTGCTGGTAGCGTTCACCTTCCAGCTTGAATATGCCACAGGTATCAAGTGGCGTAATTGTGCACTCCCAGGGTGCGGCGATGACCTCTGCAAATGCAGCAGGATCCATTTTCACATTCCACTCTGCTGAAGGTTCGCTCTCACCGTCGTATCCCCTGTACACGGAACCCTGCATTCCTACAAAACGCGCATTACGGGCAATGCCGGGCTCGCGCCTGAGTGCTTCGGCGATGTTGGTGACAGGACCAATGCAAAGCAGTGTAACCTGCTCCCGGGAGTTCATTACCACCTCGATCATCCTGGAGATACCGTCCTCGTGAACCTCACCGGGATAATCATCCAGGCGGTAATCTTCGAGCCATTCACTCTGGTTGCCGGGTTTGTCCTCGGGCTCAAGACCGATTCCGATGGGGATATGACCGTTGCCTGTCAGCTGCAGGTTCTTTGCCAGTACGCGGGACCGATACACGGTATTACCAAAACCAGTCAGGGCATACCTGAGATCAAGGTCAGCACACCGAAGCAGCATCAGCAGTGCCCAGGTATCATCTATGTCATCACCAATATCGGTGTCGAGAACCACGGGAGTGCGCCGTTGCCCGGCCCTGTCTTCAGCTGCACATGAGGTTGATGTGAGTATACCGGGTAATGACAGTGCTGCACCGCCAAGCAGCGACTGGCGAAGAAAACGTCGTCTTTCAGGATTGTCGAGCATCGATCAGGCTTCTCTGTACCAGGCTATCGCCTTGCGTTGTCGGAATTGAAACAATCATTTGTAGTACTTATCATAACTTTCAAGTGCAAGCTCGCATATCAATAATTTGAATGAGTCACTGATATCCATGATTAACCCCGATCCAGGCCGATGTCACATAGCTTGAAAGCAGGCTCAACACCGAGAATTGTGGTCATAGGCAGCATTAACTGTGACTTCACCACTTTCGTAGAAGACTTTCCTGTAAAAAACCAGACGGTGATGGCCAGGCAGTTTTCATTTAACGTGGGTGGCAAAGGTCTCAACCAGGCGGTGGCGGCGGCACGATTCGGCGCCGATGTTTCCTTTGTGGGTTGCGTTGGTAATGACGATTTTGGCCGAAATGCCATCGAGTACATGAACGGTCACGGTATCGATACTTCCCACGTGCAGGTGATTGAGAACAATAGCACTGGAAGTGCAGGCATATTTGTAAATTCCGGGGGAGAGAACATGATCGCGGTGACACCGGGGGCAAATGCCCAACTTGCACCCGCTCTCATTGACGGGGCCGCGAATCTCATTGCCGACTCAGCTGTATTACTCCTGCAGCTTGAAATCCCATGCGAAAGTGTCGGCTACGCCCTGTCCATGGCCAAGAGTCATTCAGTGCTCTCGATTCTCAACCCGGCACCCATGCTGCCCACGGCAAGGGACATCATTGCACAGGCGGATATCGTCACGCCCAATGAAACAGAAATGGCTGAATTATTTAATGACGAAGATCCATCACCAGCTGCACCTGCCCTTGAGCAGGT
>CAZXDV010000167.1:0-6915 GCA_964639535.1 uncultured Enterobacteriaceae bacterium | reverse complement strand
CTGCAGTGATTATTACCCGCATGTCCACCATGCTGGAGAGCCTCGCGGCCGCAAGCGTGGTTGCTGCCACGAGAATGGATGGAAATGTTGTCAGTACCACGACGCTCACGACCGTTGATGGTCTCACGGTGACCATCACCAATGCTGTTATTGACGAGGCCAGCTATGCCAGTTTCAGCTTCGAGGCGAATGAAGTTGAGCAAGCTGCAAGTGAGGACGAAGCTACTGCAATGGAGGACAAGATGTCCGTGACCGAGGAGGCCGCTGCCCTGAATGCGAGGCACACAGGCTGGGCCTATCGTATTCCTGACTACAAGTTCGAACTGCTTGACGAGGCCCTTGAAGACCTGGTGAGAGCGCCATCGGGCGACGACGCCGAGGAGCCAGGCAGCCAGTAAATTCAGTGGGTGTGTGCGCTGACCGACGCAGCGGCAAAGGCGTTGGTGGCATCCTGAACAAGCTTTCGCCCATACAGGCTTCCTTCATGCTGCCAAAGCTCACTGGCCTGGATCAGGTCCAGCGGGCGGCATACACCACTCAGTTCTCCAATTTTTTGCAGGATATCCACCAGCTGCACAAAGTTACCTGAGATCTTCTCGTAAAGGTCAGAGCCACTCATTTCGATATGTAATTCCTGGTAGGCACTGCGACCTGTCTCTATGAAATGTAAAAGTGAGAGACCGGCATAATTTGCGTGTTCCGGAAAAAACCCGGCCGTAACCAGGCAACGTTCCCCGGCACCCTGCAAGCGGGCCAGCCGCTCTTCGCGCCTGGAGTTCCAGGCCATGGGGGTAAAACCCTCGGGATAATGCAGGCTGGTTTCGGTACCGGAGGCAAATCGAAAAAGCATGTCCGCCATGTAGCTTTCAACTTCCCCGTCCAGTGCTTCTGCCGTCGCCGCCTGGGCCTGGCTCAGCAAGCTGTACCAGCGCGCAGTCTCCTTTATATACAAGCCGTTATGCATGGAATTATTGTGGTTTTCATGTCCTGTGTTTTTTTATCGGCCTCAAACACCGTTCCTTGAACCCTCGCCATGGCATATTCCCGGTTCAGCGTGTGATATATTTCCCGTAGACGTTATACTCCCCGGCGCAATTAAACCGTGAAAACAATAACCTGCTTGAAACAATGACATTCCAGGAGCTTATATTCAGACTGCAGCAGTTCTGGGCCGAACGTGGCTGCCTTGTCCAGCAACCCTATGATATGGAAGTGGGCGCAGGCACTTTTCACCCGGCGACGTTTTTGCGTGCAATCGGCCCTGAACCGTGGAATGCCGCCTACGTGCAGGCATCACGACGCCCCACGGATGGACGCTACGGCGAAAACCCGAACCGGCTGCAACATTATTACCAGTACCAGGTGTTATTAAAGCCCTCCCCCGACGACATCCAGGAACAGTACCTGGAGTCCATCAAGAGCCTGGGGATTGATCCACTGGTGCACGATATACGCTTTGTCGAGGACAACTGGGAATCGCCCACGCTTGGCGCATGGGGTCTTGGTTGGGAGGTCTGGCTTAATGGCATGGAGGTAACGCAGTTCACCTATTTTCAACAGGCCGGTGGCCTCGACTGCAAGCCCGTATCGGGCGAAATTACCTATGGCCTTGAAAGGATCGCCATGTACCTGCAGAACGTTGATACCGTCTATGACCTGGTATGGACCGAGACCCCGGCAGGTATCGTGACCTATGGTGATATCTATCACCAGAATGAGGTCGAACAATCCGCCTACAATTTCGAGCACGCTGAGACTGACTCCCTTTTCAGCTGGTTTGACACCTGCGAAAAGGAGTGCGAAAAACTGGTGGAGTTGAAGCTGCCCCTGCCAGCCTACGAGATGGTGTTGAAAGCTTCCCATACCTTTAACCTGCTTGATGCACGTCACGCGATATCAGTCACAGAACGACAACGCTATATCCTGCGCGTCAGGAGCCTGGCACGTGCCGTTGCCGGTGCCTATTACGAAAGCCGTGAAGCCCTCGGTTTTCCACTTTGCAAGAACTGAAAGAACTGGAAATGGACAAGCAAGACCTGCTAATCGAGATCGGCACAGAAGAGTTGCCACCACAGGCCCTGAAGCGCCTTGCGAATTCCTTCGCCAACGAAATACATGAAGGCCTGGATAAGCAGGAACTCGTGCACGAAAGCTACCAGTGGTTTGCCAGCCCTCGCAGACTGGCCGTAATTGTCAGGGCGCTTGCCACTGAACAGGAGGACCGTGAAGTCGAGAAACGCGGACCCGCTGTTGCAGCTGCCTTTGATGATGAGGGCAATCCGACGAAAGCAGCTGAAGGTTTTGCCCGCTCCTGTGGCGTTGAAGTCGCGCAGCTGGAGCGTCTTGAAACTGACAAGGGCAGCTGGCTTGCCTATCGTGCCCATGAAAACGGAGAAAAAACAAGCGACTTGCTTGGTGACATAATTAACAATGCCCTGGCCAGGTTACCCATTCCAAAGCGAATGCGCTGGGGTGATGGTGAAGCGGAATTTGTTCGTCCTGTGCACTGGGTGTGCATCGTTTTCGGGGAAGCCCCCACCAGCTGCAATATCATGGGTATCGAGTCCAATAACATCACCTATGGTCATCGCTTTCATAGTCCCGGGGCTATTACCATTGCATCAGCATCGGCTTACCCGGCTACCCTCGAATCAACTGGCCGGGTGATGGTCGATTATGACACCCGGCTTGCTCGTGTACGGGAACAGGTTGAAGCCTGTGCAGCCGGTATCGGTGGTAATGCAATGCTGGATGAAGACTTGCTTGAAGAAGTGTGTGCACTGGTGGAGTGGCCAGTGGCCTTGCATGGAGAATTTGATAGCGAGTTCCTGTCATTACCTGCTGAAGCGCTGGTTGCTTCCATGCAGGACCATCAAAAATATTTTCCCGTCACGGACAAGGATGGAAAGCTGCTCAACTATTTCATCACCGTCAGCAATATCGAAAGTACTGACCCGGATGAAATCAGGCGTGGTAACGAGAAAGTTATTTATCCACGCCTTGCCGATGCGGCATTCTTTTACAAGCGTGACAGCGCGAAGGCCCTGTCAGACTACCAGGCCCAGCTGGCAGACATCATTTACCAGAAACAGCTCGGTACCCTTAAGGACAAGAGCAGGCGCGTGGCCAGCCTCGCCGTTACCATGGCTGAACAGCTTGGCCTGGATAAAGAGTCTACAAACCGTGCTGCCCTTTTGGCCAAGTGTGATCTTGTGACTTCCATGGTGGGTGAATTCCCTGAGTTGCAGGGTGTCATGGGCAAGTACTACGCCCGTCTCTCCGGTGAGAATGAAGAAGTTGCACTGGCGATAGACGAGCATTACAAGCCACGTTTTGCCGGCGACAAGCTTCCTTCACAGGGAGTCGGCCAGGTGCTTTCACTTGCCGAGAAAATCGACACCCTGGTGGGTATTTTCGCGATAGGCCAGGCGCCCACGGGAGACAAGGATCCCTTTGGACTGAGACGTGCCGCCATTGGATTACTGCGTATCATGGTCGAGTGTGAGCTCGAGTTAGACACGCGGGAATGTCTTGGCACTGCCGCAGCGCAATATACCGATCTTGAATCCGCTGCGGACTGTGTAGAGGATGTATTTGAATTTATCATGCAACGAATGAAGCGCTATTACCTGGACGTCGGCATTCCAGTAGGGGTGTTTGATTCCGTACATAGCCTGGCGCCGGCAAACCTGCTGGACTTTCATCGCCGCATCGATGCGGTACACAAGTTCTCCAGGATGCCGGAAGCGGAAAGCCTGTCGGCGGCAAACAAGCGTATTCAGAATATTCTTCGCAAGAGTGATATCGCGGTTGCCGAAGAAGTTAACCAGGAACTGCTCAAGGAAGAAGCCGAGGTGGAGCTGGCGAGATCTATCCAGGACATCAGCAGCTCTGTTCAGCCCTTGCTGGACAGTAATGACCACGAGAGCGTGCTGGGTGAACTGGCAAGACTCAGGGGGCCGGTAGACCGCTTCTTTGATGATGTCATGGTCATGAGCGAAGACGAAAGCCTGAAACAAAACAGGCTCGCCATTCTTGGAAAAATTGATCGCCTGTTTATGTCCACCGCTGATATCTCGCGGCTGCAGGTATAACAACGATGATCAAGCTGATAATTCTGGACAGGGACGGGGTTATCAATCATGACTCTGACGAGTACATAAAAAGCGAGGAAGAGTGGGAAGCCATTCCGGGAAGTCTTGATGCCATTGCCCGCCTTAATCGCGCCGGCTACCGAATTGTCGTCGCCAGTAACCAGTCAGGTCTGGCCCGGGGAAAACTGGATGTCATCACTCTCAACAAGATTCACAGGAAGATGTTAACTCACCTGGAACAATACGGCGGTAAGATCGAAGCCGTGTTTTATTGCCCGCATGGTCCCGATGAAAATTGTTCCTGTCGCAAGCCTCAACCGGGCCTGTTACACGAAATCTCCCGCCGCATTCGAGTACCGCTTTATCGAACAACCTTTGTTGGAGACAGCCTGACGGATATCCAGGCGGCGCAATCAGTACAGGCCATGCCCGCACTGGTGTTAACCGGCTACGGGCAACGCAGCCTGGATTCGGGAAAGATTGACAAGTCGGTCCCGGTCTTTGACAACCTGGCTGCCTTTGCCGAGCACACCCTCGACACGGCCTGAGCTTCCATGCTGTTACCTCGAGCGTTACTGTTTTACATGGGTATGGCGATATCCACGCTGATATTTGTACCGCTCAGTATCATTCTTTATCCCTTTTCATTTCGCTTTCGCTTTTTTGTAGTGTCGCGCTGGGCAGTATTTAACCTGTTCTGGCTGAAGATATGCTGCGGGCTTGATCATGTCATCGAGGGACTGGAAAACATTCCCAAAGAAGGCGCAGCAATCATCATGTGCAAGCACCAGTCGGCATGGGAAACACTGGTGCTGCAATTCGTTTTCCCCGCCCAGGTGTGGATTCTCAAAAGAGAACTTTTATGGATACCGATTTATGGCTGGGGACTGGCAGCAATGGAACCCATCGCCATCGACCGGGGTTCAGCGAGCAAGGCCCTCAGGCAAATCGTTGACCAGGGCTGTAAACGACTGGCGGCAGGACTCTGGGTAGTGATTTTTCCTGAAGGCACTCGAACCCGGGCTGGCGAGAAACACAAGTACCAGCCAGGTGGTGGAATGCTGGCCAGCAAGTCAGGTTACCCGGTAGTTCCTATCGCCCATAATTCCGGCTACTTCTGGCCACGTAACAGCGTGCGTAAATGGCCGGGCACTATCAACATGGTTATCGGCCCACCAATTGAAACGAAAGGAAAGTCAGCCAAGCAAATTACCAGTGAAACCGAGGAGTGGATAGAAAGCACGGTTGACAGACTGCCAGCCCCCGACCGCAGTTCTTGAGCTTATCAACCCCGCGAGTAAAATTGAATCCGCCAGTCGTAATGAATTAGCAGGGCCGGAACAAGATCAAACACACAAAGGAATGCCTGCTCAAAGGCAGATGGTGAACGAAGCATGACAAATCGACACGCAATGCGCTTTCCCAATGAAAGTACAGAATACAGGAAATTACGTAATGACTTGCTCGAGGAAGAAATTGCCCTGCGCGAGAAACTCGAGAACGTTGCCAGGCTTCGACGCAAGCTGCCCGCAGGTGGTGCCCTGAAAGAAAATTATGTGTTTGAAGAGATCAGCGTTGATGACGTAGAAATGAAAACAGGTTTCTCTGACCTGTTTGAACCGGGCAAACCCAGCCTGCTTGTCTATAACTTCATGTTTGCACCCGGCGCTGATGCACCTTGCCCGGCCTGCACATCGATGATCGATGGACTGAATGGCAGTGCCGCACACATACGCGCAAAGGTCAATTTCGTGGTAGTGGCAAAGGCACCAATTCAGCAGTTCAAGGCCTGGGCAGACTCAAGGAACTGGAACGGTTTACGCCTGTTATCCTCCAGCGACAACAGCTATAACCGGGATTACTTTGGTGAAAGCGAAGATGGGAGCCAACAACTTCCCACCATGAACGTATTTCAGAAAAAAAAGGGGGCTATTGTTCACACCTACAGTACAGAGCTCCTGTTTACCGAACCTGCGGAAGAACAGCACCCGAGGCATGCGGATCTTTTCTGGCCGATATGGGCGCTGTTTGACCTGACGCCGGAAGGCCGCGGCGACAACTGGTTTCCAAGGTATCACTACGATTAGCTCTTGAGCCAGGGCTGCCCGAGTAGCCACCATACCCGGGAGAATTTCCTGTCGCGAAATTCTTCCAGGCCAATGGTCATATTTTCGTGACCTTTTTCCGGTTGCGCACGATAAGTGCCAAACAGGTGATCCCACCAGGGAATGTTAAATCCAAAATTGCTGTTGGTTTCTGCCGCTGTCACGGAGTGATGCACGCGATGCATGTCAGGCGTAACCACGAGCTTTCTCAGGGCAGCATCCAGCCTTGCACCGAGGCGGGCATTAGCGTGATTAAAGAGCGAAGTGGCATTCAGGACAACTTCAAACAGGAGAACCGCGATTGCAGGCGCACCCAGTGCCGCAACAGCAGCGATCTTGATGAGCATGGAAAGCAGGATCTCCAGCGGATGGAAACGTACCCCGGTTGTCACATCAAACTCCGTGTCGCAATGATGCACGCGATGCAGGCGCCATAGCCAGGGTAAGGAATGGAACAGCCGGTGCTGGAAGTAAATAAGCATGTCCAGTACCAGGAAGGACAACACTATCTCTACCCACGCGGGCAACTGCAGGTTATTAAATAATCCCCAACCATGAAGCCAGGCAATATTCGCCATGTGCACTGCCGCCAACGGAATCACCAGGCGAACCAGTCCGCTGTTAATCGACACCAGCACAAGGTTGTTGATTCTACGTTGCCAGGCAGGGACACCGGGATTACGTCTAGGTGCGATTTTTTCCCAGCCAAACACCAG
>CAZXDV010000166.1:0-7062 GCA_964639535.1 uncultured Enterobacteriaceae bacterium | reverse complement strand
TACGCCATTTTTAGCGAGTTCCTCGTTCACCGCGGAACCTGCGCCGCCCTGCACAACGTTTTCCTCGATCGTCACCAGTAGCTCATGGTTTGCCGCCATCTGTAATATGAGATCGGTATCAACCGGTTTTACAAAACGCATGTTCACCACGGTGGCATCCAGTTTTTCCGCAGCCTCCATCGCCAGTGGCAGCATGGCGCCAAAAGAAAGGATCGCTATCTTCTTGCCCTCGCGCCTGATTTCTCCCTTACCTACCGGGATCTCCGTCATCTCCTGCTGGATTTCAACACCGGGGCCGGTACCGCGTGGGTAACGCACCGAGGCCGGTTGATCCAGCTTGTAGCCGGTGTACAGCATTTGCCTGCACTCGTTTTCATCCGCCGGTGCCATGATGACCATGTTGGGCAAGCAGCGCATGTAGCTGAAATCATAAACACCATTGTGTGTCGAGCCATCACCACCGACGCAACCGGCACGATCAATGGCGAACAGCACAGGAAGGTCCTGTACCACCACGTCATGGATTAGCTGGTCGTAACCGCGCTGCAGGAAGGTGGAATAAATCGCCACCACCGGTTTGAGTCCATCGCAGGCCATGCCAGCTGCCACGGCAACACTGTGCTGCTCGGCAATGGCAACGTCAAAATGTCGTTCGGGGTATTCCTTATCAAAGCGAACCAGCCCGGAGCCTTCTCGCATGGCAGGAGTAATGGCAACCAGTCGCTGATCCTGCTCGGCCATGTCACAAATCCAGTCGCCAAACACCTTGCTGTAGGTTGGACTGCTGGCCTTTTTCGCGCTGGTCATGCCCTTGTCAGGATCAAAGGGCGTGACCGCATGGTATTTCACCGGATCTTCTTCCGCCGGGGCATAACCCTTGCCTTTCCTGGTAATAATGTGCAGGAACTGTGGTCCGGGCATATCACGCAGGTTGCGGATTGTTTCAAGCAGCAGCGGTAAATCATGCCCGTCAATCGGGCCGATGTAGTTAAAGCCCAGCTCTTCAAACAGCGTACCCTGGCCAATCATGCCTTTAACGTGTTCCTCGGTACGCCGGGCCAGTTCCCAGACGTTTGGAACCTGTGACATAACTCGCTTGCTTCCCTCGCGAACCGAAGCATAAAGCTTGCTGGAGAGAATGCGGGCAAAGCGGTTAGACAGTGCGCCAACATTGGGTGAGATAGACATGTTGTTGTCGTTCAAAATAACCAGCATGTCACTATCAAGCCCGCCGGCATGGTTCATCGCCTCAAAGGCCATGCCCGCAGTAATACTGCCATCCCCGATGATGGCCACGGCCTTCCTGTTCCGACCGGTGCGCTTTGCAGCAATGGACATGCCCAGTGCCGCACTGATGGATGTACTGGAATGCCCGACACCAAAGGCGTCGTACTCGGACTCCGATCGCTTGGGAAAAGGTGCCAGGCCTTCAGCCTTGCGAATTGAATGCAGCTGGTCGCGCCGGCCGGTGAGGATTTTATGCACGTAGGCCTGGTGACCCACATCCCAGATTAGCCGGTCCTCCGGCGTGTTGTACGCATAATGCAGGGCCAGGGTAAGCTCAACCGTTCCCAGGCTGGCGGCGAAGTGTCCGCTGTTCTGGCTTGCCCAGCGCAGCAGGAAATCACGAATTTCATCAGCCAGGGCTTCAAGCTGGGATTCAGGTAATTTGCGCAGGTCTGCGGGGGAATCAATGGAACTCAGGATGGGATGTCTGTTCTCATTGCTCATATGTATTCTTCAGGTTCTTGCTCTTCAACCCGTGCAAAATTTATGTTTTTGACCGCTCGGGGCGAAGCTATGTTCAATCAGTTATGGTTAATGCTAATAAACAACAAAGCCCAACTTCCCAATAATTCGGAAGCAAGGCTGTACATTTCGGGTATCATACTTTATCTTACTAATTTTTGGGGAATTTATTTGTAATTCCTCGATATTTTTGAAAAATTTGTCACATTTATGGAGTATTTCGATGGGTGTCCCATTAATCCAACAATACCGAGTCGCCAAATACATTATCGGCCAGAAGCTAAAGCGTAACACGCGCTATCCACTGGTGCTGATGCTGGAACCACTGTTCCGCTGCAACCTGGCCTGTGCCGGCTGCGGAAAGATCGATTATCCCGACGAAATACTCGATAAGCGAATCAGCTACGAAGACGCCATGCACGCCATTGATGAGTGCGGCGCACCCATCGTCTCCATTGCAGGCGGTGAACCACTGATCCACAAGGAAATGCCGCAAATTATTGAAGGTTACGTGGCGAAGAAAAAATTTGTCTATCTCTGCACCAATGCCCTGTTGCTGGATGCACGCATGGACGACTACTCGCCTTCACCTTACCTGACCTTTTCCATTCACCTGGATGGAAACCGGGAAAGGCATGATGCCTCGGTCTGTCGCGATGGCGTTTTCGATAAGTGTATCCAGGTTATCAAGAAGGCCCGTGAGCGTGGCTTTCGCGTTACTATCAACTGCACGCTGTTCCAGAACGAAACCGCTGAGGAAGTGGCAGAATTCATGGATCACGCCATGGAACTTGGCGTGGAAGGCGTGACGATTTCTCCTGGATATAACTATGAGCGCGCACCGCGACAGGATGTATTCCTGCAGCGTCGCGACAGCAAGCAGCTGTTCAGGAATATTTTCAAACTGGGCAAGGGAAAGAAATGGCGCTTCAACCAGTCTTCGCTGTACCTGGATTTCCTAGCCGGTAACCAGTCTTATCAGTGCACACCCTGGGGTAACCCGACACGAAATATTTTTGGATGGCAAAAGCCCTGTTACCTTTTAGTGGGTGAAGGATACGAACCGACTTTTAAAGCGCTAATGGAAAACACCGACTGGGATAATTACGGCAACGGCCGAAATCCCAAGTGTGCAAATTGCATGGTCCACAGCGGCTTTGAAGCCTCGGCAGTCAATGACACCTTCAAGCATCCCCTGACCGCGGCCAAGGTGGCACTTCTCGGGCCAAAAACCGATGGACCGATGGCGCCGGAATTACCCGTGCTTTACGAGGACTCCGAGCCATCAAAGCCAAAACTCGTTGCTGAAATCAAACCGGTAGCCTCAGAATCCAGTAGCAAGCAAGTTGCTTGATGTCCATAAGCTGGCTCGCTTTTCCCGGACTCATCATCTGGCTCGGCATCATATTGCTGCCCTGGCGCCCCTGGAGTACACGCGAAAACCTTGACGCGGATCCTGGCGTCAGCGCCGACTTGTCCAGGGTCACGGTTCTTATTCCAGCGAGGGACGAAGCGGAAGTCATCTCGAAAACCCTGTCCAGTCTCCTCGACCAGGGCCAGCCTGGCGGCATCATCCTTGTCGACGACCAGTCCGAAGACGGCACTGCCGAATGTGCCCGCTCCTGTGTAGCTGATGAACAGCAATTAAAAATCATTAGCGGGCAGGCACTGGAAAGTGGCTGGAGTGGGAAACTCTGGGCACTGGAACAGGGCCGTCAATACGTGACGACCGATTACACCCTGCTGCTTGATGCTGACATTGCCTTAAAACCCGGCACGCTCGCCACCCTGCTAAAGAAAGCCGACGAGGAAAATCTCGACCTTGTTTCCCTGATGGCTTTACTGCGAATGAAAAGCTTCTGGGAATTATTATTGATGCCGGCATTTATATACTTTTTCAAGTTACTTTATCCTTTCGCGATTTCAAACTCATCGTCCAGGCTGGTAGCCGCAGCGGCCGGTGGGTGCATACTGGTTAGAACAAAAATGCTTGAGGAAATTGGTGGTTTTGCAGCACTGAAAAATGCCCTCATTGACGATTGTTCATTGGCCCGCAAGGTCAAGCAGTCCAATGGCAAAACCTGGATAGGCCTGACACATTCTGCCGTGAGCCACAGGAACTATGACACCCTGGACACGATCTGGAACATGGTGGCGAGAACTGCCTACACGCAACTGTTCCATTCTGTACTCCTGTTACTCTTTTGTACGGCCATCATGGTGGCAGCATTTTTACTTCCACCGGCCCTGGTTGTTGTGACGGACTTACCGATAATATTGATTTGCTGCGTGGCGATGGTACTGATGGTGTTAAGCTATTTACCGGTGATCAGGTATTATGATTTAAACCTGTTATGGCTGTTTACCTTACCCGTGGCTGCGCTGTTTTACCTTTGCATGACGTGGAGTTCAGCCATTCGTCACTGGCAGGGAACAGGCGCAGTCTGGAAGAACAGGGCCTATTCAGACCCGGCAATTTAAAAACTTTTTGATAATCTGTGGTCAAATTCTTAGCTAAGCCAGAAAATGGATAAAATGAAGACTATGCAAAACATGTTTATTTCGCATGAATCTCGCATGCTTTCCTGGATGCGAAATGCCTTCATTGCCTGCATTTTCTGCACTTCCCTGGGCGTCCCGGATAGCCGGGCAGAGGAACCCGGCGTCGCCGCTGATTCTACTCAACAGGCCGCGATGACGGTGGTGAAGGAACTGCACGAAAAACTCATGCATATCATGCAGGAGGCCGACACGCTTGGTTACCAGGGCCGCTACGACTATATCCAGGAAGTTGTTACTGTCAGGTTCGATACTTCCCTGATTGCCAAGGTAATTATGTCTCGTTACTGGCGCCAGCTTGATGACCTCCAGAAAATGGATTTCATCAAGTTGTTCCAGGAGCTAAGCGTGGCAACCTATGCCTCGAGGTTTGACGGCTATGGTGGCGAAAAATTTGTGGAGCTATCTGCAGAACAGCTTAAAAAAGGTAGACTTTTAATCAAAACAGAATTACAACGACCCGATGACACGCCAGTAAAACTGGATTACCTGATGCACCAGAGAGATGGAGAATGGCTCATCATCAGCGTTATTGCCAATGGTGTGAACGATTTGTCGTTGAAAAGGGCGGAATACGCCACGGTTATTGAGGATAAGGGTTTCGACGGTCTTGTAAGCGACGTCAGCGCCAAGATAACCAACATGGAGAACAAGGTAGTCGCACCCTAGCCTGCCATTGTATGTCAGCGGTAACTGTGCGAACATTCGCCTTCTTTATCAATGACATAGTCCTAAACCAGATGTCTGAAGTCGGGAATTTGAAGAAATGAACAATATCGTACGTGTGCTGGGTTTGAGCCTGGTGATTATTCTGTCCACGGGTTGCGCTTCCAACCAGGAAAAAAGTGCCGCCTCGCCAGATCCAATCGAGCCGGCAAACCGGGCATTTTTCAGCTTTAATGAAGGTCTGGACAAGCACCTTATCAAGCCCATCGCCGAGGGATACGTCAGCGTCACACCGGCACCGGTTAGAAGTGCGGTAACAAATTTTTTCAACAACCTCGCCTACCTTAACGTGGTGTTGCACTCTTTTCTCCAGGGCAAGTTCTCCCAGGGCTTTTCAGATGCCGGGCGATTTGTCATGAACAGTACACTTGGTATCGGTGGCTTGTTTGACGTGGCAACAGATGCCGGCCTTGAACGACACCAGGAAGATTTCGGACAGACCCTGGCAACCTGGGGGGTCGACCGCGGTTCTTACCTTTACCTTCCGGTTAGAGGTCCAAACACGGTGAGAAACCTTCCGGATATCGCCACCAGCCTTTTTACCAACCCGGCCTTTTATATCTCAGGCGCCGTTCTTTTCCCGGTGACCGCGCTAAACGTGATCAACATCCGCGCCAACCTGCTTGATGCAACGGCGATTCGTGATGAGGCTGCCGTAGACCCCTACTCGTTTACCCGTGAGGCCTACCTGCAGCAACGTGAGTACCTGATTCATGATGGCAACCCACCCACCGACGGTTACGATGACATATTTGACGACGAAGGCGGGTTTGATGGGGAAGACGACGTCCTGGTAATCGAGTAGTCGTCGCTTTCCGCCCCCTGCCACAGTAGTTTCACGACGCGTCCAGCACGCCTCTTCGCGCCTGGATCTTCCATTTTTCACTCGCTCCCAGCGCCTTCCCCCGCGGTAAAGGCAATTTCTCTCCCTGTTGCGGGTCCAAACCCTGAATACATTCACTTTTTGAGCACTTTTCCACTTTCGCGTAAGTGAATTTTTTCTATATATATTTTATAGTTATAGTATTTTTCTCAGAAATTATGGCATGGCAGAAGCATGAGCGAAGAGATCCTAATTAACGTCACACCTCAGGAAACCCGGGTAGCCGTGGTTGAAAACGGTGTGCTGCAGGAAGTTTACGTGGAAAGAACCCGTAAACGCGGCCTGGTGGGTAATATTTTCAAGGGCAAAGTGTCCCGCGTGCTGCCCGGCATGCAGGCAGCGTTTATTGATATAGGCCTTGAGCGTACAGGATTTTTACACATATCCGACATCATCGATTTAAACGAGGAAGCGTCTTCCGAGGCCGAACAAAATACCCTGCACGAAACTTCCATTGACAGCATCTTGCGGGAAGGCCAGGACATCCTTGTACAGGTTGTGAAAGATCCCCTCGGTACAAAGGGGGCAAGACTGACAACTCGAGTGTCATTCCCGTCACGCTTCCTGGTCTTTATTCCGGACCATGACACTATTGGTGTCTCGCAAAGAATTGAAGACGAGGAAGAGCGGGAACGACTCAGGGAAATCATCAGTAATTACCAGAGTGATGTTCACAACCTTGCAAGCGCCCCTGCGAACAATGTTGTGCTACATACTGCAGTCAAGCAGGACAGGTCCTCGCCGAGAGGTGGGTTTATTGTCCGCACCGCGGCTGAAGGTGTCGCGGAAGACGAGCTTTTCAAAGACATCGATTTTCTTCGCAAGTTGTGGGATTCCACCTATGTGCGAAGTGAGAACACCTATGCACCCCATGTCATCTACGAAGATCTTCCGCTGGTCATGCGAACCATGCGTGACCTGGTGCACATCGATATCGAAAAAGTGCGTATAGATTCAAAGGAAACCTACCAGCGCGTGAAAGACTTTGCGCGTCACTTTATCCCTGAGTTGCTGGGAAGAATTGAATACTACCCGGGAGAACGTCCCATCCTCGACCTGTATTCTGTAGAAGATGAAATTCAACGTTCCCTGAATCGCAAAGTACAGTTGAAGTCAGGTGGCCACCTGGTGATTGACCAGACAGA
>CAZXDV010000165.1:0-7072 GCA_964639535.1 uncultured Enterobacteriaceae bacterium | reverse complement strand
TGTATGACCAAGCCCGGTTAACAGCCGGGTTTGTTTTTTATAGACCTTGAAAGACGGGAATATGAACGATTCAATAATGCACACCTATGCGCGACAGCCGGTCGCGTTTGAACGTGGCGAGGGATGCTGGCTCTGGGATGAGAATGGAACCCGGTACCTGGATGCGCTGGCAGGTATCGCTGTGTGTAACATCGGGCATGCCAATCCCCATGTTGCCGCTGCCATAAGCGAACAGGCCAATCGTCTCGTTCATACATCCAATCTTTACGGAGTTCCACTCCAGGCAGAGCTGGCAGCAGCGCTGTGTCGCTTATCCGGGCTGGACAAGGTGTTCTTTGGTAATTCCGGGGCAGAAGCGAACGAAGCTGCGATCAAGATTTGCCGTAAGTTTGCCAACGATACCGGAAAGCAAAACGCCAGGATCATCGTGATGGACGGAAGTTTTCACGGCAGGACCCTGGCAACCCTGAGCGCCACGGGAAACAGCAAAGTAAAAAATGGATTCCACCCGCTTGTAGAAGGCTTTGTCCATATTCCCTACGATGATATCGACTCGCTGCAGGAGATAGCTGGCAATGACGATAGTGTTGTAGCGGTCATGCTTGAACCGGTGCAGGGAGAAGGTGGCGTCGTTGTACCGGCTGAAGGATATCTTGCGGCAATAAGGGAGATCTGCGATCAAAAAAACTGGCTGATGGTCCTGGATGAAGTGCAAACTGGAATGTGTCGAACTGGTGAATGGTTTGCCTGGCAGCACACCGATACCAGGCCGGATATTATGACCCTCGCCAAGTCATTGGCTAATGGTTTCCCTATTGGTGCATGCCTGGTAAAAGATAGCATTGCCGAGATAATGGTGCCGGGGACACATGCTTCCACCTTTGGCGGGAGTCCGCTGGCGAGTCGAGCAGCACTGGCGGTCATTGAACAAATGGAAAACCATGAGATCGCGGCCAGGGTTGCCGAGCTCGGTCCGGGGATGCTGCAACTTTTCAGGGAGAAGTTGCATGACCTTGATGGTGTTGTAGACGTTCGAGGCCTGGGCCTGATGATAGGAATTGAACTTCGGGAAGACTGTGCTGACCTGGTCACCAGGGCGCTGGAGAAAAAAATATTAATCAATGTCACGGCTGGCAAGGTCGTCAGACTGTTGCCGCCACTTACGATCAGTGACGAGGAAATGCTGGAAATTGTGGACCTGGTTTCTCAACTGATTAGAGAACACCTCGAGGGATAACAATCATGGCTAGACATTTTCTTACCCTGAAAGATTTGAGTGAAGCTGAATTTCGAGCCCTCATCCATCGCGCAGGCGAGTTAAAAAAAGAATTCAGGGAAAAGCGCATGCAGGCATCATTACCGGGGAGAACACTGGGAATGATTTTTGAAAAGTCGTCTACCCGGACGCGAGTATCGTTTGAAGCCGCGATTGCCCAACTTGGGGGGCATCCCATTTTTCTTTCTCCCGGTGAAACGCAGCTGGGAAGAGGGGAGCCGGTGGAGGATACAGCAAGGGTCCTGTCAAAGATGGTTGACTGCATAATGGTCAGGACATTTGAGCATGCAAAAATCGAAAAGATTGCTGAGTATTCTGACGTTCCCGTCATCAACGGTTTATCTGATACGTATCATCCCTGCCAGCTTCTTGCGGACATGCAAACCTTTTTTGAAGAACGGGGAGACATCAAGGGCAAGAAAGTCGCATGGCTCGGAGATGGAAATAACATGTGCCATTCTTATATCAATGCGGCCAGTATCCTTGGCTTTCAGCTCCACGTAGCTTCGCCCGAAGAATACCGTCCTGACACCGCTGTTGTTGAGAGCTGCTTGTCTTCCGTGCTGGTTACGGATGACCCTGCGGAAGCAGTGGCAAATGCTGACCTGATCGTGACCGATGTCTGGGCCAGCATGGGGCAGGAAAATGAATCCAGCGAAAGGTTGGCCGGTTTCAGGGAGTACCAGGTAGATGCAGCGCTGATGCAAAGAGCAAATGAAGACGCAATTTTCATGCACTGCCTGCCAGCACACAGGGGTGAGGAAGTCAGCGCCGAAGTGATTGACGGTCCCCAAAGCGTAGTTTGGGAGGAGGCTGGTAATCGACTTCACTCTCAAAAAGCCCTGCTTGAATTTCTTATCCAGTGATTAGCAGGATGCCAGGGCCGGATTACAGGATTGTGCTTCAATGGCCGTGGGTGAAACCAGTTCCTCTCCAGGCGAAGCTTAGCGAGAAGTAATTAGATGCGTTTCCTTTTGAGCAATGACGATGGGTACCAGGCCCGGGGGCTGGAATTATTAGCCTCTGCAATGAACGGACTTGGAGAAGTGATTATCGTGGCCCCGGACCGGAATCGAAGTGGCGCCAGTAATTCCCTTACCCTCGATTCACCACTTTACGTCAGGCAGGCGGACAATGGCTTCTATTTTGTCAATGGGACACCGACAGACTGTGTTCATTTAGCGATCACGGGCTTGTTCGATAGTGAACCAGGGCTGATGGTGAGCGGGGTTAACGCCGGCGCCAACCTGGGCGATGATGTACTCTACTCGGGAACCGTGGCCGCAGCCATGGAAGCCAGGTTTCTTGGCTGTCCGGCGATTGCCGTTTCGCTTGTTGGGGATAACCCGGTGCATTATGAAACCGCCGTGTCGGTGGTGGTAAAACTGGTCAAGGCCCTGCAACAACATCCGCTGGACAGCGATCAGCTTTTAAACGTGAATGTACCAGACTTGCCCCTGGCAGAGCTTGGCAAGTTCGAGGTAACGAGGCTGGGATACAGGCACCTCGCAGAACCTGCACTGAAAATGAAGGACCCCAAGCAGCGGGAAATTTACTGGATAGGGCCACCGGGCAAAGGAGATGATGCGGGAGAAGGAACAGACTTTTACGCCGTGGAACATGGAAATGTATCGATTACTCCTTTGCATACCGATTTGACGCGATACAATGCACTTCAGGCAGTTTCGGATTGGCTAGAAAGAGAAATTGATGAATAACCGGCACCAGGGTATCGGCATGACCTCACAGCGGGCCCGCGATCGCCTGGTAGAGCAAATTCGCGGTATGGGAGTTCAATCGGAACTTGTTCTTGATGTAATTCGCTCTACGCCACGCCACATATTCGTAGATGAGGCCCTGGCCAGCCGCGCATACGACAATACTGCTTTACCCATCGGTCACAACCAGACCATTTCCCAGCCGTACATAGTCGCGAGGATGACGGAGGCATTGATTGCAGATGGAATTCCCGAGACGGTACTTGAAATTGGCACAGGCTGTGGATACCAGACCCTGGTTTTGTCCCGCCTTGTTAAGCAGGTGTACACCATTGAAAGAATTGAAGCGCTTTTATTCAAGGCCAGGGAACGATTCTATGAGCTGGGAACCAGGAACATCAGTGCCATGCATGGAGATGGAAACCTGGGCTGGCCCTCCAGGGGGCCTTTTGACGGCATCATAGTCGCGGCAGCTCCAACCGGTATCCCACAAAAGTTACTTGAGCAGCTTGCACCAAACGGCCGACTGATCATCCCGGTTGGCAAAAGCGGAGGCCAGGAACTCCTCATGATACGCAGAGGCGAGGAAGGTTTTGTTGAAAAGCACCTTGATTCGGTCAGTTTTGTCCCCATGCTGGAGGGAGTGGGCTAGCAACTGATGCGAACTCCAGCCCTACTGGTTATCCTGATCATTGAGCTGACGCTGTCCGCATGTACTTCAACCGCCAGGGCACCAGTCGATAATCGACACAAGACTCCACCGGCGAAGCAAACCGCGAGTGTGAGCCAGGCCGGTAAAAAAATTAATTCGAGGCCGGCAAATGGTGATTATCACGTCGTCGAGAAGGGAGACACCCTTTATTCCATAGCCTGGCGTTACGGCTTTGATTACCGGGATGTTGCCAGGTGGAACAACATTTCAGGCAAGTATGTCATTTACCCCGGGCAATTTATTCGACTTAAACCTGAAAAAAAACCTGCAAGCGGGCTTACGCCAGGACCTATCGTCAGCAAGAAGAGCCGCCAGCAGGAAGCAGCCAGTCGTTCATCGAGCAGTAACAAGACTACAACTACGACCAGGAAAAAAAGCACCAGGCCGGTGCAAGCCACAACGAGGATTGCCTGGCAGTGGCCGACTCGTGGAAAAATCGTAAAATTGAATACCCCCACATCAAAAAAGGGTGTGGATATCCAGGGCGCAGTAGGACAAAAAGTTGCCGCCGCCGCTGATGGAGACGTGGTTTATAGTGGTAGTGGACTTCTAGGTTACGGAAAGCTTATCATCATCAAGCATAATGAAAATTACCTCAGTGCCTACGCTCACAATGAAAAAATATATGCGAGGGAGGGCGACAGGGTAAAAGGTGGGCAGCAGATTGCCACCATGGGGCTGGCCGGGAACAACAGGCCGTTATTGCATTTTGAAATAAGGAAAGATGGCAGCCCGGTCGACCCGCTGAGACATTTGCCCAAAAAGTCCTGATGAAATTGATAAACCAGCAAATCTAGATCAAATGTCATACCCTAACGGCACAGGAAAGGGTGATTCCGAAGATGAAGTTGCTGCGGAAGAATCAGATCTGCAGGAAATCGACGATGATGAACTTGATCCGGACGAATCGACCTTGCTTGCCGAAGAAGAACCGGATACGACCGAGCAGCCCAAAAAATCCGGCCAAAATCAAAGCACGCTGAGTGAAGGCGACCTTGATGCTACCCGTCTCTACCTGAATGAAATTGGTTTCTCCCCCCTGTTAACTGCGGAAGAGGAAGTCTATTACTCTCGAAAGGCCCTGCGTGGAGATGAAAGTGCCCGCAAAAGGATGATCGAGAGCAACTTACGCCTGGTTGTCAAAATAGCCCGTCGATATATGAACCGGGGGCTGGCACTGCTGGACCTGATTGAAGAAGGGAACCTGGGCCTGATTCGAGCTGTAGAGAAATTTGACCCGGAAAAGGGATTTAGATTCTCTACTTATGCGACCTGGTGGATCAGGCAAACAATCGAGAGAGGGCTGATGAACCAGACCAGGACGGTACGTCTGCCAATCCATGTTGTGAAAGAGATCAACATTTACCTGCGCGCCGCCAGAAAATTGTCACAAAAGCTCGATCGTGAACCCAGTCCCGAAGACGTTGCCGAATTTCTTGACCGTCCCATTGATGAAGTAAAGCGCATGCTTGGTTTAAACGAACGCATTACCTCTGTGGACGCGCCAAGTGGCAGGGATTATGAGAAATCATTGCTGGACACGATCCCGGATGAGCAGAACACCGATCCTTCATTACTGCTACAGAATTCTGACGTTAAAAGGCATGTCGATGCCTGGTTGGCCCAGCTGAGTGAGAAGCAATGCGCTGTGGTCGAACGCCGATTTGGTTTACATGGAAGAGAAGTGAGTACTCTTGAAGAAATCGGTGCAGAGCTTGGTGTTACACGGGAAAGAGTGAGACAAATTCAAATTGAAGCGATCAAACGCCTGAGGCAGATACTGGAACGGGAAGGGTTTTCCGTTGAAGCCCTGTTTAATGAAAATTAATCACGAGAGAATGAACCGGTCGTCGCTTACAGCGATAGCATTATCCCGGGATTCAGATCATGAAAAGAGCGAGTACCACGATTCGACCTTCGCCAAGTAAAAAATTAAATGAGCGACAGGCGGCCCCGGTATCCATGATTTCATAGCCTGTCTGCTTGTCGATGAGAGGAGCCAGGATATCTTCGCCGGGGAATAGCAGGTTTTCACCTGTACCCAGTATCAAAACCTCTGGATTGAGGTCCTGGATAGATTCGATATGACTTTTTGTGAGTTCTTTAAAGCTGGCTGGAAGCAAGTCCGTGTAAATAGACCCCGAGGTAATTACCAGGTTTGACTTGAAAGATTCGCCGCTAACTTTAATCTCACCCCGGGAATAGCTCTCGATGCGATTCGTATTATTGCTTGTATAATCAAGTTCAATTTTCATACATTACAGCTTACAACGAAGCCCATTTAAATTCACAATTCTAGCTACATTCGGAAAATCATATGAAAATCATACTTTTAGGCCCTCCAGGTGCTGGCAAGGGCACCCAGGCCGCTTTTATCTGCGAAGTTTTTGACATTCCCCAAATCTCTACGGGAGACATGCTTAGAGCGGCTGTGAAAGCCGGCACTGAACTCGGAGTCCAGGCAAAGAAAATAATGGATGCGGGAGAACTCGTTTCTGACGAGATTATTTTGAACCTTGTAAAAGAAAGAATTGCCGAACCCGATTGCATAAATGGATACCTGTTTGATGGTTTTCCAAGAACCATTGTGCAGGCGGATGGTTTGGAAAAAATCGGTGTCACAATTGAAAGTGTTGTTGAAATCCAGGCCGATGATGAGGAAATTGTAAAACGCATGAGTGGCAGGAGAGTACACCCGGAGTCAGGTAGAACATATCACGTGGTTTTCAATCCACCGAGCAAGCCTGATGTTGATGATGTTACCGGAGAAGCGCTTGTGCAGCGTGATGACGACAAGGAATCCACAGTTAGAAATCGACTGAAAGTATATCACGAGCAGACAGCCCCGCTTGTTGACTACTACAAAACCAGGGCAGAAAAAGAGGAAAAAGGCGCGGTTAAATACCTGCAGATCGATGGTATCGGTGAAGTTGAGGAGATAAAAAAGGCGATTATTGAAGGCTTAAAAAATTGATCTGATGAACATCGCTAATACAAAGAAGCGTATTTTTTTGTGATCAAAGTAACATTTAGTACTTTATCTGTCCGTTTACAGCTTGTATGACGTTGTTAAATTATTTTCAAAACTATAAAAAAAAGTTAGAATTTTTTGGAAACATTACTATAATGTTTCACGTGTTGTGCTGTAACTGGTTAAGTTGTTCTAAATCCAAACTAGGTTCTAGGGGAGTCTAAACACCATGGCAAAGAAGACTGCAAAGAAACGACCCGCCAAAAAGAAGGCGAAAAAGAAGGTAGCAAAGAAGAGACCGGCTAAGAAGAAAGTAGCCAAGAAGAAGGCAAAGAAAAAAGTAGCCAAGAAGAAGGCCACCAAGAAGAAGGCCAAGAAGAAGGCGACCAAGAAGA
>CAZXDV010000164.1:2952-7094 GCA_964639535.1 uncultured Enterobacteriaceae bacterium | reverse complement strand
ATGGAACTCTGGGTCATGGGATTTTGGGGTCATGGCGGTATATACACCTAATAAAGCGCTCGCGTCCTGTTATAGTAGTGACAGTGTCGTGCTATCGCGTTTAATTGATTCGGTTGAGACCAGCTTGCTCACGTTAAATAACATATCAAAGAGTTTTAATAAAGCTACCGCGGTAAATGAGTTTTCCCATGCCATGGAGGCCGGTACCACCACGGTAGTCATCGGGCCCAGTGGGTGCGGCAAGTCGACTCTTTTAAAGATTATTACGGGTTTGCTTGCGGCAGACAGCGGCGAGGTTTACCTCGATGGCGCTGTGCTTGCCGCCGGGAACCTGTCACAGCTCCGTCAGCAAATGGGTTACGTGATACAGGAGGGCGGCCTGTTTCCGCACCTGACGGCTTTTGCCAATGTCGTGATCATGGCGCGACATCTTGGCTGGTCCGATGAACAAACCGGGGCCAGGGTGCAGGAACTACGCGAACTGGTGCAACTGGGTGCGGATGAGCTCCAGCGTTACCCTTCAGAACTATCCGGTGGACAAAGACAGCGGGTTAGCCTGATGCGTGCCCTCATGCTTGATCCGGCACTCCTGATCATGGACGAGCCGCTGGGTGCCCTTGACCCGATGATACGCTACGAGCTGCAGCAGCAGCTGCGCGAAATATTCGAAAGCCTGCACAAGACTGTATTCATGGTCACCCACGATCTCGCCGAGGCCGCTTTTTTCGCCGACCGCATCGTGTTAATGAACCGCGGCGGGATAGAGCAGGAGGGCAGCTACGATGAACTTGTTGAACAACCGGCCAGCGAGTTTGTAGAACGTTTCATCCTGGCCCAGCGCCAGGCGCCAGCTTCAGGCAGGGGTATGAGACAGTGAGAACCCTGCTGCAAAACCTGGCGGGCTGCCTCATGTTGTTGCTGGCGACAGCAGCACTGGCGGCGCCGGAAAAAAACAAGATCATCCTCGCGTCCAAGGCGTTTACCGAGAGCGTGATACTTGGAGAAATTTCCACGCAGCTTCTCAGTGCCCGCGGTATGGATGCGAAGCACCGCTCGTCCCTGGGCGGTAGTCGAATACTGTGGACGGCCCTGGTAAACGGGGAGATTGATGCCTATCCCGATTATACGGGTACCATATTTCTCGAGATACTCGGTCGGGACGGGGTTGAGGGTATCAGCCAACTACGTGCCCTGCTGGCTCCCCACGGTATTGCTGCCACGGGAAAACTGGGTTTTAACAATACCTATGTTATTGGCATGCTCGACAGCCGGGCAGCAGAACTTGGTGTTAAAACGATTTCTGACCTTGAAAAACACAGGGATCTTCGCTTTGCCTTCAGCAACGAGTTCATCGACCGGGCGGATGGCTGGCACAGCCTGCAGGCTCACTACCAGCTTCCACAGCATGATGTTACCGGCGTTGAACATGACCTGGCCTACCGCGCCCTTGAAAGTGGTGACATCGATGCCATGGATCTTTATTCCACCGATGCGGAAATTCGCTACTACAATATTCGTACCCTGGCAGACGACAGGGCTTACTTCCCCGATTACCATGCCGTTTACCTGTACCGGCTCGACCTGGATGGCCCTGCGATCAAATCGCTGCAGGAACTGGCAGGCAGTATAAGTAGCGCGGACATGGTGAAGATGAATGCCGCGGTAAAGCTGGATGGAAACTCTGAAACCGCTGTCGCTGCCGGGTTTATTGAAAACCGTTTCGGACTCAAGAGCACGGCAAGTGAACAGGGCAGGCTGCAGCGTTTCTGGCGCAATACCCGCGACCACCTTGGCCTTGTCGCCGTATCGTTGCTTGCGGCAATTTGTCTTGCCATTCCCCTGGGCGTGCTCGCGGCCAGGAAGCCCCGACTCGGGCAGGTGATCCTCAGCCTGAGTAGCATACTTCAGACTGTACCCTCACTGGCGCTGCTGGTGTTTATGATTCCCTTCCTCGGTATCGGTGCACCACCTACCATCGCCGCTCTGTTTATTTACAGCCTGTTACCCATCATTCGCAATACCTGTAGTGGTCTACAGGATATTCCGCTGGCGCTGCGTGACTCTGCGAGGGTTGTTGGTTTACCCGATGGCGTGATTCTCCGCCAGGTAGAATTGCCGCTGGCAACCAGGTCCATCCTTGCCGGTATTAAAACATCCGCTGTAATAAACGTGGGGACGGCTACGCTGGGTGCCTTCATCGGCGCGGGTGGCTACGGACAACCCATCCTGACCGGGATAAGACTGGATGACACTGCGCTGGTACTGGAAGGTGCGATTCCCGCTGCGCTGCTGGCGGTACTCGTGCAATACCTGTTTGAACTTGCGGAGCTTCGCCTGTTGCCGGCGCCGCTGCGCTACCAGGCAGGCGGGAAAGGCCCGGGTAACTGATTTTACCCCTGGCTGTTTGCCTGTTCGCGAATACGTTCCTCGGTTTCTTTCTGGCGAAACTGGACGATCTCCATGAAAGCATGGGCGACGCGAGGCACGTTTTCAAAGTAGTGGGTGAGGGCGGCATAATCCGCGCGCAGGCATTCGACTGCATCGACAGCCTTTACCGAGGCGGTTCGTACACCCCCCTGGAAATAACCCATCTCACCAATGGGCTCATAGGGCTCAACGTATGCAATGTGAATGTGGGAGCCGTCAAGGTTAGTGCGATACACCTCGACACGTCCATCGCAGATGATGTAGAGAGTCGGGTCAGGCTGGTCCTGGATAATAAACTGCTTGCCGGGATCGACAGTCACTTCGACAAAGCGACTACTGATGGCGGCCAGCTCGGTCTTTGACAGCATGGAGAACACCGGTGAAAGGGCGAGGCGGTCGACCCGTTGACGTCGTATGGCAGTTTCCAGCTCGTCGGCAGTGATGTCACCGTTTTCCAGCAATATCTCGCCGATATGCTTTGCCTTCAAGCCCTGCTTGAGCATCTGCCCCTGTCGCTTTACGGCATTTTGCAGGGTGCCGGGGGATATGACCAGGTAATCGCCAAATCGCTTGGCCTCACCCTGCAGGACGATTTCTTCGTTCAAGGTAAGGTTCTCCTCTTCAGTTCTGACTTTTGCAACTGCCCTGTTATAAAGATAGCAGTTTTCACTAGCTATGCAGCTTGTCAGGAAATTTCAAATGATTCCACGTTGGTCAGGTCGTCCAGCTGCGTGCTGGCCTCACCGATAAATTCGCCGATGGCGAAATCAGCCCCCATGCTAATGACCTCAGTTAGCGTAGTTGCGTCCTCAACCCCGGCAGCGACGATACTCATTCCGCGTGTTTTTAAACTGTTGAGCAGTGTGCTGTCTTCACCCTCGGCATCCTTTGCCGCCTCTTCCTGTACCTGGTTTATCAGTTCCGGGTTCATCTTGACCAGGTCAAAGCGGGTTTTCGCCGTCAGGGTTTTCACCGATTCCACGTCCTCGATATCGGCCAGCATGAATCTAAAACCGTGGGACTTGTTGAGAAAGGTCATCAGTGCCTCGGCTTTTTTCTGCTCCTTTGCAAAGGTACTGGCTGATATTTCCAGCGCCACGGCCTGGCCGGGATTGTTATCGTCGAGACCGGCAAGCAGATCCTTTAGCCAGTTAAACAGCGTCGCATCAGCAAGCGAGGCCTCGCTGATCTTCATCACGAAAAGATAATTGGTCTGTACGCTATGCAGGGCACGTCCAATCGCTTCTCGAAGCATCCAGCGATTAATGTATTTCAGGAATGCGGGAATGTCTTTAACCTGTTCCAGAATATCATCGGCATTGAGTACGCTGCCGTCGTCCTTAATCAGCTGCATCGAGGTGCTGTAGAGTTCCTGGGCACCTTCCTCTTCCTCGGCAAGCAGGGTGATAATGGGTTGAAAGGTCTGGATAACGCGGTTTTCAAGAAAGCAGCGTTTTAATTCCAGCGCTGCGAGATCCAGCCTGGCTTCATCCAGGATGGATTCATCTCTTTCACGTGAACGCCGTTCTTCCTTGACGCCGCCTTCGGCAGCAGGTGCGCTTTCAGTAGCTGGTTCTGGTTTTTGCGCAGGTTCCGGCTTCGGTTCCGGTTCAGGCGCAGGTTCCGGCTTCGGTTCCGGTTCAGGCGCAGGTTCCGGCTTCGGTTCCGGTTCAGGCGCAGGTTCCGGCTTCGGTTCCGGTTCAGGCGCAGGTTCC
>CAZXDV010000164.1:0-2852 GCA_964639535.1 uncultured Enterobacteriaceae bacterium | reverse complement strand
TCCGGTTCAGGCGCAGGTTCCGGCTTCGGTTCCGGTTCAGGCGCAGGTTCCGGCTCCGGTTCCGGTTCAGGCGCAGGTTCCGGCTTCGGTTCCGGTTTTGGTGCAGCTGCTGTTTTTACTTCCACTTCTTCAGCAGCTGGCGCGGCTTCCGTCGCCGCAGAATCGCCATCACTGTAAATGTGGTAACTGTTATCGGCCATGGTACGCGTGGCAATTTCGATTGCTTCCTTGGCACGGAGCATGATGTCCTTGGCGGATAACACGCCGGGTTGCAGGTGTACCAGCCCGACACTGACGGTGTAACTGATCTTCAGCCCGTCAAATCGGTAGGGTCTCTTGGAGAGGTGGCTACACAAGCCGTCAAGGTTAAAACCAAGGGTTTTCACCGACTCCGGATCGTCGATCAGGAGTCCAATAGAAATTTCTCCGAGGCGCGTAATACTCGGGTTGCAATCTCCGGCATGAAACACTTCAAATGCCTGCCTGGCAATGTAGCGCACCACGTTGTCCCGGATCAGGACGCTACTTTGTTCAATAAGCTTGTCTGCATGATCAAGTCGGACAACCAGCAGCACTCGCTTGTCGGCGCCGTCTTCAGCTTTTTCCAGCTGCTTGTAAAACAGGCCCTTGTTATAGGCATGGCTATGCAGCGTGGCTTCGTTGGCTTTTTCCCGCGAAGCCTTGTTTTCCTCGTGGGCCTTGATAATAGCCTTGCGCAGTTCTTCCTTGTCGAGGGTTTCCTTCCTGATGTAATCAGAGACACCGGACTTCAGTGCCCTGACTGCGATCTCCTCGTTGCCGGCGCCGGTGAGCATGATGGTGGCCGGGAACAGGGGGTTTTTACGATTCTGCCTGTGAATATCCAGTCCGGTGACACCGTGGATGCAGAGAAAATAATCAAGCAGCAGCACATCGTAGCGTGACCAGTCAAAATTTGCGTCCGGTACACCGCTCGCGATGGGGTCGTACTCTTCCAGTACTGCCCCTGGAAAAAGTTTCTTCAGTCGAAGGTCAAGCAACTTACGAAAATCAGCGTCATCGTCAAAGATGAGGATGCGTAAGGCTTCGCCGGAGTCTGTCATAGCTTCCTTAATCCTTAAAGGTTGCGCCGATTATAATAAGAATTTGCCGGATTTGGCATGGAAAATTAACTAAGTGGTCTTATTAATTGATAATTATGATATTAGGTTCACATTTCCCCTGGTCACACTTGCCCAAGTGTGGCACAGAGCTTTACCAGGGTCTCACCGCAGTCACTTTCCAGCTTCAGTGCAAGCTCCGCATCCGCGCGGGTAATGCCGCGGTTTACTGCCGCCACCGGCTTGGACGAGGCGGTAGCGCGCTTGCAGAAACGATAGGCGGAGTAAACCATCACTGAAGAGCCGATAATGAGTATGGCTGCAGAATCATCCACCAGCTGGTAGGCATCCCTGACCTTGTCCGATGGCACTGACTCACCGTAGAAAACCACGTCCGGTTTCAGAACACCTGAACAACGGGGGCAGGGCAGCAGGGTAAATTTTTCATAATCCACCTGTTCCAGTTGCACATCTCCGTCCGGTGCAAGCCTGCCGATGCTTGACTGGAAGCCCTGGTTAAGACGCAGCAGGGAGTCCTGCACCTCCTGTCTTGCCAGCCGGTGACCGCAGTCCAGGCATATCACCCAGTGCAGGTTGCCATGAAGCTCAAGGACTTTTTCACTACCCGCCTGCTGGTGTAAGCCGTCAACATTCTGGGTGATGACGTGATGCAGCACGCCGGCTTTTTCAAGACGCCGTAGAGCATGGTGTACCCCGGCGGGTTGTGCCGCGGCGACCCTGGGAAAGCCAAACATGCTTCTTGCCCAGTAGCGCTTGCGGTTGGATTCGCTGGCAATGAAGTCCCTGGCATCCATGGGCTGTTTCTGTTTCCAGTTACCTTTTTCATCGCGGTAATCAGGAATACCCGAGGCGGTGCTGCAGCCGGCGCCGGTGATCACGAGCAGGGGCTGGTGTTTATTGACAAAGCTTGCCAGTTCGGCGTGTTGGTCGAGGGTGTTTTCCATCAACCTATTCTAGCGCAGGCCTGGAATCACCTCTTCGGCGAGTTTTGTAATGATGGCAGCAGGGTCCCGCGTCGCGACGGGCAGCACAAAGTTTTCCACCCCGAGATCGATGAGTTCCTGGAACCGATCTACTGCCTCTTGCGGGGTACCGGCGATGGCGACCGCGTCAAGGATTCGATCCGTGATGAGCGCGGCCTGCCGTGCATCCATGCTGCCATGCTGCTGGTAGTCGTAGGCCTGTTTCATTTCATGCAGGTCCTTGTACAGGTCTTCGGGAATATCTTCCCGCGGAATAGCACTGTAAATGGTATTCGCAGCGACCGAGGCATAGCCCTTCGCTTCCGTGCGTACCTGTTCGCGGTCATCACCCACGGCGCAGGCGAGACGCTGGTAAAGCTTGATCTCACTCATGTCGCGCCCGGCTTCGCGGGCGCCGATAGCGATATTTTTCTGTGCGTACCTGACAAGGTCGGGTGCTGCGCCAACCTGGAACAGCACGCCATCGCCAATGCGCCCGGCAAGCTGCAGCGAACGTGGACCGGTGCAGGCAATGACCACCGGCACCTTGCGCGGAGGCCAGGATACTTTCAATTCCACGCCGTCAAACTCGGCGCTTTCACCCGCCATGAGTTTTCTCACTACGCCGATCACGTATTCAAGCCGTTTTAACTTTGCTGGTTTTTGCCCGATGTTAAACATGGCGCTGTCGCCAACGCCGATACCAAGAATTGCCCGCCCATCAGAAATCTCGTCCAGGGTGGCAAAGTTGTCAGCTATTACAGCAGGGTGACGGGTGCTGACATTGGTG
>CAZXDV010000163.1:0-7186 GCA_964639535.1 uncultured Enterobacteriaceae bacterium | reverse complement strand
GTGCATGACAATCAGCAGCTGGAACATGAATTGTGGACCCTGCTTGAACAGGTTAAGGATCCGGAGATCCCCGTTTTAAGCTTGCGAGAACTGGGTGTGCTGCGTGATATCCAGAAAACTGGTGACAGGCTTGAAATTACAATCACTCCGACCTACTCCGGTTGCCCTGCCATGGACGTCATGCGTGACGATATTAAGCGCCTACTCACCAGCTCCGGCTACAGCAACATCAAGATCAGGACGCAACTTTCCCCAGCATGGACAACTGACTGGATGAGCGACGATGCAAGGAAGAAACTTGAAGAATTTGGTATTGCACCGCCGGCGCATTCCTCCTGCGTCAACCAGGCGATTCGGTGTCCGCGATGCGCAACGACCGGGGTAAGCCTGCTGAGCGAGTACGGTTCGACAGCCTGCAAGGCAATGTACCGCTGTGATGATTGCGCCGAGACATTTTGTTACTTCAAACAGATATGAACGTGATGGAAACGAATAAATTCTATTCGCTGGAAATTTCAAACGTGCGCGAGGAAACCGCGTCTTCGATCTGTGTCACTTTTGACGTGCCCGGTGACCTTGAGGATGTGTTTGAATTCAAGCAGGGTCAGTTCCTGACCATGCGGGCTGACATTGATGGCGAAGATGTTCGACGTTCGTATTCAATATGCTCGGGCACACACGACGGACACATGAGGGTTGGTATAAAAAGAGTAAACGGTGGTCGCTTTTCCAATTATGCCAATGACAACTTCAAGCCAGGCGTGATGGTGGACGTGATGCCCCCGCAGGGTAACTTCTACACTGAGCTGGACCCGGCGAACGAAAAGAATTACATGCTGATAGCGGCGGGCAGCGGTATTACGCCCATACTTTCAAATATAAAGACCATTTTACAGGTGGAGCCACAGAGCCGGGTCACCCTGCTTTACGGAAATCTTCGAACAAACTCAGTGATGTTTCTCGATGAACTCGGATTTATCAAGAACCGCTACATGGATCGTTTCCAGTGGATCAACATCATGGACAACGAGGACCAGGGTGCGGACCTGTTAAATGGAATAATCGACAACAAGAAAGGTGCAGCCCTGTACAAGCATCATATGATTGATATTGAGGGTACCGATGAAGCATTCATTTGTGGCCCCCAGGCCATGATGTCTGAAATTTCACGTGGTTTTCGTAGCATGGGTTTTGATGATTCGCACATACACTACGAATTGTTTACCAGCTCTTCGGAGGATTCCCAGGTAGCACTGGATAAATATACCCAGCGCATTGCTGAATATGGTGAAAAGAAAACCAGCGATGTCACGGTAGTATCCGGCGGTCGTTCAATAAACTTTGAACTTGCCGCAGTGGGCGAGAATATCCTTGATGCGGGTATTCACAATGGGCTGGATTTGCCCTACGCCTGCAAGGCAGGGGTGTGTTCAACCTGTAAGGCCAGGCTTGTCGAAGGCCAGGTCGATATGGACCTCAATCACGCCATATCGCAGGAAGAAGTTGACAAGGGGTACATACTCACCTGCCAGTCCCATCCCATCACGGACAAAGTCATCGTCGATTTTGATCAATAGCCGGTAAATTGAAGGTAATAGAACAAGTCCTGGAGGATTTCGCTGAAAGGACGCCTGTCAGGGCGGGTTCACTAATTATCTCTGTTTTTGGCGACTCCATTTCCCAGCACGGCAATGTTGTGTGGCTCGGTAGCCTGATTGAATCTCTCACGCCTTTTGGACTCAATGGGCGGCAGATCAGGACAGCAGTGTTTCGCCTTATCAAGGAAGGCTGGCTTTTCAGTGACCAGTCAGGACGCAAGAGCTTTTATAGCCTGACGGAATTTGGTATTCGTCACTATGAAAAGGCAGCCAGGCGAATTTATGCGGGCAAGCTCGAGGAATGGGATGGTAAATGGACGGTTGTCATCCCGGCATTCGTCGAGAGCGATAAGAAAGAAGAGCTGAAAAAAGAATTACTCTGGCTTGGCTATGGCATGATTGCACCGGGCGTTCTTGCGAGGCCTTCCGCTGACAGGCAGTCACTCGATGAAACCCTGCTTGAAATGGATATCACGAGGCAGGTGATCGTTATGATATCGAGCACGGAGGATATCGCCTCCCATTCCAGCATGCAGGAGCTGGCCTATTCATCGTGGAAACTGGATGATATTGCCGCTCGCTACGAGCGCTTCCTGAAGAGTTTCAGACCGGTGAATGCCGCTATCAACAAGGGAAGCCGACCCGAGCCACAGCAGGCTTTTATCCTGAGAACGCTTTTAATCCATGAATACCGAAGGATACTGCTCAGCGATGCAGACTTGCCCGGGGAATTACTGCCGGCGAACTGGCCCGGTCACGCGGCAAGTGATATTACCGCGAGCATTTATCGGGCCGTGCATAACGAGGCGATGGAATACATAGGATCCCACATGGAAAACATGGATGGCAGCTTGCCACGTGCCAGGCGAAAGTACTTCGAACGATTTGGTGGCCTGGAATAAGCGACCAGCCTTTTAAGTGACGCCCTTGCGTCTTTAAAACTGCTCCTCTGAGAGGGCCATCACGCTGTCACTGCCTGCCATGATAGTTTCAAGGTAGGCTGCGGTTCTAGGCAGGTAATGCTCTGCATAAAAACGCGCAGTAACAATTTTAGCCTCGTAAAAATCACCATCGTCACTTCCGGCCTTGAGTTTGTCACTGGCGCAGAGGGCGGCACGGGCCATTTGCCAGCCACCGCAGACCATGCCGGTCAGCATCATGTAATTCACTGCTATTGTTCCTGGAGCACTGGGGTCATCCTGGTAATTTTTCAGGAGCCACACTGTTGCTTCTTCGAGGCAATTTATCGAGTCAGACAGTAATCTGGCCATATCGCCAACCTTGTTCTTGTCCAGCGTTTCGACACTGCTGACTACCTCGCGCATTTCAGCGAGCAGGGTTTGCATGGCCTTGCCTGAATCTCTGAGTACCTTTCTGCCGACCAGGTCCTGCGACTGGATGCCGGTTGTTCCCTCGTAGATCGTCGTGATACGTGCATCCCGAAAATGTTGCGCGGCGCCGGTCTCTTCAATATATCCCATGCCTCCATGTACCTGCACACCCAGGGAGCTTAATTCCTGTCCCAGTTCCGTGGACCAGGCTTTTACAACCGGGGTGAGCAGGGCAAAACGCTCTTCATGGTATTGTCTCAGCTCGTCAGATTCAGCGTGATGTGCGAAGTCCAGCGAGGCGGTGGTGACATAACAGACTGCGCGCATGGCTTCTGTGCCTGCCTTGATCAGCATCAGCATGCGACGTACATCAGGATGATGAATAATGGTCAGCCTGCCTTCGTGACCGGGCAGCTGACCCTGGACTCGCTCCAGTGCATAGCCACGTGCCTGCTGGTAGGCACGCTCGCTGATACTCAGGCCCTGCACACCCACGGCGATACGGGCGTGGTTCATCATGGTAAACATGCACACGATGCCGCTGTGGGGTTCACCGACGAGGTAACCAACGGCACCACCATTATCTCCATAACTCATCACGCAGGTCGGGCTGGCATTGATTCCAAGCTTATGCTCCACAGACACAGGATAAACATCATTTCTTTCTCCGGTCGTACCATCCTCGTTTACAAGGAACTTGGGCACGATAAAAAGTGAAATACCCTTGATCCCGGGAGGCGCATCGGGAAGGCGTGCCAATACCAGGTGAATAATATTATCGGTGAAATCATGATCGCCCCAGGTAATATAAATTTTCTGTCCGAAAATGCGATAGTGATCGCCATCAGGTTCGGCGCGGGTTTTTACCGCGGCAAGATCGGAGCCGGCCTGGGGCTCGGTAAGGTTCATGGTGCCGGTCCATTCGCCGGAAATCATGTTAGGCAGGTAGCGGTCCTTGAGTTCGTCGGAGGCGTGCTCATTGATTGCGACAGCCGCACCTTCGGTTAACATCGGGCAAAGCGCAAAGGCCATGTTTGCCGATTGCCAGATTTCATTAATTGCGCAGGCAATCGTTTCAGGCAGGCCCTGGCCGCCGCGCTCAGGGTCAAATGGCAGTGCCGGCCAGCCGCCTTCCCTGAAGGCCTGGTAGATATCCGAAAAACCTTCTACGGGCACCACCTTATTATCTTCTACACGCGTACCCAGTTCGTCGCCTTTTTTATTCAGCGGCGAGAGTACGCCGGTTGCCAGTTTCGATGCCTCTTCAACGATGGCTTCCACCAGGTCCGGGGTAGCGTCTTCAAAACCTTCCAGCTGATTTATGGCGGAAAGATCGGCAAGTTCATTTAGCGCAAAGGTAATATCCCGCGCCGGGGCGATGTAGTCACTCATGGTTTGTTACTCGATTTTTTCAGGAAGTATACCGCAATTCCTGCTGGATTGATTTGTCAGGTGCTGAGACGAGAGCCGTACTTGCTACCGAATACTTCACATTTTTGTATAAAGCTCTGGGTGGTTCTTGGTGGTGGAATTCGCATGCTGGCCATGTCATTCATCAGGTCAACGCCAGCGAGAATAAGTTCCTTGCCTCGACGGCCCATGGCGCGCTCAGCATTGGTGGCGCCCTCGCGTGGCTTGGGTCGAAAAGTCCTGAGTTCTTCTGCAATCGAAACATAGTGAGGCCAGATTTCAAACATGGCCGGGTCGCTGCGCATGGTCTCGGTCACTTCCTTGCAGCACTCTGCCAGTTCGCGAATCTTTGGCAGAACTTCTGCAAAACTGCTTGCTTCGCTGAACAGCTCAGAGAGGATCTTGCTGACCAGGTCGATATCGCGCATGGTTTGGGCAAGCTTTATGTAGCGTGTTTCATAAAATTCACCCATGGACATGGTAAAGGCCTTGAATGGCTCACCCCAGAGTTCTTCGAGCCCCTCTTTTGCCCTTGTCGGGCGAATGTACTTGCCATATTCAAGAGCGCCGAGAAAGCAACGACCGCAATCCTTTAACAGTTCGTTGTCCTTGTTAACAGCTACGCCTGTTTCTTCAAGCTCAACGATCTTGGTGAGAATATCGACACCGCGATTCAATAATGCGCCGGCAAGCATCGCTGCCAGGACACGTCGCCTGGCCGAATTTTCCTCGTTCTCATAGGCTGCACGGACTTCTTCAAGCTTGGGCCCGGGCGTGTTAATACCTGATTCGGTGTGGTGAAAGACCCGGCGGGCCAGCTGGTCGATGAGTCGTTTTTTCCTCGCCAGGGTGTCATTGGCCGTGTAATACCGTATCCAGTAACCGTCGTAATAAATCCGTTCAACACCGTCAAAGTTCTTTAGCTTGCCATTTGATATTTCTGCAGATAGAACTTTAGCCGATGCAACCATAAGAGCTGACCTCTTTCTTTAATTCACCAACACGGGTAGTGGATCAAATTCTATTGGACCACTGTCACGAACCATTTCCTGCCGGGTCGGCAATCCCTGCCGCATTTTTCGATACACGGACAGTGCCCACAGGGGGAAGTAATGACTGTATCCGTGGTAACGCAGGTAAAACACCCTTGGAAACCCGGTACCTGAATATAATGACTCTTCCCAGTCCCCGGAAGTTTCCTGGTTTCGCATCAAATAATGCATACCCCGTTCCACATTTTCGGATTCCAGTTCTCCAACGGCCATGAGACCAAGCAGGGCCCAGGCGGTCTGCGAAGGTGTGCTGGAACCACGACCACGCAATTCCGGGTCATCATAGGTATTACAATCCTCGCCCCATCCACCGTCGCTGTTCTGGCGATCCTTGAGCCAGTCAATGGATTTTCGAATCCACGGCTGGTTCGGGTCTTCACCCAGCATTCCCAGGGCAATCAGGACTGACCAGGTGCCGTAGATGTAGTTGACGCCCCAGCGACCAAACCAGGCACCGCACTCGTGCTGATCCTGTTTCAGGAATTCAAGTCCACGCTGGATGGGTGTAAAACTGCGGTCGTACCCCAGCATTGCCAGCATTTCGATGACCCGACCGGTCAGGTCAGCGGTGCTTGGATCTACCAGGGCACCGTGATCGGCAAAGGGAATATTGTTGAGATACTCGTAGTGATTATCGATATCAAACGCGCCCCAGCCGCCGTCGGAATTTTGCATGCCGATGACCCAGTTGACGGCCTGGCCCATGCGCCTGCGCTTGGCGAGATTATTGTGAACACCGATGCGCATCATCGCCATGAGAACACTGCAGGTATCATCCACATCGGGATAAAAATCATTCTCAAACTGAAAAGCCCAGCCGCCGGAATCAAGATCAGGCGCTTTTGATTTCCAGTCACCCCTAACGAATACCTGCTTGTCAAAAAGCCATTCAACCGCCTGGCTAAAACTCTTGTGATCGACATTTACCTCCGCTTCTGCCAGTGCACTGACACTGAGACAGGTATCCCACACGGGTGACACGCAAGGTTGTACATAGGTTTCCCTGTCATTATCGATAACGAGGTCTTCTATGGCTTTCTTGCCTCGAATCATGTCCGGGTCGGTATCGTCATAGCCCAGCAGGGTGAGTGCCATAACAGCGTTGGCCATGGCGGGGTAAATTCCACCAATGCCTCCCTCGCCACTCATGTGTTCACGGGTCCAGGCTTCTGCTTTACCGATGGCGTGGTTCCTGATCCAGCGAGGCACGAGCGGCTCAACTTTTTTCAGGATCCAGTCGATAACGATAAAGACATTCTTCAGTGGTTTACCGGGAACAAACTTGTCCAGGTTCTTTAGCGTTTCCGGTGGTTGCAGGAACAACTCGCGAATGTTTTGTTCAGGTTTAAGTTCAAACACCGGTCGCTTCGCGTAAAGGATCAGCAGCGGAATAATGACGCAGCGAGACCAGTAGGAAACCTTGTTCAGGCTGAAGAAAAACCAGTTAGGAAGATAAATGATTTCCATCGGCATGCAGGGCACGATACGCCATGGCGCCTGGCCAAAGGTGGCCAGCGTGAAACGTGTAAATACGTTGGCGTTCTCGGCGCCGCCGTGGGTGAGTATCCAGTGCCGTGCTTTTTTCATGGCATCTGAAGCAGGATCGACGCCAGCTACCTTGAGTGCAAAATAGGCTTTTACCGTGGCACTGATATTGCCGGGGCCGGCATGATAAAGCGGCCAGCTGCCATCGGCCATTTGCCGCGAATGCAGGTAATCAACCATGCGGCTTTCCTGCTCTTGATCGACGCTGCCAAGAAAATGTTTTAGCAGCATATATTCCGAGGGTATGGTC
>CAZXDV010000162.1:0-7230 GCA_964639535.1 uncultured Enterobacteriaceae bacterium | reverse complement strand
CGTTGACGGGCTGCAGCCCATCCAGTTCTGCAAGCACTTTTTTTATGTTTTCCCTGAGTTCCTGTCTTTCGTCACTTTCAATGCCGCGTGGGTCAAAGCGATACCTGTAGTGCAGGCTTAGCAATGGCCTGATCTCGGCCAGCGGTACCCTGGCACCTATTTTTTCCAGCCACATTGAAGTGGTTTCACCTTTTTCACGCGGGAAGTATCGCTGCTCGAGAAGCCTGCAAAGCTCATAAAACTCGGAGTCCTGTCCAAGCTTGTGATACGCGGCCAGGTTTTTCACTTGCTCACGGGCCAGTTGAACACGATCCCTGAAATAAATACGCCAGCCGAGAAAAGCCGAGAGCGGCACCAGGAACAACAATAGCCAGTTATAGGAGCTCTCTTCCTCGGTAATGTCTTCCGACTGGAACAATTCCCAGCGATAAGACACCCATGCCCACAGGTCCATGAGAGGTTGCAGGGGAGAAGCATTTTCAGACTCGAGTGGAGCCCAGACAGCTGGAGTCGTATCGATAACTTGCCAGGCACCGTCCAGGTAAACAAGGGTCCAGGAATGTGCGTGCCTGGAGCGGGCAATATAGCTACCTTCCAGGGTGCTGTATTCATCAATTGAGTAACCCACTGCATAACGTGCAGGAATACCCACGCTCCTGAGCAACAATGCGGTAGCGGTGGCAAAATATTCGCAGTGTCCCTTCCTGCTGTTATTAAGAAAATTCGCGAGGTACTTGCCGCGAGGATAGCGTTGCCGGTAATTGAGGGTATAGCTGAAATTTTCAGCAAAAAAACCTTGCACAGCTTCCACGGCTTGTCTCGGCGTCATACCTTCGAGTCCGAGTTCCTCAACCACCTGTTGTAAATCTTCCCGGTAATAATCCAGCAAGAACAGGTCATCTTCGCCTGGAGGTGCCTCGACAAGCTCATCCTCGGAGTATTCAACTTCGTAGCTTATCCAGCCTTCGCGTATATCCATGAGCACGGTCCCGTGAGGGTTACGTGCAATTTCAATAGCCGCGACATCTTCAATTGCGCGGCTGCCGTGGGGCAGGGGAATAACGCCTTCTTCCTTGATCATGTAGGCAGATATCTGCATGCGCTTTTTCGTGCTGCCCTGTGCATGCAAATCCCAGTTACCCGAATCGTTTGGATCTATCACGGTAAACTCCTTGTCGCTGGTGCTCCAGATCCCATGACCAAAACTACTATAGCTTGCCTCCTTCAGCAGTATTGGCAGCTTGATATCTTCTTCGGGTTTCACCCGTAGCACAATGCGATCGGATAATTTCAAGCGGCCCAGCGATCCCATGGCAGTGGTAGCACGATTCGGATCCCTGTAACGCCACATAAACTGGTCAAACATACCCATAAAACTGGCCTCTATAGAGGCCTGCATATACCTCATTCCCAGCTGAACCCCGTAAGCCAGGGTAATCGCCATGGCAATACTCAGTGCCCAGGCCTGGATGGAAAACCTGCGTGAACGCATTGGCCAGAGCAGCAGGGCCACAAGCCCTGCAACAAGCACGAAAAAAAGGATTGTGCGATGGTTACCGGAGCTTGCTGACACCAGGCAAAGAACAAAATAGGGGAGTGCTATATCAAAACGCTTGTCCTGCCTGGCGGATTGCATTGACTCAAGCTTGCGCAGGCTGACAATCAGGGCACTCAATTTCATCACGCCGATTTCGCTGTACCTTTGCGTGATTAAAAGCGGAAATAAAATAAAGGGCAGGACCTTGAGAATAACAAAAATACCCCTGGCTCCCTCGGTAGAAAAAATGTAAACCACGACAAGAAAAAACACTACGCCACTGAAGTCAGACAGGGTGTTAAATTCCTTGTCTGTAATCGCCCAGCGCCAGCGAACCAGGGGGCTCAACTCAATAAGTAAAGCCATCGGTACTGCATAGGCAAACAACTGGCACTGCCATCCCCACAGCATGAGTGCAGCGCCGACAACAAGCGCAGGAGTGTGCTCCAATTGTCGCGTTTTATTATCCACTATCGATCCACTGCAGTCGGTGACAGCGCCATGAGGTTTTCCTGCACCTTACCGCAGTACAGGGGAACAAGGCGATTTGCGTGGACCGCCATCGGGCCCGGGGCGATTTCAACCCCTTCGTTTTCAAGAACCACGTAAACGAGTACCGGCAATCCCCTTTGGATTAACTCATCCACCAGTGCCTGCCTTGGTTCATCCCAGTCCATAAAAATAAAAACCATGCCACTCGTTTCATCACAATGACGCAATACCACGTCGGCGAGCTGGTTGAACCTTGATTCATCAGACGCTTGCACACAGGCCAGCATTTCAAGTATATCTTCAGCCTGCGACAAGCCCCTGCCACTGGTAACGCGGTAGGTTTTTTCAGCAACAAACATCAAGTCCAGGAGCGAGTCCTGCCCCGGCATGTCAAGGCAAAATGAAGCGGCGACAGAAATAGCTTCTTCAAACACCTGCTCGGACCTCATTCCCTTGAACGTGTCCAGCACCAGTCCATGTCGCACAAAAAATTCATCATGAAATTCCTTTACTACGGGCTCCCCGAGTCTCGCGTAGCTACGCCAATGTATCGCGCGAAGTGGATCACCGGGCTGGTAGTCGCGTAGCGACATGAATTCCTGCGAATCACCCACCGAGCTTGCCAGGCTCATATCTCCCTGCTGGTATTTCCTCGCTCCCTCAAACTCTATCAGCGGCACCTGGTAAGTTCCTGGCAGAACGAGAAGCTTGTCCCGCTGCATGAATTTTTTCATCGCCCTGATCAGGCCCAGCGGATCGCTTCTGCAGACCCGTATTTTGCTGAACTCGATGTAGCCACGCCTTGCCGGATGCAAAATCATATCTATGTAACTTGCATGCTGTGGTCTCACATGCTCCACGCTAACCGGATCTATAGTCCCGCCGCGCTTCCTCCTGATAAGCGCCATCAGGCGCGGATAACCTACTACGCGGTCAAAGCGATTTCGCTTCCTGTCCTGGGGATCTGTGCTTGTTTCAAATTCTTCGTAACGCGGGAAAACAGAATCCAGTTCATCGATGACAAATAGATCGTGCTGGCCGACGTTAGCAAGGTTATTTACTTCGATTCGATATCGTAAAGGGCGATTAACTGTTGCGTATTGCGGAAGTAGTCGACGAACCTGGAAGTGCCCCCTGAATGAAACGTTGAACAACACTGCCACCACCAGCAGGGATGCCAGGATCGCAAAAATATGAAAAGCCAGGGACTGCCGTACATCTACCCCGAATATTCCCGCAGCGAACATACCACCGAGGATTAGCGTGCCAGCCGGCGTGAGACGATCGCGATTCCAGTTTGTGACCTTGTAAACCAGCTTCAGGTTACGGTAGAGCAGGCGCCTGAACATGAGCCAGGAATCAGGCCGGGACCGGCACCGACTTGATCACGTCGCGCACAACATCCCGTGTTTCTATGCCTGAAAATCTTGCCTGGGAATTCAGCACGAGTCGATGCGCCATCACTGATTCCGCTATTTCATGGATGTGTTCGGGTATGACAAATTCCATGTTGTCAAACAACGCCAGGGCCTGGGCTGTTTTCATCAATGCAAGCGAGGCACGGGGACTGGCACCGTTCAATATCTCCGGCACTTCCCGTGTCGCGCGGATAAGTTCAACAACGTAGCGCTTGAGCTCATCACTCACTCTCACGGTGGAGATCGCGTTGCGTGTATTCACAACATCTGCCCGCGTCACACAGGGCTCAAGGAGCTCAATCGGGTGTTGCTCATTCTGCTCCGAGAGAATGCTGACTTCTTCATCCAGGGATACGTAGCCAAGTTCAAAGCGAAGTGCAAAGCGATCCATTTGCGCTTCCGGCAGGGGGTAGGTGCCATGAAACTCGATGGGATTTTGCGTTGCAATTACAAAAAATAATTCATCCAGCGGATGCAGGATCCCGTCAGCGCTGACCTGTGTCTCGGCCATGGCTTCCAGCAGCGCCGACTGGGTTCGCGGCGACGCCCTGTTAATCTCGTCTGCCAGCAGGATGTTGGTAAAAACCGGTCCCTGGTGGAAGTGAAACTCCTGGTCCCTCTGATCAAAGATAGATACGCCGAGAATATCTGTCGGTAGCAGGTCAGGGGTAAATTGCACGCGGTGATATTCTGCATCAATAGATTTGGCCAGGGCCTTTGCCAGGGTTGTCTTACCGGTGCCGGGCACATCCTCAAGCAGGACATGTCCGCCACTGATAAATGCAGCAAGCAACATTCTCACCGCGTGATCCTGTCCCTTGATAACACGGCTAATGTTACCCGCGATCGATTCGTATATTTCCTGTCCTTTCATATTATCCTGACGTGCGGCGTTTATTCGCACTATAATCCGGCGCGAGTACATTTTGAAGTTACCCGGAGAAAATACGTCTTGCCGGTATGCCGGCCAGCGCTATTCTTGCCAGGTATATCCCGGGTAAACCAGACAGGGCAGGGTAGGTGAACAATAAGCATAAAACGCTGTGGCGACTTTCCGGCCCGCTGATAATTTCAAATTTATCTATCGCCCTGCTGGGAATCGTAGATACGGCCGTGGTCGGCCACCTGAGTCACCCTTATTACCTTGGTGCTGTAGCCGTTGCCGCAGTTATTTTTGATTTCATTTACTGGGGCATGGGTTTCCTGCGCATGGGCACCACGGGAATTGTTGCCCAGGCCTATGGTAAGCAGGATGCTGATGGCATCCGCAAAAGCCTGTTTCATGCCATGCTCCTTGCCCAGCTCATTGCCCTGCTTATCCTCGGCTTGCAGGGTTATATACTCGACACGGGATTGTACCTGGTGGGAGGCAGCCCCGAGGTAAAACAGTTTGCCGGGGTTTACTTTCGCCATGCCGTATATGGTGCACCGGCCGTCCTGGGGTCCCTTGCACTACTCGGCTGTCTTCTCGGTTTGCAAAATGCCAGGGCCACGCTGTTTTATGCTGTCATCGTCAATTCAATTAATATTGTTCTCGACCTGGTGCTGGTTTTTGGCCTCGACATGGGAGTGAAAGGTGTCGCCATCGCCTCGGTGATATCCCAGTATTGTGGACTCATCCTTGCGCTAGTTTTCATTCGCGCAGAGTTAGGCCGGTTTCCCGGTTCATGGCATTCGATATCCTTTTTTGACCTTAAAGGTATCAAGCGCATGCTGTCCCTCAACCAGAACATCTTCATACGAACGATTTGCCTGATCCTTGTATTTGGTTTTTTTGCACGCCAGGGGGCCGCGCAGGGGGATGTGATTCTCGCCGCCAATGCGGTGCTGCTGAACTTCCAGGCTATCACTTCCCTGGGGCTTGATGGCTTTGCCAATGCGGCGGAGGCCCTGGTGGGTAAATCCATCGGAGCAGGGGACAGGAAATCATTTGGCGAATCAATCCAGGCAGCATTCCTGTGGTCAATCGCTGTCTCTGCCTGTTTTGCACTGGTTTACTGGCTGGCCGGAGCGCAGATTATTTCGCTTATGACCGGTCTTGCTGAGGTTCGACACGCTGCACTGCGCTACCTGCCGTGGCTGATAGCTTCTCCGCTAATCAGCGTCTGGTGTTTTGTGCTGGATGGCATATTTATCGGGGCCGTAAAAGGAAAAGAAATGCGTAATTCCATGATATTTTCGACCTTCCTGGTATTCCTGCCAGCCTGGTACCTGCTCCAGCCACTGGCTAACCACGGTCTTTGGCTTGCCATGATGCTGTTCTTTGTTGGCAGGGGAGTCAGCCTTGCATGGTTCTTTTACCAGGTTGATAATCGACAGGGTGGTTTTGTCAGTCCCGGCCACGGGTGAAGCGAATAATCTTTTTCCTGTCATGTTTACCCGGTCTTTTTTGGGTATTCGCCCCACTCATGTGAGCCATCTTAAGCTGTGATGCCAGCTCCTCGCGTCTTTCCAGGCTTTCTTCTGTTTCCTCGTACAGTTGTTTTGCCCTGGCAGCGGCAAGCCGGGTCCTGGCCAGGCCGCATATGACAAGGCTGTAGTTATAGGGCTTGATATAAATATCCAGCCGATCGGAAACCCTGACGCTGCGGGAGGCCCTGGCCGCGCTGCCGTTTAATTTGACATGTCCTGCCCGAATGGCGGTGGTCGCGAGGCTGCGGGATTTAAAGAAACGCGCACACCACAACCATTTGTCCAGACGTATTTCCTCGAGCCCTGTTTCACCTAAAGTTGACATAAGTCTGTGTATTATTCGCGTTCTGCCTTATTATTCCATGTTTTAGTATTGAGAATGAGGTTTAACATTGACTGAAAGAGAACTGAAGCCATTAAATATTGCGGTTCTTGTGGTTTCCGATTCACGCACCGAAAAAACGGACAAATCGGGCAAATTGCTCGCTGCCAGGGTCAGCGATGCGGGTCACCAGCTCTATGACAAGGCCATCGTCATTGATGATATTCACAAGATAAGGGCGCGAGTCGCCGACTGGATAGCCAACGACGAGGTCGACGTGATACTGAGCACGGGGGGCACCGGCGTTACCGGGCGCGATGGCACCCCAGAGGCGGTATCAGTGCTGTTTGAAAAGACTATAGAGGGTTTTGGTGAAATTTTTCGTAACCTGTCCTACCAGGAAATTGCCACTTCCTCCTTGCAGTCACGAGCCATCGCCGGTGTTGCCAACGGCACCTACATTTTTTGCCTGCCCGGTTCGTCGGGCGCATGCGCAACGGCCTGGGATAAAATTATTGAGCAACAGCTCGATTACCGCACACGGCCATGTAATCTCGTGGAACTGATGCCACGGCTTAAGGAAAAGTAAACAGATGTTAACAAGCAGAAGCATTTTTCTTGGTAATTCATTACGGCCGGTTGTTTCCGGCCTCTGCCTCCTGGCAGCAGTCAGTGTCGCGGTGGCGCAGGAAATGCCTCCTGCACCCGTGCACGTTGTCGATGCTGTTGAAGTGGAGATGTACCAGAGTAACTGGCTGCCCGGCACCGTCATGGGGCGCTACGATTCCAGGATCGCCTCGGAAGTCGATGGCAGGCTGGAGCAGGTGCTTGATGTCGGCGACCGCGTAAACAAGGGAGACGAAATCGCCCGCATTGAGTCACTGACCCAGTCATTACGTGTCACCGAAATGGAGGCTGAGATCCTTCCCCGCGAGGCACGCCTGGATTTCTTACAGCGGGAAGTAAAAAGGCTGAGTATGCTGGCCGAGGAAAATAATGCCGCAAAGAGCAGGCTTGACGAAATGTCGTCCGAGCTTCGCCAAATGGAA
>CAZXDV010000161.1:0-7235 GCA_964639535.1 uncultured Enterobacteriaceae bacterium | reverse complement strand
TCCCTGTCAGCAGGTTGACCGGTGACAACTATACCCCGGTATCCAAGCTTCATCAGGTCGGCGGCTGGCTCACCACCGGCATTGGCCTCTTTTATGCCTCCTGTCAGGGGGCTTTTGCAGCCAACGGATATGCGTCCGGATGTGGGCATTGATGTACCGGACACCACGCCCGCGGCGAGAACAAGTACATTATCAGGACCAAGCGGGTCACAGGTCGGATCACATTCCTTGAGCATGAGTTTTGCCGATAATGCGCGACCTCCAAGAAGCTTCCATTCCGCGGGGTAGTCTTTGACCGAAACAGTCTGGTCGGTCATGTTTACATAAATTAACTTATCGTTATCCCAGGACGTACTCATCTTCTTTCTCCTGTACCTGCTTGTTTTGAAATAGTGCGTTCAAGTCTATGCCAGATCAGTGCTTGCTTCAATCCAGCTAATAAATTGAAAAAACTGTAGAAATTTATCAGTGCAGGCATTCCGTGCCCGGGCTGTTAATTCGCCTGTATCCAGTATAATGCCTGATTTGGGCGGAGTTTCTAAGATGGGCAGTCTTTCCAGCCAGGACCAGCAATTTATAGATAATTTTGACCCGCGCGGGCTGCCGGGGGATTTTTATGACAATCCCTACCCGTATTACAGCCTGCTACGGGAGAATGACCCGGTCCACCGGTGTCCGGATGGCTCCTGTTTTCTCAGCAGGCACGCTGATCTGCGCATGGTGTACAGGGACCACAGGACCTTTAGCTCGGACAAGAAAGAGCTGTTCAAGCCCCTGTTTGGTGACAGTCTCCTGTATGAGCACCACACCACCAGCCTGGTGTTTAACGATCCACCCCTGCATACCCATGTTCGCAAGGCAATCGGTGATGCACTTTCCCAGAAAACCGTGGTGGCCATGGAAGCCAGCCTGGTAGACCTTGTTAAGGAACTGCTTGATGGTCTGCAGGAGCGCGAACAATTTGATTTTGTTGACGACTTTGCCAGCATTATTCCCATCGAAGTCATCAGCAACCTGCTGCGTGTACCGAGAGAAGACCGTCCCCTGCTCAGACGCTGGGCGGTGGCCATTCTCGGGGCACTGGAATTTGATCTTCCGGCGGATCGCTTTGAGCTTGGCAACCAGTGTGTCAGGGAGTTTCTCGATTACCTTGAAGGCTTTGTCGATGAACGGCGACGTAACCTGAGTGATGATGACGACGATATCCTGAGCAGGCTTATTCGCTGGGAGTCCGAGGGATTTCGCCTGTCCGATAAACAGCTCTATCACCAGGTGATTTTCCTGCTCAACGCCGGTCACGACACGACAACCAACCTCATCGCCAATGGCACGCTGGCCCTGTTGAAAAATCCGGCGCAAATGGAATTATTGAAGACACAACCGGAACTTATCAGCTCTGCCGTCGAAGAATTCCTCAGGTACGAAAGTCCGGTGCAGCTGGGAAACCGCCTGGCAACCAGGGATGTAGAAATTGGCGGCCAGCTGATACCAGCAGGTACGAACCTGCATCTCGGGATAGGCGCGGCAAACCGTGACCCCGAGGTCTACGCAGAACCGGACAGCCTCGACCTCACTCGAAATCCGCGGGACCACCATGCCTTTGCCGGCGGGATACATCTGTGTGCGGGCCTGAACGTGGCGAGGCTGGAGGCCAGGATTGCTATTCCTGCATTGCTGCAACGCTTTCCAAATCTTTCCCTGGCCGGCGAGGCGGTTTTTGATACCCGTGCCCGTTTCAGAGCCCTGCTCAAGATGCCGGTGAAAGCGACATGATATTCACGAGGCTCAGGGATCTATCAACCTGATTTCGATATTCTTACCCAGCTCGTCGGTGGTAAAAGCTGAATCTTCAAATTTTGGAAATCCAAATTTTGGCTCGGGATTCATCGAAAGACCAAAGGGTTCCTTTGGCATCATGTTCCACTTCTTCTTTAGTTTTCGATTGGCATCAAGATCGTGGTACGCCACGACAGCATAGCTGCCGCTTTCTTCCAGGTTAAAACACACCCTGTGCTGCTCGTGCTCGGCGGGAATACGGATCCTTTTAAGCCGACCCTTCTTGCGTAAAAAATGCTTTGGATCGTTATATAGCTCCACGGTCAGCAGGCCACCCGCTCCCACGTTATCCAGTGCCACTCGAACCTGCGCTATGCTCTCGTCGCAGGTATCCGCCTCCTCACCCGGGCGTACCTCGAGATCCTGTTCCCCCTCTGCAATCACAGGGGTGGCCAGCAGAGACAGAATTGCAAGATAAATAATTTTTCCTGTCATGCCTTGTTGGACCACGCTGGGTGAAAAAGGTTTATCCACAGCTCATGCAGTGTGAGCACTGGATGTATTGCCCCGGTAAATTGCCCTGAAGTATCTTTGCAGATCATCAACGATCAGTACATTGGCCGGGATCATGATCAAGGTAATCAGGGTCGCGAAAAGAATCCCGAATCCCAGGGAAACACCCATGGGGATCAGGAACTGCGCCTGTACAGATTTTTCGAACATCAGTGGCAGCAGACCAAAAAAGGTCGTGAGTGATGTCAAGAACACGGGGCGAAACCTGGCAACGCCGGCACTCAGTACTGCGTCAATGAGCGAGGCACCGGCATTCTTTCGCTGATTGATATAATCCACCAGCACCAGCGAATCATTCACCACCACACCAATCAGGGCCATCAGGCCGAGGATGCTGGGAAAGGTGAGCTCCCGGCCCATGATCCAGTGCCCCATGACGGCGCCAATCAGGCCAAAGGGAATAACTGACATTATGATCAAGGGTTCAATGTAGGATTTCAGTGGTAAGGCCAGTAATACGTAGATGGCGAAAAGCAGGATGATCAATCCCACCTGCAGGCTGCCAAAAGACTCCCGCTGATGCTTTGCTTCACCCTCAAAGGAATAGGTCACGCCCGGGTAAGCAGTGAGCAATCCATCGATGTATTCCCTGAGATCGTTGTTGACTACGGTCATATTGACCTTGTCCTTGTCCACATCCGCGGTCACATTCATCGTACGATAACGGTCTATACGCGTGATCGTCGATGGCCCCTTGTCAGGGATCATGGTCGCCACATGTGACAGGGGTATACGCCGGCCGTCCGGTGTATTGATCAGGTATTCATCGAGCGTGGCAACGGTGCTACGTTCTTCCTTGGGCAATCTCACCAGCACGCGAATGTCATCCCTGCCTCTTTGTATACGCTGCGCCTCGAATCCGCGAAAAGCCTGGCTTACCTGGCTGACAATATCCGCCCGGGTCAGGCCCATGACGTGCCCCTGTGGCGTCAGCTCGATGCGTAACTCTTCCTTGCCATCGGCCAGGCTGTCCTGGATATCAAACACGTCCGGATAGGTGGCAAGTCGAACCTTGACCAGGTCGCCAATCTCGGAAAGCTCATCGAGCGACGGTCCACTGAACTGCACATCAATGGGGTCGCCAGTGTGTATAAGCTCTGCCTTGAAAGTGAGGGATTCGGCCCCGGGGATAGTTCCTATCAGCTTGCGCCACTCTTTCACCATGGCCTTGGTGCTCACTGAGACCTTGCGTTCATCCGATGGAATCGTCTCAAATACAACTCGACCGAAATGATCCGCATTTCCCTGGCGCGGCCCTGCCGAACCCGTGATGGAGAGGATATTCTGGATGATATAGTCACCACCTTCGCCATCGGTGTACTTACGCTGTAATTCAAAGGCGGCATCCCTGATACGGGCAATATTCCTGTCAGTCACGTCAAACGGCGTGCCCACGGGCATTTCCAGTCGCGCAATGGCAAAGTCCCCTTCAACCCTGGGAAAGAATACAAACTTGGCCCAACCACTGGTGACCAGCGCTACTGTCAGTATCAACACGCCGATAAACGTGGCCAGCACGGAATAGCGGTTGGCCACGGAAAACTGCAGTAAGGGCTTGTAATACCTGATGATGAAATTTTCAAAACCCGAGGCAAATGCCCGCTGCCAGCGCGTCAAAAAGCCCGCGTTCTTCTCAACACTGCCGACGTTGATGTGCTTCAGGTGCGCCGGAAGTACCAGCTTGGACTCGACAAGGGAAAACAGCAGGCATGGAATCACGACTGCGGGGATAGGCGCCATGAAGTCTCCCATTCGACCTTCAATAAATGCAAGCGGGGCAAACGCAGCCACGGTGGTCAGGATTCCAAAGGTGACAGGGATGGCCACCTGCTTTGTGCCGAGAATTGATGCCTGCAGGCGGTCACCTCCTTCCCGCATTCGCGTATAGACATTTTCCCCGGTGACAATGGCATCATCCACCACGATGCCAAGGACGATGATGAAACCGAACAGGCTCATCATGTTGATACTGGTACCAAAGATGGACATGGTCATCAGTGCACCAAGAAAACTCACCGGTATACCGATAAAAACCCAGAAAGCCACGGCCGGTTGTAGAAACAGTGATAACAGCAGTATGACCAGGATCCCACCCTGTATGGCATTATTGGTGAGGGTGCTGAGACGTCCCTTGAGTATGGTGGAATTGTCATCCCAGTAGGAAAGCGTCATACCCACCGGCAGATCTGCCTGGCGCTCGGCGATATAATTTCGAACCTTTTCCGCTATTTTAAGGGCGCTTTGATCGCCAATACGGTACACCTGTATCAGGCCCGCGTAATCGCCGTTGAACCCCGTGCGCAGGGATACTTCTTCAAAACCATCGTTTACTGTTGCGACGTCGGCAACGCGAATAATGCTGCCGTCCACGTTTGTCTTGACCACGATGTCTTCAAAATCAACCCGGCGGTAAGCCTGGCCCTTGGAACGGATCAGCACATCTCCGCCATCGGTCCTCACATTTCCTGCCGAAATATCAAGGGAGCTACGCTGCACTGCCTGCGCAATATCAGCGAGGTTCAGGTTGAAATCACGCAGGCGGTCCTGTGAAGCTTCGATACTGATTTCGTATTTTCTCACCGCATCCAGCTTGACCTGGGTGATGCCATCGACCCTGAGTAAATCCTCCCTCACCTGCTCAGCGTAACTTCGTATTTCCTTTTCGTTATAGTCACCGCCAACCACCACCGATATCACCTCGTGGGTGAATTGAGACAGGCTGACTACCGGCTTCTCGGTATCCGCTGGAAAAGTATTGATCGAATCAACGCGGTTTTTTACATCATTAAGTAATTCACGCGGCTCGTAGTCGGAGTCAACCTCTATTGCCACCGAGGTGCTGCCTTCCACGGAGCGGCTGGTTATCTTGTCGATCCCTTCAAGATCCTGTACGGCTTCCTCAATACGAATTGCCACCCCGAGCTCAATATCTTCAGGGGTCGCACCTCGAAGCGGCACCGATACCGTGATCACACTGGGTTCTACTTCGGGAAATATTTCGAACCTCAGCAGGTACAGCAGCGAATAAAGACCGCAGACCACGATACCAACCAGTAGCAGGTTGGCAGCAACATCATTCCTTGCAAACCAGGCTATCATGTTCAGCTCCCTGGATTCGGCTCAACCGTGGAAGCCGTATCCCGTGACGAATCTGACTTCTCAGTGCTGATGCTGACACGCACCCCGGACGTCACCTGTCCAAGGGGGGTCAGGACCAGCCTGTCTCCGGCATCAAGGCCTTCTGCAATGAGAGCTTCGGACTGGTTTTGCCAGGCAATATTAATGTCCCGTCGCTGCAATACCCCGTCTTTGACAATGTATACGTAACTTCCCTGGTATATAGCCCGGTTAGGAATAACCAGGGCGCTACCGAGTTCCTTTCCACTGAGTTGCGCCGTGACATACTGACCAATTTTCAGCGGTGTGCGCCCCTCGGCGCCGCTGCCAAATGGATCATCAATTTGCGCAACCACGTGTAATTGCCGGGCATTTTCATCAATAGCACTTTCCGTTCGTACTACTTTTCCCATCCACGTAGTACCACCTGCCAAATCCGAATGTATTGCAACTTCAGGACCTTCAGACTGTTCTTCGCTACTGAAACGATAGTCTTCAGGAAGATCAATAAACGCCAGGTCGCGATTACGCAGGGGTAGGCGGATTTCGACGTAGTCCACGGCATAGACCTCTGCCAGCTGCGAATTTCGTCCCACCACCTGGCCCACGTCGACCATTTTGTTCATTACCCGGCCGGCGAATGGTGCGAGTATGCGTGTACGCTCCAGCTCAAGTTTTGACTTGGAAAGGGCAGATTCCGCTGAAATGACACGCGATTCGGCCGCAAGCAGCTGCGGCTTTCGCAGGACCAGGTCGGGCGCCTCGCCCTGGTTGCCAAGACGATTCCAGTCCTCCAGCGCCTGCACGGCCCGTGCTTCCTCCTGTGCCAGGGACTGTCTTGCATCCATCAGCGAAGCTTCAGCTATTTTTACATCGGCTTCGTAATCCCTGCTATCAATACTAAGCAGGGGATCATTTTTCTCAAAGAAACCACCTTCGCGCAGGCTATCACTGATGCCGGTGATTTCACCGTCAACCTGTGCCACCAGCATACTTCGGGTGCGGGGCTGCACCGTGCCGTAGCTTTCCAGCTTCACGTGGTAGGGCCGTCGATCCAGGGTAAGGACATCGACCGTCATCTGCGCTTCCTGCACCGGCCTGATACGCTCTGCCTCGGGCGGATTTTTCAGCACGACAAATGCAATACCCCCGAGAATGATAAGAATAAGTAGTGGAGCGAGTTTTTTCATATTCAGTATTCAGGAATTTTCAACGTCAAAGTTGCCGCCCAGGGCCAGGTAAAGATTAATACGGTTTTGCAATAGCTGGTTACGTAACTCGATTACCGACGACTGCGCATCAAATGCTCGCCGTTGTGATTCCAGCACCGTGGTATATGTGACAAGCCCACGCTGGTACTGTTCAAAAGCCAGCTCAAATGCGGAAGTCGCATGCTTTTCTGCTTCAAGTGTAGCCTGGTATTGTTCTCTTAAGGCGGTCTGCCTTGAGATGGTGTTTTCAACTTCCGAAAAAGCCTGGTACAACAGCTCAAGGTATTGCTTTTCCGCCTGCACCACCTGGCTTCTAGCACGCTCTTCCTCGGCCTTTAACCTGCCCGCATTAAAAATAGGCTGGCTCAGGTTTCCAAGTAGTGACCAGGCCGGCGGACTACCATCAAGCAACTGGCTTAACTCGTTGGAAGCATCACTTGCCGAGGCCGCAAGAGAAATTCTTGGGAAGCGCTGCTTGTGGGCAATTGCCAGGCCGACATCCGCCGCCAGCAGTGAATACCATGCCTGCTGTAAATCCGGTCGCCGACTGACGAGTTC
>CAZXDV010000160.1:0-7247 GCA_964639535.1 uncultured Enterobacteriaceae bacterium | reverse complement strand
GTCAAGCTTATCAAGGGTTCCGCCGCTGTGACCAAGTCCTCTTCCGGATATCATTGGAACAAATGCACCACACGAGGCGAGTATGGGGGCAAGCACAAGGCTCACCTTATCGCCGACCCCGCCCGTTGAATGTTTGTCCAGTACCGGTCCATTCAACTGCATACCAGACCAGTTAATGATTTGTCCTGATTCAACCATCGCCCGGGTGAGATTGGCGGTTTCTTCAAAATCCATAGACTTAAAGAAGACGGCCATGGCAAGAGCTGATACCTGTTCTGCCGCAATCGAGCCATCTGACAGGCCACGAATGAAAAATTCAATCTCGTCGCGACTGAGGTTGTGTCCATCTCGCTTTTTGCGAATAATTTCCTGAGGTAGCATGCTTGCTGAGTGGCCAGGTTGAATTGTTCTCATGATAACATCCAGTTGAACGACTAAACAGATTGCGCACTTGGACCTGCGAGTAATCATGACAGGTGGAGTCACAATAGCATCGGAATGTCACATAACTTTCATGTTGATTTAATCATGACATGCTGTGCTATATAATCTGCCGCTTTTACCGGAATGAGACGAAAATAGTGTCAAAACAAAAACAGCTCAACCTGGCAATCCTGGGCGGCGGGCAGCTTGGCATGCTTTTATGTGAAGCCGCAAGGAAGCTGGAGATAAATACTGTCATTGTGACACCGGATGCCGAAGGCCCTGCCATGGCAACCGCAGCAAGTTCGATTATTACGGATATGACAAGTGATGGCCTGGCGGGCAGGTTGGCCGGCGTTGCCGACGTGGTTACCTATGAGCTGGAAGACATTCCAGCATCGCTTCTTGAAGAACTAATATCAGAGCAGGAGGCTGGAAATATCAAGGTGCATCCTGCCGCGCAACTCCTTGGGCTGCTAAAAAACAAGGCCACGCAAAAGCAGTGGTACCTGGATCATGGGTTTCCCACATTACCTTTCTTAATAGAGGAATCGCCCGTGAATGTGAAATCGGATTTACGGCAATTTGGCCTGCCGCTTGTACAAAAAGCACAAACGGGAGGATATGACGGTTACGGGGTACAGGTGATAAGGGAAGAGGCTGAGCTTGAGAACCTGTGGGATGTTCCCAGCATGATAGAGCAATACGTTGACCGGCCGGTTGAGCTGGGCGTGGTTGTTGCCCGGTCCGGCAAGGGCGAAATAATTAATTATCAGCCTGTTCGCATGGAGTTCGAGCAGGAGAAAAACATTCTTGACGCCGTCATACTGCCCACGGGCCTCGATAAGCGGATTGATGATGACGCAGTGGAGCTGGCAAGAGCTGTGATCGACAGCCTCGAAGGAGTAGGGGTTTTTGCGGTTGAGATGTTTCTTGTCAATGATGAGCTATTGATTAACGAAATATCACCACGGGTCCATAATTCCGGGCATCATACCCTGGAAACAAGTAACGTTTCCCAATTTGAACAACACGTGCGGGCAGTGTGTGATTTGCCCCTGGTGGAGCCGGAGAAACCGGCAGGTTCTGCCATCATGGCAAATTTATTGTATTCTGATGACCTGGAGTTTCTCCTTGGTACTCCGACGGGGGTTAAATCCTCTGACGACGGAGATGTGCACCTATACTGGTATGGTAAAAAAGAAGGTCGCACGGGACGAAAAATGGGGCACGTAACCTGCCTGGGACTAAATCTCGAGGAGAGTAAAATTCGAACAGGGCAGTTTATTGAGCAACTGAAACAGAAAAGTGAGGGAGCGGTCGCATGAGCGCAAAAGTCAGTATTATCATGGGAAGTGATTCAGATTTACGGGTCATGCAGGCGGCTGCTGATATTCTCGAATCCTTTGACGTGGAATACGAGATTTCCATTGTCAGCGCACATCGAACTCCGGAACGTCTCTATGAATTTGCAAAAAATGCCGAGTCTCGTGGTATCAGGGTCGTGATAGCCGGGGCGGGTGGTGCGGCTCATTTGCCCGGTATGATTGCTGCCTTGTCGAGTCTTCCGGTCATAGGCGTGCCGGTAAACGCGACGGCTCTTGAAGGAAATGATTCTCTCCTGTCGATCGTGCAAATGCCGGCAGGGGTACCGGTGGCAACGGTTGCTATTGATAACGCCACCAATGCCGGGATATTAGCGGCCCAGGTACTGGGCACTGCGGACGATGATCTCAGGAGTAGAATCACGGCTTACAAGCAATCTCTGAATGACAGGGTCATGGAGAAGGTTGCAAAATTGGAGGCTGAGAAGGGCTAGTTCTACCGGCTGAAGCTCAGGTTTTTAGTTTACCTGGAAGTGGTAAATCGCGGATCCTTATCCCGCTGGCTTCATAAATAGCGTTGCATAAAGCCGGCAGGAAAGGCGGGGTATTTGGTTCACCGACGCCAGCCGGGGGCGCATCACTCTCTACAACATGCACATCGATTTTAGCCGGAGCCTGGTTCATTCTTGCTACGAGATAGTCATTAAAATTATTTTGATCTATCACGCCATCACTGGCCGTAATCTGCCCAAGTCCGCAGCTTAAGCCATAGACGCTTCCGCCTTCACACTGTGCCCTGACGTTCGCGGGATTCACAACTGTACCGGCGTCAATTGCCATGTAAACCGCTGGAATCGACCAGCTGCCATTTTCGTCGACACTGACCTCCACCACGGTGGCAACGTAGCTGAGAAAGGAACGGTGCGCCGCAATACCAAGATAACGCCCATCCTTTTTCCTGGAATCCCAGTTTGCCCTGTGCGATACGATTTGTATCACGTTGGAGAGACGCTTCGTATCTATTGGATAGGTCTCAATCGAGTCCCCGTAGTTATCATATTCAACACCTTCTGCTGCCAGGTCAACCAGGCGTGGTCGGCCAATTAATTCCAGCAGGTAGTCCCTCGGATCGCGCCCAGCTGCCACCGCAAGTTCGTGGGCGAAAGATTGTGTCGCAAAGGCATGGTAAACATTGGCGACCGAGCGTAACCAGCCTATTCGAACATGTGCCTTGGCCGGACCTTTTTCCAGGCGCATGTTGGCTATATCAAAAGGGTTGTCAGCGAAACCCATGCGCATTTCAAGGGGCATACCGACTTCAACAGAGGGATTAAAGGTTGAACCGATGCTTGGAAAAACAGTGCGTTGCAGCCATGCTACGGTCTTACCCTGCTCGTCGATAGCCGCTTCAACTCTCTGCGCACTGACGGTGTGGAAATAGCCATGCTTAATGTCGTCTTCACGACTCCACATCACCTTGACGGGAGCGCCCGCCTGGCGTGATAGCAACGCGGCTTCTACTGCAAAGTCAGGCTTGGACTTCCTGCCGAAGCCACCTCCAAGAAAGGTTACATAAACTTTTACTTTTTCTTCTTTGAGCCCCAGTGCCTTAGCCACTTCTTTTTGCGTTCGTTGGGGTGTTTGCACCGACGCCCAAATTTCAGCCTCGTCAGCCTTTACCCAGGCCGTTGCCATCGGAGGTTCCATGGGTGCCTGGGACAGGTGAGGTACCGTGTATTCTGCTGAAATTCGTCGGGACGCCGAGTTTAATGCGGAGATGGCATCTCCGTGTTCACGCACAAGTTCACCGGGTTTTCGCACGGTTTCAAGCATGGAATCCCTGAATTGCGTCGAGTTATATACGGCGTTTGCACCATGATCCCACTCAATATTTAAAGCCTCTCGTCCCTTGAGTGCAGCCCAGCTGTGTTTAGCAAGGACAGCTACACCACCAAGGGGTTTAAAAAGGGGGGGGGCGGATGAAGACTGCAGCTTTACGACGTCAACCACTCCCGCAACTTTTCTTGATGCGGCATCATCCAGTGTCTTGATACGACCATGCAACACCGGGGGGCGTTGAATTACGGCAACCAGCATGCCGGGTAGCTGAACATCTATCCCATACCCTGCGCTTCCCTGGACGACATCCTGCATATCGAGCCCGTTGATGGATTTACCGATAAATCGCCAATCCTGTCTCTTTTTAAGAACAAGTTGGTCCAGTCCAGGGAGAGGTAATTGCGCAGCTTCTTTAACCAGGGAAGAAAATTGTGCCCGGCGCTTGCTGCTGGCGTGTATAACTTCTCCACCACTGCAATGGCATTCTTCAATGGTCACGTTCCAGCGTTTTGCAGCAGCCTGTCTCAATAGATGATTAGCTGCGGCCCCCGCTTGCCTTAGACGAGTAAAGTTCTTACGAATACTTTTCGAACCATCGGTGTTCTGGTCACCGTATTCCGGATTCGCCACCGTTCCTGCTATTTGAACCTGGTTCCAGTCGGCTTCAAGTTCATCTGCAATAATCTGCGCAATGCTGGTACGAACCTGCTGCCCCATTTCTGAGCGATGGCAATTTATAGTGACCTTGCCTTTCTCATCCAGGGTCAAAAATACGCTGGGTGAAAACTCAGCGGGTGTTTCGCCTGCCGTGGCGCTACCCAGTATTGGAACGAGATCCACGCTCAATGCGAGCACTCCAAGGCCTGCGGACTTCTGCAGAAACTGCCTGCGGTTAAGAGAACCTGTATGAACCATCACATCTTGCCTGCAGCAGATTTTATGGCCGAGCGAATACGAACATAGGTACCACAACGGCATATGTTGCCAGACATAGCATCGTTAATCGCATCATCGTCCGGGGTGGGATTGCTCGCCAGCAGCGCTGCTGCCTGCATGATCTGACCTGCCTGGCAATATCCACACTGGGGAACATTCTCTTCAACCCATGCCTGCTGGAGCGGATGCTGGCCGTCCGCACTGAGTCCTTCAATCGTTGTTAGCTCCCTGTTCTCCGCGACCTGCATCGGGGTCACGCAAGCTCGTACCGGATCACCGTCCAGGTGAATTGTGCAGGCACCACACAGGGCCTGGCCACAACCATACTTGGTACCGGTCAGCCCCTTGATGTCACGCAGGTACCAGAGAATCGGCATGGATGCATCACCCTCATACGTGACTGTTTTTCCATTCAATGTGAACTTCATCTTGACCTCGAGTAGTTACTCTAAATGACAATTATTTCTTAGTAGTTCTGGCGATTGAATATATAGTAGTGGAGATACAGGGCGACTACAATTACCCGGCCTGTAACAAGACTAATGTTGTCACAAATGGAGAGATATAGTGTTTATTGATGGTGAATGGCTGGATACAAGAGACAAGTTTCCGGTGTTTAACCCTGCGAACGGGGAACAAATTGGCGAAGTTGTCGATGGTGACGAGTCACATGCAGGGATGGCTATCGCTGCAGCCGGGAAGGCATTCAGGCAGTGGTCAAGGCAAACAGCTTACCAGCGCTCAGCGGTTCTTTACCGGGCTTACGCGCTCATGCTCGAGCAACAGGCCTCACTTGCCGAATTAATGACCCGTGAACAGGGTAAACCTCTCAAGGCCGCCATGAACGAAGTCAAGTATGCGGCCGATTTCCTGCTCTGGTTCGCAGAAGAAGCCAAGCGACTCTACGGGGAGACGATACCTTCGGCTCGTGCCGATCAGAGGTTTCTTGTACAACGGTCGCCAATTGGAGTAGTTGCGGCTATCACGCCGTGGAATTACCCGGTTTCAATGATTACCAGGAAGGTTGCCCCGGCGCTCGCTGCAGGATGTACCATCGTGCTTAAACCCGCTGAATCGACGCCGCTGTGTGCGATAGCGGTGTTCAAGATCCTTGAGCAGGCCGGTGTTCCGGCCGGTGTAGTAAATCTCGTGACAAGTGCAAACCCGGCTCCTATAGGCAGGGAATTTTGCAGTAATAATGTCGTTAGAAAACTCACGTTTACCGGTTCCACCCACGTGGGCAAGACCCTGGCCAGGGATGCGGCACCTCAACTCAAGAGAGTCTCCATGGAGCTGGGTGGCCATGCGCCATTTATCGTATTTGACGATGCTGATCCAGTTCACGCGGCCAAGGGTGTGTCCCTGGTAAAGTTCCTGAACACGGGGCAGGCCTGTATTAGCCCCAACAGGATTTTTGTTCAAAATACGATCGCTGAGCCGTTTCTCGAGGTTTTACAGGCGCGCATTGAAAAAATGAAGGCAGGTAATGGATTGCATGAAGGTGTGTCCATTGGGCCACTGGTGAATGAAAACGCGCTGGAGAAAGTTGATACCCAGGTGAAGGACGCAATTGAATGTGGCGCAGTGCTTCACCATGGCGGGCACAGACTGGATAAGGATGGTTTGGATAAAGGCTATTTCTATGCGCCAACGCTACTCAGCGGGGTTACCCAGTCTATGCGTATATACCGCGAGGAAACATTTGGTCCCGTTGCGCCAGTCATGGGTTTTGACACGGAAGAGGAAGTACTGGAGATGGCTAATGACACAAATTATGGACTGGCTTCCTATGTCTACACAAGGGACATATCACGGGCGTTTAGAGTTTTTGAAGGTCTGAATTTCGGTATCGTCGGGATCAATGATATTAACCCCACGAGCGCTGCAGCACCCTTTGGTGGAATGAAGGAAAGTGGTATTGGTAGAGAAGGGGCGCGAGAAGGTATTGAAGAGTATCTCGAAACCAAGCTTGGTGGATTTAGTATTTAGCGAGAGGATTAGTTTACTATTTTTAGACTGGGTACGCTGGCAAGTGTATCAGGCATACCAATGCAATAACCCTGCGCATAATCTATACCAAGGTTTCTAACGCATTCCAGGATTTCACGGGATTCAACGCATTCGGCGATTGTCTTCTTGCCAAAGACATGCCCCAACTCGTTGATACTTTTCACCAGGGCCATGTCAGTCGGATCTTTCATAATATCCAGTATAAACGCACCATCTATCTTGATAAAGTCGACAGGTAATTTCTTGAGATAGGCAAATGAAGAAAGGCCAGTTCCAAAATCATCCAGCGCAAAGTAAAAGCCCCTTGCTCGAAGTTTTTCCATGAACTTGCAGGCCTGTGAAAAATTTGAGATTGCCGATGTTTCGGTGATTTCGAAACAAATTTTTGACTGGGGAATATGGTATTTTTCTACGGTGGCTTCGATATACTCAAGAAATTCCATGTCGGTAATCGAATGACCTGACAGGTTAATTGAGCAAAGTTCTATTTGTTCCAGCAAGATGTTGTTGGATAATATTGACTTGCAGGCCTCGTTAATCACCCATTTATCTATCCTGGTAATCAGTCCAAATCGTTCTGCGGCAGAAAGCATGGCTGCGGCAGAGATAAGGTTGCCACGCTCATCTTTCATGCGTAGCAATATCTCGTAGAAAGTATTCTCCTGTCTTTCGGAGCGCAGCGAGTCGATAGGTTGGGCCACGAGGAACAAATTG
>CAZXDV010000159.1:0-7343 GCA_964639535.1 uncultured Enterobacteriaceae bacterium | reverse complement strand
CCCCATTGCTTAACATCATCCCAGTGCCCCGGTGACGTCGTGTAGGAAAGTGTCAGGCTGTCGTCAAGATCAAGCAGGTTGGTGTGCTGGTAGCCCGCGCTCCACCTGAACTCGCCAGTCTGGTCTACACCAATGTTGTTTAGCCCGGTAAAGAATCGCCATGGGCGTTCATCCTTCACAACAAGCTCGGCATCCACGCTATCGGGAACGCGACTGTGCTTCATGCGAATGGTCACTTCCTTTGAAGGATGATTGTTGGCAATGATCAATTCCCGCGCCAGTTCAGTAGTATCCGGAGCAGTGCCTCTTTCAAGACCCGGCAGGGAGGAAATGATGTTTTCAGGTGAGAAGTGCTCGTTGCCCGTGACCTCTACATTGGCCAACTTGTAAACCACGACCTTGAGATTGATCACGCCACCTTCAAGGGTCTGGGGTGGCAGGATCACGCGGTGAAAGGAGTGGCCTTCAGCAAGAATAGCGCTTTCCAGCTCGGTGGCAGCCTCAAGCAGCGCCTCGAGACCTTCATGTTCGCCGAGAAAGGGGGAAAGCAGGGACTCTGTTTCTGCGGCCCCAAAAGGATTGGGACCATCCACCTGGAACGCGCTGACATTGAATCGGATCGGCGGTGCGGAATCGGCGGCCGGGACTTTTGCCGAAACGAGCGCGAGACTGAGCGTCAGCAGCCCCCTTAGCAAAAATGTCGTTGTAACATTTTCAGACATGCTATAAGAATGTAACGTGTTGATAATATTATTGTTTTTATTACATCCCGCTGAAGCCTAGTATACGCCTGAATTGGCCCTGTGCCTACACCGTGAAGGCGTTTGTGAATAAGTTTTTTGTTTCCCTGCTGATACCCCGAAAACTGGGGCATCCGGCGACGCGGGCTAGTCAGGCGGCAGGCTGGAACTTCGCGGGTGTGACCGGGTGATAGTGGTGACTGGCGGGTTTTAAGTAACCAGGGCCCGTTCAATGCACCCTGGTTGAGCCCGCAGCTTCCGTTTGCAGGCCCCACTTTGCCTGGGTAATTCCCTGGGTGAGTATATTGTGAAACATGTAAAGCAGTGACTTGTTCATGTTCAACGTCAATCCGCGGCCTTTTTCAGGCAGTAATTCAAGCGCGAGCACGCCATTTTCAAGGCTCTTCGTGTTGATGCGAAAGGCAAGCACACCTTCCTCGCCGAGTGGGTAATCGCTGGCAGGCTTTTCCTCGTATTTTTTTTCAAGCGCGCCGTTCTTGATCATCTTCGTGGTTTCCTGGTTACCGGCTACCGCAGGTGCCCCACCCCGATCATCCATTTCCTTGTTGAGGACACCGAGCAACAGGCTCGTATAACGCCTGGTCAACCAGATACGAAATTCCTCATCCTCGCTGGTGCTGACGCGCAGCAGCAGCCGATCCTCCCTGGCGGCGTAGGAGACATTCATTTGATGCAGTCGGTTAGTCATATAATTTTCAGCCAAGCTGCTCGATCATTTCTTGCCAGGCGGCGTGCCGCGCTACGATGCCATCCAATTGAACCTTTTCAAACATGAAGTCGTAGCGAGAAAATACATGATCGTGGGCAGCGGGCTCATCCGCGCAGCAGTCTTCCACCATGGCAACAAGGTAACCCAGCTGCATGGCGGACACAGAAGTCAGGAATACGCAGATAGACGTCACCAGCCCGGCGGTCAAGAGGAAACGCCGGCCCATGTGCTGCAGGTGAGGATCCAGTTGCTCGCTGAGAAAACCATCAAAGCTCTGCTTGTCGATGATTACTTCACCGGGCCCGGCCACGGCCTCAGGCAATAGCTCAATCCCACCCGTGTTTTCAACACAAGGCATTCGTCTTCCCAGCCTGTAGATGGGCATCCAGTCTGACCTGTCCTCGCTGAACTTGCCACGCAGGTGAATCACCTCGATACCCTGTTCACGGCACAGCTCCAGCAAGCGCGTAACATTACTCCTGAACGCGGGAAAAGCCGCTTCCATCTCCGCTGACCAGAAGTCTTCCTGCACATCGATCAGTAACAGGGCAAATTGTTGCCAGTCAAGTTTCTCGCGCATCGTTCGTCACCCTCATCGCTTTTGAGTACGGCCCGGCTCACATACCTTATCTTTTTGATTTAAATACGCTTTCCTGGGCAAGGCCGTGTCATCCACTGCCCATGCAAAGCTGATATAATCGCTGACCTGTCATTATATAGGAAGCGTGTTTAAGCGTATGAGCCTTATCAAGCAAGACGATTTTATCGACAGCGTGACCGACGCGCTGCAGTTCATCTCCTATTACCATCCGCTGGATTTTATCAATGCCGTTCACGATGCCTGGAAACGCGAAGAGTCCCAGGCGGCGAAAGATGCCATGGCACAAATACTGCTGAATTCCAGGATGTGTGCCGAGGGTCATCGACCCATTTGCCAGGACACGGGCATCGTTACGGTGTTCCTTGAAATTGGTATGGATGTCCAGTGGCAGTCCGACATGGGCGTTGAGGACATGGTCAACGAAGGTGTGCGACGTGCCTATACTCATCCGGACAATGTTCTGCGCTCTTCCATTCTTGATGATCCGGCCGGTGCGCGGAAAAATACCGGGGATAACACACCCGCCGTGATCCACACTCGCGTGGTGCCCGGTGACAAGGTGCACGTACACCTGGCTGCAAAAGGTGGTGGTTCAGAAAACAAGGCAAAGCTGGTGATGCTGAACCCCAGTGACAGCATCGTTGACTGGGTCGTCGAGACAGTGCCAAAACTGGGCGCAGGCTGGTGCCCACCCGGCATACTTGGAATAGGCATTGGTGGTACCGCCGAGAAGGCTGCCGTGCTGGCCAAGGAATCCTTGCTTGATGCCATCGACATCCAGCAACTGAAAGACAGGGGGCCCGGCAATCGCGTGGAAGAATTACGTCTTGAAATTTTTGACGCGGTTAACGATCTTGGCATTGGTGCCCAGGGTCTCGGTGGCCTGACCACGGTACTGGACGTCAAGATCAGGGATTATCCAACCCACGCAGCGTCATTGCCTGTGGCGCTGATACCCAACTGCGCTGCCACCCGTCATACGCATTTCGTGCTGGATGGCAGTGGTGCGGATCTGCAGCAGGCACCAAACCTGGATGACTGGCCGGAAATAAGCTGGGAGGCCGGACCGAATTCACGACGCGTGAATCTCGATGAAGTAACGGCTGCAGATATAGCCGACTGGAAACCCGGCGAGACACTGCTGTTAAACGGCAAGCTCTTAACCGGCCGTGATGCTGCCCACAAGAAGATCAAGGACCTGCTGGACAGGGGTGAACCGATGCCCGATGGCGTCGACTTTACCAACCGTTTTATTTACTACGTTGGACCGGTGGATGCGGTGCGGGACGAAGTAGTGGGGCCCGCCGGACCTACCACCGCAACACGCATGGACAAGTTTACCGACATGATGCTGGACAGGACCGGGCTCATAGGCATGGTTGGCAAGGCAGAGCGCGGCCCTGCAGGTATCGAGGCCATAAAGAAACACGGGGCTGTCTATCTCATGGCAGTGGGCGGTGCCGCTTACCTCGTATCCCGTGCTATAACCGATGCAAAAGTGATCGCCTTTCCCGAACTTGGCATGGAAGCAATCCATGAATTTGAAGTAAAAGACATGCCTGTCACGGTTGCTGTTGATACCAGTGGCACCGCTGTACATAAAACCGGCCCTGCGGAATGGCAGGAAATAATCATACAAAGGAAAAGTGCCTGATATGGAAAGAACAAGTTCAATTTTATTGTGCGGCTTGCTTGCGGGCCTTTGCCTGTTGTTGTCTGCCTGTGAAAAAGAGGCGGCTGCACCAGCGACACAGGGCAGTGAAGTGGCAAAACCTGCGCCCCAGGTTGCCCCAATGAATAAGGAAATGCTGAAAAAGGACACGATGAACGCGGCCCCGGTGGAAATGGAAAACACCAGCTCGGCACTCGCCGAAGTGGCGCAACAGGGCGGCGGCAATACGCAATTCGAAATCGGTAATACGCGCTACCTGTTTGATATTTCCAACCACACGCCGGAGGAAATGCAGGCCTTGCTGAGTCGTGCCGAGGAAATTCGTGAAACCCACGCCGACGGTTATGAAGAACTGGAAATCGTACTCGTACTGCATGGCCCGGACATTGATATCTTCCGGGAGCAAAATTACACCAGGCACAAGCCCCTGGTGGATCTCGCCGCGCGTCTTGATGCATTTGATATTATCGACATGCGAATTTGCGAAACAACCATGTCGAGCATGGGCGTGGAACGTAGCGAGGTGCCTGCATTCATCGAGTCAGTACCCTATGCCCCGCGGGAGATCAGTCGTCTGCTGGACGAGGGATACATCAACCTTTAGCGAGGGATAAGCGACTCTTCGTCATCCCCGCCTACGCGGGAATGACAACCTTGATGGACTTTGTCCTCCTGATATACATCAGCTCGCAGCCAAAGCTGGTTGGTTTACAATTAAAAGTGCTGCCATCCCGCTATACTGAGTTGCCTTTCATTTCCATCACCGTCGAGGCAACGTAAGCCTTCACCCTCGACGATGGAACCAACACAGTGCAGCGGGTAATCAAGATCGCCTGAGAGCTGGACCAGCTTCTCCTTCTTAGCCGGTGGCGCGGTAAAGCAAAGTTCGTAATCGTCCCCACCACCGAGTATGAATTCGTAACACCTGCTGTCATCTTCCAGCAATGCCAGCTCCGGGGCCACAGGCAGGTTTTCAAGTTCAATCTCCGCGGCACAGCCACTTGACCTGAGAATGTGACCAAGATCAGCCGCCAGCCCGTCAGACACATCGATGGCAGCACTGGCCAGTTCAACAAGGTGACGGCCCAGCTCCAGCCTCGGTAATGGTCGTTGAAGTCTTTCAAGGGCAAGAGAACCTGCCTTCAAATCATCGCCCTGTTGCAGGGATGCCAGGGCACAGGCGGCCAGTCCCGGGTAGCCGCTGACGTAAACCAGGTCACCGCTTTTCGCACCGGAACGTGTCAATGCCTTTCCCTGTTCAATAGTGCCTGTAAGCTGGACTGAAATTGCCAGTGGACCACGGGTTGTATCACCACCGACGAGCTGGATACCAGCGGCATTGGCCAGCTCGGCGAAACCCGCGGCAAAATCTGCCAGCCAGCTCTCGTTGACCTCTTCCAGGGTCAGCGACAACGTGGCCCAGCGCGCTACGCCACCCATTGCCGCTATATCGCTGGCGTTGACGGCAAGACTCTTGTAACCGAGATCAAAAGCAGGAGTGTCGGCCAGGAAATGGACATCCTTGACCAGGGTATCAACAGCCATGAGTAACTCGTCCCCGGCCGGGGGGCGGATTATCGCGGCATCATCACCGGGTCCAAGTACCAGGCTGCTATCGCCTGCGCTCAAGCTTGCGAAATACCGATCAATTAGATCGAATTCACCTGCCGGCATAAGCTAGCTAGCCTTATCAGGAAGCTCAACAGTCCTGATTTGACGCGCCGCCTTGTCGAGAATGCCGTTGACATACTTGTGCGACTCTTCCGCGCCAAACATCTTGGCCAATTCAATAGATTCGTTTAACACCACGCGCCAGGGTAATTCCAGGTGATACAGCAGTTCATACATGCCAAGAAACAGGATGGCTTTTTCTACCTGGTCAAGTTCAGCCAGTGGTCGATCGAGAAGTGGGGCCAGCTTTTCTTCCAGCTCAGCCTGCTGCTTTTCAATGCCCTTGAGAATGGCACGGAAATACTCGACGTCAGCCTTGTTAAGTTCATCCCTGTCTTTTTCAAATTCCCTGATCACCTCGGATATGGAATTCTCGGCCATGGCCCACTGGTACAGGGCCTGCACAGCAGATCGCCGTGCCCTCACCTTCCCTTGAATGCTATTACCTTTTTTAGCCTTTTCAGTCATTAGCCAATCTGGCTGAAGACACTGAGCATATCCAGCGCTGTCTGGGCAGCTTCACTCCCCTTGTTACTTTCTTCATCCCCGGAACGATCCATGGCCTGGTCGATGTTATCCACGGTGAGCACACCAAATACAACGGGTATGGCGGTCTCGATTGCGATACTGCCAATGCCACGGGCACATTCGTTGGCAATGATATCGAAGTGGGGTGTCTCGCCGCGTATCACTGCACCAAGGGTAATGACCGCGTCGACGTTTCCGGCATCAATCACTTTTTTCACCGCCACCGGGATCTCAAATGCACCGGGAACCTGCACAAGCGCCATGTTCTCTTCACCTATTCCCCCCGCTTTCAATGTGGCCAGGCAACCTTCCAGCAGGCGATCGACAACAAAATTATTGTAGCGGCTCACAACCAGCGTCACCCGGCTGTTACTTACCGCTTCTGTTGGCAGGATTTTTTTCATGTTACTCATGGATGTATTCCACTACTTCAAGTCCAAAGCCTGACAGCGCATGCAGGCGCTTGGGAGAGCTAAGCACTTTCATCTTTACGATACCAAGGTCTGTGAGGATCTGTGCTCCAAGACCCAGGGTTCGAATATCATTGCGTTCTTTCTCATATCGCGGCGTTTCATCTTTCACATCAAGCCCAAGATTTTCAATCTGGCTGATCAATGCGTCACTTTCAAACTGGCGGCACAGGATAACCAGCGCGCCATTGCCCTCGTCGGCGATGCGCTTGATAGCGTCGCGCACCGGCCAGTGGCTGCTGATCGCCGAGGTAAGATCGTAAATGGGATTTTCCAGGTGCACGCGAACAAGGGTGGGTTTTTCTGCGTCTATCACTCCCTTGACCATGGCAATATGGAGATCGCCCGTGACGTTATCCTTGTAGCCAATCAGCCGGAATTCTCCGAACTCGGTATTGATGTTGGTTTCAGTTACTCTCTCTGCCGTTTTTTCGCTGGCCGCTCGATAGCTAATAAGATCCGCGATGGTGCCAATTTTCAGCTGGTGCTCGTCTGCGAGCTTCTCAAGGTCCGGGCGTCTCGCCATGCTGCCGTCTTCATTGAGAATTTCCACGATAACCGAGGCTGGTTGATAACCGGCAAGACGTGCAAGGTCACACCCTGCCTCGGTATGTCCCGCGCGGGACAATACACCACCGGGATGCGCCATGATGGGAAAAACGTGACCCGGCTGGACCAGGTCCGATGGCTGGGCATCGGCGGCAACGGCCTTTTGAATTGTCAGGGCGCGGTCTGCGGCGGAGATACCCGTCGTGACACCCTCAGCCGCTTCAATTGACACGGTAAAGTTGGTTGCCTGGCTCGAGTAAAAATTCCCGGCCATCAGCGGAAGGTTCAGCCTGCGACAATGTTCCCTCGTCAGGGGCAGACATATCAGGCCACGACCAAATCGCGCCATGAAATTGATCGTGTCTGCATCCACGCAATCTGC
>CAZXDV010000158.1:0-7351 GCA_964639535.1 uncultured Enterobacteriaceae bacterium | reverse complement strand
GAACAACTGCAGTGGTGTAAGCATCATGGCCAGGAAAACACCCGTTCTAAATACCTTGATAGTAGCAGGACCATCAACTTTCTGGACCATGCGCCAGGATGAAATACCCGTGACGAGAAATGCAGCGGTGATCAGGCAGGCAAGCAGCATATGAGCGAGGCGATAGGGAAAAGAGGGGTTGAAAATGACCTCCATCCAGCTTGTCACGTGAAACACGCCATCGATGATCTCGTAGCCCTGTGGTGTCTGCATCCATGAATTGAGACTCAGTATCCAGAACGCAGACAGGGAGGTGCCAAAGGCCACCATGGCAGACGCCAGCAGGTGCATGCGATTGGATACCCGGTCTTTGCCAAATAGCATGACACCAAGAAAAGTCGCTTCAAGGAAAAAGGCAGTCAGTACTTCATAACCGAGCAGGGGACCCGCCACGTTCCCGGTTTTCTCAATAAAGCCGGGCCAGTTGGTGCCGAATTGAAATGACATGGTGATGCCTGATACCACGCCGAGAGCAAAGGTGAGGGCAAAGATCTTTACCCAGAAGTAATAGGCAAATTCCCAGGCCTGGTCGCCGGATTGTGTAAAGCGAACGCGAAAAAATAACAGCAGCCATGCCAGCCCAATCGTGATGACTGGAAAAAGTATATGAAAGCTTATATTCAGGGCAAACTGAATTCGGGCTAAAAGCAGTGGGTCAAAGTCAAACATAATAGTTGTAATTATAGACTTAAAGCATGCCTCGTTTGTTCAATATAAGTAGTTATACTTTTTAGTACCGCCACTCTAATTTTTACGGCTTCAGCCGGGCTGAATTGTGTGGCGACGCAGCTGCTTGGTTTAGCAATGGACAAAAAAAACGGCGCCTCTTGAAGGCGCCGTTCTTTTGTTCATGCCGCTTGCAATAATTAAAGCTGAAACGCTGTAATTTCCACGCGCCGGTTTTCTGCGCGGCCTTCGCTTGTATCATTGCTGGCAATGGGTGAAGACTCGCCACGACCCTCGGTACGCATCCTGTCATTGCTGATACCGCGTTCCGCCAGGAAGCCACGTACCGACTCTGCGCGTCGTTCCGACAGGCCCTGGTTGTACTCATCCGAGCCGCGGCTGTCTGTGTGTCCAACAATCGTGATACCCACGTGCGGGTTACTGCGTAGCACTGAAACTGCCTGGCTCAGGATCTTTGTGCCAGCCGGGGTTATCTCTGACCTGTCATTATCAAAGTGAACACCCTTGAGGCTTGGAATTTCCGGGCAACCGTTGGAATCGACGGGTGTGCCTTTTGCCGTACCCGGGCAACGGTCGTTGCGGTCAAGTACGCCATCGCCATCTGTGTCCGGATCGGGTTCTGGAGCCGGTGCTGGCGTCGGTGCAGGTTCCGGCTTGGGGGCCATTTTCTCTTCGCCACGATTGCAGGCGATGTAGCCAAGCGCTGCTCCCACGGCAGCACTGGCAAGGCCGGCTTCCTCGTCGCCGTCAGCAACGGCAGCCCCGGCACCGCCGATCAGGGCGCCTGCAGCTGCACAGGCCCACTGGCTGGGGTTTTTACCCGTGCTGGCACAGCCGGCCAGGAGCATGGGCATTAAAATCAGGAGAATTCGAATCAATTTCATTTTTGTAGTCCCTTGTTTTCTTGGTTTAAAAGGCCCTTCAATAATAACAAGGATCGGCGCGGTGAGCAGGTAAAATTGCCGAAAATGTGATGTTTTTGATTTTGATCAACGCAGTCATGACCAGACCCATGTAAGAAGTAGGCAATGCGGCTTGGAAACCGGCAAAATGACATTACTCAATGCAAACTTGAAGACGGCAGGATGAGTCAGAATGAAATAAATGGGCAGGATAAAGCAGCCCCGGAAGAGGCGGCCTACGGCATACCGGAAGTCAGGCAAATGGCGTTTTCCGACCTGCAAGCCTGCCTGCAGATGGGCATTGCCGATTTTCGACGGGCGCCCTTATTTGGCCTTTTCTTCGGTGGCATTTATGCCTTTGGCGGGATTCTCATATTCCAGTCTTTCATCGTTTTTGAAAAGGGCTGGATGATCTACCCGGTGATGGTCGGTTTTCCTCTTATCGGACCCTTCGTCGCAGTGGGTCTTTACGATGTCAGTCGTCGCCTGGCAGCGGGTATGCCCCTGCCCTGGAATGAAGTGCTGACGGTCATCACTAGCCAGGCCAACAGGCAGCTTCCCTACATGGCTTTTGTCATGTTGTTTATTTTCTGGATCTGGATTTACCAGGTCAGGTTGTTGCTCGCGCTGTTCCTCGGGCGCATGTCATTCCCGAGTTTTGCGTCCTTTTTTGAGATCATCGCAACGACCCCGGAAGGCTGGCTTTTCATTGGCGTTGGGCACATTGTTGGCGCCTGTTTTGCCCTGGTACTGTTCTCACTTACCGTCATTTCCATTCCCATGATCCTGGACCGTGACGTGGATTTCATCACCGGCATGATCACCAGCGTAAATGCCGTGGTGAAAAGCCCGATCGTGATGTTATCCTGGGGCGTGTTTGTCACGCTCGCGGTGATGGTGTCCTTCATACCGCTGTTCCTGGGATTGCTCGTTGTCCTGCCCGTCCTGGGTCACACAACCTGGCACATATATCAAAAGGCCGTAGTGCACGAACAGGATTAATTACGCAACGGTCCGATCCCTGCGGGACCATCGCATCATCAGCTAGTAGTTTTGTTCTGAAGCTAAAACCAGTGGATAGGGTCAGTGCTGCTCTTTATCCACTGGTTTTAGCTGGCAGGAACAATAATAACCGAGATGGTCACTCTACAAAGAAAGGGATATCGCTCGAAACACCTTGTAACAGATATTGTGCTTGGTATTACCGACGGGCTGGATATGTCTCTGTGGTGTTACGTGTTTGCCTCTATCATTTTTTCCGGTGTCCTTACCGTTTTTCTTCCCGTGGGAATTCTCATTTGCCTGCTCGGATGGGTACTAGTCAGCATGACAATTACCCTGGTCAGCAGGGAGCCAGTTCACATAGCCAACCTTGATGACCAGGCCGTGGTTATCATCGGCGCGATTGCTGTCATCATGGTCACCTACATGGGCGAGGAGGCAGCCGGTCCGCGCGGGTTGGCCACGATTCTTTGTATCATGGCATTGACATCACTTGGTTTTGCCATGAGTTGCTATCTCGTAGGGCGCTACCGGCTTTCACGGCTGCTGGAACTGCTGCCGTTCCCGGTAATCTGCGGTTTCATGACCAGCGTCGGATGGTTGCTCATCGAAGCGGGTTTTGAAGTCGCAGCAAATACGACTATCTCAGCTGAAATGCTGGGACACCTTGATACAGTTGACCCAGCCTTACACCTCGGCCTGGCAATCGTTGCCGGAGCAGTATTGACCTGGTGTATTAACACCTTCGATAAGTTTTGGCTCATGCCTGCGGCAATCGTCGTCATCGCGCTGGTGTACTATTTTTTCGCCTGGTATATCGGGCTGAGTCACGATGACCAGGTTGCGCGCGGCTGGTTGTTCAATGTCACCGAACCCGAAGGTGGCGTGCTGTCCCTGCTCGGCATGCTATCCCCCGGTGATATTGACTGGTCGTTTATCACAAGCGTGATTCCACAGATGCTGACAATCGTTTTCCTGACCGTGTTATACGCATCCATGACAATCACCGCCCTGAAAGCGCAAAGCAAGGAAGAGCTGTCCATTGCTGAAGAATTTCAGAATGTTGGTGTGACAAACATGCTTTCCGCGCTGTGCTGCGCACCTCCCAGCTATACGGACGTGGTTGCAAGTGGCATGTACAGGGAATTCGGCGCCAGCACCCGCTGGCTGCAGTTGACCTCCGGTGCGGTGGGGGTCCTTGTCATTCTGCTGGGCGGTGCGATTATCAGTTACCTGCCCAAGATTGTGGTGAGCATCCTGGTTTTCCTTTTTGCATTTCAAACATTGTATGACTGGGCAATACGCAATGCCCGTGGCTTTAATTTCAGTGATTACATGATCATATGGATGATTCTCGGTTTCGTGATACTGGTTGGTTTCATACAGGGTGTGCTGGTTGGCGTCGTGTTGACGGTATTACTGTTTGTTATTCGCTACAGCAGGATAAGCGCCCTGGAGTCCAGGCGGACACTTAACCTTGTGCGAAGTACCGTGGAAAGGTCAAACCAGGCCAATGAAATACTTTCCAGCCACGGTGACAGTGTCGTAATTTACGGCTTACGCGGTTTTCTTTTCTTTGGTTCGGCAAATGCGATCCTCGAGCGCATTGTTCAATCAGAGTTACAGGGTGAGAGTAGTCCGCGTGCGATACTGATGGACCTTGGTCGAGTCACCGGCGTTGATATTTCTGCGCTAAACACATTTGTGCAGGTCAAGTCAGTTTGCGAGGCAAATAACGTTCTTCTGCTGTACTCAGGCATATCCGACGAACTATTCGGAAAGCTGGTTTCGCTTGAGGCGGTGAGCCTGGACAACGATGAGCCGCTTCTTTTCAGCAATAATGATCTTTCACTGGAGTACCTGGAAGACATGTTGCTGCGCGATAACAATTTTGTAGCGGCCGATTTAAATATTAATACGATTCTTTCCGGTCTTTTAAAAAACGAAGAGAAAATAGAATTGATGCTTTCCGTTTTGAAGAAGGTCGAATGCGGTGACGGAGAAACCCTGTTTCGGCAGGGCGTGGAAGATGATGGATTTTATATTGTTGAACAGGGTTCAATGGCTGCATATATCGAGGATGAAAATGGCCGGTCAAGAAGAGTACGCAAGTTTAACCCGGGTGCCCTGATTGGTGAGCTTTCAGCCTACCTTGGAGATCGCAGGAGAACAGCAACAGTAAAAGCCGAGACTGCCGCCGTGGTTTATCACCTGGATTTGCAGACCCGTGCACGGCTGGCTGAGGAGGATGCAAGCCTGCGCCTGGTGCTTCATGAGCTGATTGCCACCGTACTGGCTGAGCGCGTTGATTTCATGAACCGGCGTCTTGTCGTAGACGCTGGCTAGGGCCCTTCACTGGAATTCTATACCGCTAATGTCAGGCGGCGGATTGGTGACTTCAATACCGTGCCTGTTTCTAAGCTGTTCGATTCGCTGTGCAAGCACACTTTCCTCGAGCTTTTCACCCTGCATGCGCGTCATCTCGGTATGCATATCCATAAAAAAGCTGTCGAGACCGGCGGGTGTACAGGCAAGCAGGATACGCAGTGGTGTATTCTGCGGGTTCCAGAAAGTATGCGAGCGACCGCTCGCCACCGTTTCAGCCGTACCCTCTGTCACTGTAAAGGCCTCTTCGCCATCATACTGGAAGGCCAGGGTGCCGGATAACACGGTAAACACTTCAACAAAATCATGCCGGGTAAACGGCGGTGGGTTGCCGCGAGTGTAATCCACGTAATCGATTACTGTTAAGCGCTGTTCTGTAGACGTACCGGGCGTCAGGATTCGAACTTCGTTGCCGTTGGGGAGATTAAAAAACAATGTTAACTTTCCAACAGCGGCAGTGGCTTGTTCGTATCACGCGGAATAAGCATCTGATGCCTCCCAGGCCGGCCCCGTGATTGCCAGCAGTTCAAGGTCAGAGTCCTCGGTGAGGTTGTAAAGACTGTGAACCTCACCGGCCTCAAGCAGGCATACATCTCCGGGCTTTACCTCAAAAGATTCTCCATCAATTTCCAGCCGACCAAGTCCCTTGAGAATGTAAAGTATTTCAGTCGATGATTTGTGAAAGTGAGCAGCGGAGTGTGTGCCCGGTGTAATCGTCGAGTGGGCAAGGCTAAGCTGTTTCGACGAGCCAAGGTGTTCGGCATTACCAATTAGCTCAAAAAGTTTTTCGCCGCTCTCCGTGACAACCGGGGCCGCGGCATTTTCCATTCTCGTGATTTTCACTTTCTGTTTAGCCCTGTAAGAAGTAGGCGGTTTTCGTTCCTGAACTGTGTATTATAGTGCAATTGTAACCAGATTCGGGGTAAACCTATGAAATTGCTTGTAATGATTTTCAATTCAATGTTCCTGCTGATGTTCATCAGTGCAGTCGTGGCCGAGTGGGGAAAGCCCGTATCGATAATTGCCGGGATTGGTATTGCCTGTGTACTGATAAACAGCGTGTTTATTATTCTAAGAACACGAGGAGATTTCGAGGTAGCGGAGGACTAGGCCTGGAATTTCCAGTATATTTATTCAACCAGTTGTTACCGGGGATAATTAAGGATGACCTCACGAAGAACGATACTCAAGTCCGGGCTGGTGGTGCCAGCCTTACCATTACTTAATGCATGCGGAATGTCAGACGATAAGCAGGCTCTCGATTTTTACCGGGAAGATATGTACCTCAGGGGTAATTTTGCCCCGGTCGACGTTGAAACAACTCTTACCGAACTGGAAGTCATCGGAAATATTCCCGAAGAGCTCACCGGTCGTTTTCTCAGGAATGGGCCGAACCCCTTAAATGATGTGAACCCTTCCTCGCACCACTGGTTTATCGGTGACGGGATGCTACACGGTGTTCGCCTGGAAGAAGGGCGCGCCGACTGGTATCGCAATCGCTGGGTAAGAAGTGAACGCATTATTGAGGACCTGGGCGAATCCCTGGCCGGCAGGAACTTGCAGGGCAGCTGTAATACCAGCGTTATCGGGCACGCCGGGAAAACCTGGGCAATCATGGAATCCGGAACCCCACCAACAGAAATGGGCTATGAGCTGGAAACACTCGGGCACACTTCCGGCTGGGGCGGTTTCAGTGCCCATCCCAAGCTGGATCCGGACACCGGGGAAATTCATGCCATCAGCTATGACTGGGCTGAGTACCGCGACCACGTGAAGTACAGGGTGGTGAATGCTGATGGCACCCTTGCATCAAGCACCGACATACCCCTCGCCAGTATGGCCATGATCCACGACATGAGCCTGACAAAGAACTACGCGGTGATCTTTGACCTGCCCGTGACGCTGAGCTTCATGATGCTGGCAACAGGTTCGAGGTTTCCCTTTCGCTGGAACCCTGACTCGGAGGCGAGGATTGGCCTGATGCCAAGGGGCGGTAAGGCCAACGACATAATATGGAGCAGTATGTCGCAAGCTTATGCCTATCACCCGGTTAACGCCTACGAAGACGATGAAGGCAAGGTTGTCATCGATGTTTGTCGTTATGACAAGATGTTCGATGCTGACACCAACGGCCCCTTTGGTGACAGCCAGCCTACGCTGGATCGCTGGACAGTGAATCCAAAAACGCAAACTGTCTCCGAGCAGCGTATTGACGATCGAACCCAGGAATTTCCCCGCTGCCACCCCGGGCTGAACAGCAAACCCTACCAGTATGGATACACGGTCGCAGTGGAAGGCACGGCATTCCCCGCAATCTACAAGCACGATATGCGATC
>CAZXDV010000157.1:0-7396 GCA_964639535.1 uncultured Enterobacteriaceae bacterium | reverse complement strand
ATGGGTCGCCTGCCTTTTTTTAGAATAAAACTTATGAACCCTCGCCTGTTACTACTCTTCTCAATTCCGTTTCTTTATGCCTGCTCCGAACCAGCAATCGACAAGAGCGAGACAAAAGCAAAGCTTGCCACGGAAGTTACCGCGCTTCGCGAAACCGTAGCCGTGGATGTAAATGACGATGCCGCGGACGACCCCGCAATCTGGGTGCATCCCGGGGTGCCAGGAAAAAGTCTCGTACTTGGCACAAACAAAAAGAAGGGCCTTGAAGTCTACGATCTTGATGGCAGGAGAATTCAACTACTTAGCACTGGCAGGGTAAACAACGTTGATGTACGCCAGGACATCAAAATCGGTTCAGAGCTGATGGACCTTGCAATAGCAACAAACAGGACCAGCAATATGCTGGACGTGTATCGTATTTTCGGCAATGAACAGCGAGTGGAATTAGTCGAAGAAATGAGTATTCAGCTGGAAATTGCAGAACCTTATGGCACATGCCTTTACCAGCCCGACGATACGGAGGGTGTTCAAATATTCGTGAATAGTAAGGATGGTATTTACCAGCACTGGTTACTGTCCGGGTCTTCAAGCCTGCTCGGCGAGTTCAGCCTGGAATCACAACCGGAAGGTTGTGTTGCCGATGATGAAGGCCAGGTGCTCTATGCTGGTGAAGAAGACAGGGGTTTCTGGAAAGTTGATTTGTCATCACGGGACTACCAGCGCAAGCTGGTTGATACTACGGGGACAGAAAGGCTCACTGCTGATGTGGAAGGCATTACACTTTATAAATCCGGTGCCGAGAAAGGTTATATCATTGTTTCCAGCCAGGGAAATAATACGTATGCAGTTTATCAACGTGAGGCGGATAATAAATATATAGGTTCATTCAGTGTAGTCGACGATGCTACCGCAAATATTGACGGCACTTCTGAAACAGATGGCATTAGTGCCAGTAGCCAGTTAAAAACGCCCACCTTTCCCGAGGGGCTGCTGGTCATCCAGGATGGCTACAACACCTTGCCTGATCAACACCAGGACTTTAAGTACGTATCGTGGAGAGATATTAGAGAAGCACTTGGGCTGAACCCCTGAATCGCTGCAGGGGTTCAGCAAGTATACTGGCTTTCGCGGATATCAACCGCGATTAAGTTTTTATCTATGATGTGCGTACTTGGCACGACGCGGTGTGGGTACGAACTTCTTTTCTTCTACAGCTTCAAATTGTGCAAGGTCTACTACCCGGACAATTTCCCTGTTTCTCTTGTAAGGGGGCTTGCCGCTGAAATCAGTGGTCACCACTTCCGTGGTTTGCTGTGTTTCGAACATGGCAATATCTGCGGTAGGCAGGGTTTCAGCCTTGCGCTGGTAAGGGGGCTTGCCGGAATAGTCAACGGTCCATACCGTCGTCGTATCCTGGTCGCCTGCACTTGCCGTGTTGATGGCACTAATGGCGATACCTGCCGCCAGTAATTTTGCTATTTTCATTTTTTGTCTCCTCCAGTTCTTTGTATCTCAAAGAAATGTTTCAAAGCCTGTGAAAATAATAGTCACTTTTCTTCCCCAAGGCGACATAGTTAGCAATCATTTGTGATTGTAATAATTTATCACCAGGTAAATAACAGATTCACGCTCGCCTTGAATATTGCTCCAAATCAGTGCAATACCACCCCTGCGGCACTATTAGTGTGCAACCTGCTTCCTGGGTTGTTTTGTAAGGCATTGATTTTCTGAGTAAATAAACTTTTCGAAGTTGGCCTGATTTATGCCATTGAAGTGATGAGAACTCGTGTCATAAAAACGATGAGCCTTCGAAGAATAAAAAAAATAAACCTGCTCTTCAGCTGCCTCTTCTTCGCGGTGTTGAATACGCCTGCCTTTTCAAAGGAGGAAGGCTTGCATGACATTGACCTGAATCCACTGGCAAGTGGCACCTATACCCTGTCTGCCCGGCCTGCCCCCGGGATCAGGGCAGACTTCCTGTTTGATACCGGCGCTTCCATGGTAATGATCAGCGATAAGCTGTTTCGTCAAATCAGCAAGCACAAAAAACCGGAGTCCAGTGGCAAAGTTGCGGCGGCAGTCGCCACCGGCAAGATAAAAACAATACCTACCTACACGATTTCATCCCTGGTGCTTGATAATGGCTGCGATGTCGGACCAGTACAGGTTGCGGTGGTGAGAGGCGCAAGCCGAAACCTGATTGGATTGAATGCGCTATCGCGACTTGGTCGCATAACCATTGATATCCAACAGGGAAAATTATTAATCAGTGAGTGTCCGCATCCGTTATTGAACGCAGATAAAGTTGTAGCTCGATAATCTACAACTCAATCTTGCTAACTCCCCTTCGTTTCCCGGTTAAGAAAATTTTTTCGTATTCTGCTATTTCGTTTTTAGTAAATACTGCACCTTGATTGCACAAATCGTGAACGGTATTAGTGCAGCTATTTTTAATTTATTTTTATCGTTAAAAAATATTTTTTATATCTCATTAATATAAATAGAGTTTATTAGTTAATTGCATTGTTGGCCTGATGCTTGCTCATAGGATACGGGTGATGCTTGTTGACATCACAAATATAAAAAATTTTAAACGTATCTTAGGAGTAAAAGATGAAAATGCATTTTGTAAAAAAAATGGGGGCTGGACTCTTGTTACTAAGCCTGTCTTCAATCGTCCATGCAGAATTTTCAGGGAACGTGGGGATATCCAACAACTATCTTTGGCGAGGACTGACTCAATCAACCGATGAACCGGCCATTTCCGGTGGACTGGACTATGCGCACGAATCCGGTTTTTATATTGGCACCTGGGCATCAAATGTACAGTACGCCTCTGATGACTCTTTTTCATATGAGCATGACATTTATGCAGGTTATGCCTGGTCCATGGGTGAGCTGGATTTCGATATCGGCTACCTGTATTACAACTACAACGAAGAGGCGGATTTCGACTTTGGCGAAATATACGGCAGCATCGGCTGGAAAGGCTTTACCCTTGCTGCATGGTTGTTTACGCATACCCAGGATGAGGAATCCAACGGCATAGGGGTGATCGGCAGGGAGTACGACTATGACTTTGGCTCTACCTACTACCTGTCGCTGGACTATGGTTTTGAAGTGCCCAACATGGAAGGCTGGGAAATCGGATTACACGGTGGTCTCCACGACGGTGACTTTGTTGATGGCTTTAACTTCGCCGCCGGCATCACCAGCTACATAGACTGGAACGCATCCATTTCCAAGGGTGGATTCAGCTTCATGGTGAGCGGCACCGACCTTGATTCAAGTGATACGGCACCCAGTCTCAACAACGACGACCTGAAGTGGGTTGTGAGTTACTCGGTAGATTTCTAGGCTTGAGAAGCAGGCAAAGGCCGGTAACACCGGCCTTTGCATTCTCTACTAGTTCTTAAGACGATCCAGGCGTTTATTACCTGCTTTTTTCTCCTGGTTCTGGGTAAGGAAGTCCCACACACTCATCTTGTCCTCATCCTCCGCTGCTTCCTCGGCGGGTGCCGAATTACCGGCCACAGCTTCCACCACCAGCCCATCGGTAGCGGCAGCACAGGCTCTTCGCGCCGCCTTGATCGCCACCAGCATCATTTCCCTATCAGTAATTTCATTATCGCTTTTCATTTCTGATACAACGCCTGCTGCAAGGCCGCGGCATTCTGCGGAAACTTCCGCTGCCTGTGCCGGGGTGACTAGTGGCAGCAACAGGCTCAGCATGGTCAACTTTTTCATAGCTCTTTCCTTTAATATTTTGCATTTTTACGGTGCATTCTTGACTGCACGTTCAACTAAACGGGTGCACCTGCATTTCATGCATGCAGGATTGATACCGGTTTTCACCGCCAGGCAAAAATTATTGAAAATGCGACAAGAGCGAGTGACGTTTGCAGGCTAAAAATATTGCAGGTAGTAGGTAAAGGCTCCACTGGGCCAGAAACTCACTCCGCCCTTCCTGTGTACCAGCATGTACACTTCCTTATCCTGCTGCTTCACCAGGCCGTCCCTCGTCAGCCTGTAATCAAAGCGGATCCCAACCTGCTCCGTGGCACTGAAACTGAATAAAGGGGCAGAAAATGAAACATTTGAAATGCTGACATCAAGGTAAAGCAATTCTTCCGAGGGAAAATCCTTTGCCTTCGGGTTATCCACGATATCTTTCTCGTAGAAGCCATATTCCTTGTACAGCCCCTCCTTGTAATCGTTAATAATTTCCTCTTTTAAAAGCCTGGTGATACGCTCCGAATCACTCACGCCGGTTCCCGCTATGCGCCAGGCCAGGAAAAGTAACAGCGGTACGCCATACATCAGCAGTCGCATGGCATCCAGCTTTCCGTTGTTGACTATCCTCAAGGCTTCCAGTCCTTTCATTAACATGATGCAAGCTCCTTATTCGATGTGTTTCCCGTCGAATTTAATATATGTCCCCGTCCATTGAAGAATAGATGGGGCCCGGGTAACCCGCCTCCTTTATCTCCTCTACCAATCCTGTCCTTTTGAACTCCTCCGGCCTCACGTAATTTTGCTCATGGTTGAGAACTATCGCTTTCACTTTTGCTTCATTGGCCATGCGTGCCAGTACAGAGGGTGAAAAATGATATCGAAATATTTCCTTTTTCTTTTCTTCCTCGGTTTCACCACCCCAGGGGGCATGAGCTATGTTCTTCTCGGTTACTACTTCGGCCACGAGGATGTCAGCATTCATTGCTGCCTTGACTATATTGGGCTGGTACGGACCCCCGTCGCCAGTGAAGGCAATTACACGATCAGGAGTAGTAAAGCGATATGCGAAGGTATCCTTGAGCGGACCGTGAATTGTCCTGAATGCCTCTACCGTCACATTTTCGTCCTTGTAAACAACACCCCGTGCACCTATTTCGATATTGTGCCCTATTGCCTTTGCACCAATGGGATCATAACCATCAGATAATTCTGCAGCGATATCCAGTTTCCACGCGGCAAGAATATGCTCAACCATTTCTGATACCCCGGGCGGACCATAAATTGACTTCGGCGCGGGAATATTCAGTTTGAAGGGGTTAAGTACCAGGGACGGTATTCCGACAGTGTGATCTTCGTGCAAGTGTGTCAGGAACAGGTATCGTAGCTTTATCGGGGCCAGGTCGCGCGTCGCATTATCACCATTAATAAGAGCAGAGCGCGCCAGTGAACGCCATATGCCTTCCCCTGCATCAACGAGGTAGGGCTGACCATTGACCACTACCGCAGATGCCGGGCCGGAACGATAAGGGTTCGGTAATGGCATACCAGTACCCAGGATATAAACCTTCGTGCTTGTTCCGGCCGGACTCTTGTTGTGCGGATCCCTGTCAAAATGGATTGGCCACGATTCAGGCAAAGTGAGTGGAGTGATAATGCCGGGACGCGTGAATGGATCATTCATGTATGCACTCTCGGCAACAGCGTTGTGAATTCCGGAAAAGCAAACCACGAGTGCTGACAACAATAACAGCCCTGGCTTGTAAATGAAGTGGCTCATATATTCCCCCCAGGATGTACTGGTTTTTATTATCCCTGCCTTTGATAAATAGTATCGAGGCAGATGTTCAGGGCATTTTACCTATTTTTACTCCGTGCCTTCATTTAATTCTCCGTGCAATTGTTTAAACTGTGTATAAGTACAGGCATCAACATCCAGAGGGAGTTGCCATGAGTGAATCACCTGACCTGTTAATCACCGGGGGTAGCGTCCTGCCCTGCGACGGGGCTGCATCCACATCGGAATCGCTTCTTGTGCGGTCCGGCAGGATAGAAGCCGTGGGTTCACAAGATGAGCTGGCGTCGCTGGCAGCGAAGGGCACACAAACACTGGACGTGGATGGCGCGTTCGTGATGCCGGGACTCGTCGATACACATCCCCACGCTATGCACTTTTCTACCCTGCAGATGGTCATGGTGGATCTCAGCGATGCGGTCAATCATGATGATATCGTGGCGCGAATCAAGGCCCAGGCCGAGCATGTTCCTGCGGGGCAATGGATCATGTGTACCCCGGTGGGCGAAGCGCACTATTTTCATCGTCGTTCTTACCGCGATCTGCATGAAGGTCGCCTTCCGGATAAGCACGTGCTTGACCGTGCCAGCGACAAGCACCCAATCATGATCCAGGCCTGGGCACCCATCCTGCCCAATGTCTGCGCCATGAACTCAATGGCGCTCAATATGCTCGGCCTGTCATGGCACACACCAGAGAGAGTCTGTGACGTCTGGATAGATCGGGATGTGAATGGCGAGCTGAGCGGGATTGTCAGGGGCTCAGTAACAAACTACTACACCCATGACCCTTTCTGGATGCAGATATGGGATAAGCTGCCACTACCGCCTGACGAGGTATGGGAACACGGCGGACGGGCAGGAATGGCGGAAATGAATGCCCTTGGTGTCACCACTATTTATGAGAGTCACGCCATGGAGCCGGAGCATGTTGATGGTTACCGAAAGATCCTTGAAACAGGTGGAATGAACTGCCGGGTCCTGACATCGCTGGAGTCCGCCGACATGGCATTTCATCCCCATTACCGGCCGACACCGGAAGAAATACAGGCGCGACTTGAGCTGGCCCTGTCATTAATGGATACCGACAACGACCTGTTACGTCACAACGGGATTACCGTTGCACGTTCCGGGCCCTGCGGCGCGGGCTTTATTAATCTCTACGAACCGTTCAAAAGTCCCTACGGCGAATTGATTTATGGCTATGAATTCCTGCCAAAGTGGGTCGAGGAGCAGTGTATAGACTTTTGCATGGAACATGGTCTGCGCATGAATATCCTGGCGGCAACGCCAAAGGACCATGACAGCTTCTTTGATTCACTGGCAAAGCACGACAAGGACGAAATTCGAAAAAGGGAGTGGATACTGCAGCACGCTATCCTCGTCAATGAACATGATGCGGCACGCTATGCGGACCATGGTATCAATGTAACGACCTGCAAGGGCTTTCACTGGGGCAAGGGCGACTACTACGCCGACCGCATTGGCAAGCACACCTGGAAGGACCTGATTCCCCTGCGTCGTCTCCTTGATCATGGCCTCAAGGTTGGCTGCGGTACAGACTGGGGACCAAGAAATGTCTTTGAACAAATCCAGCTTGCAGAAACCTGCGAGTTTGCGGTGAGCAGGCATCGCAACCTGGAATCCGGCCAGGCGATTTCACGCGAAGAAGCGCTGATGATGTGGACAAGGGATGCGGCGGCGGTGTTGAACTGGCAGGGCGTTGGCACTCTTGCTCAGGGCAACCATGCAGACATTACCATCGTCGATCGCAACCCCTTTACCTGTGACCTTGAGGAATTGCCGGGTACAAGCGTGCTTCGCACATTGCTATCGGGTAATACAGTTTACGACAATGGGTCGCTGGTTG
>CAZXDV010000156.1:0-7407 GCA_964639535.1 uncultured Enterobacteriaceae bacterium | reverse complement strand
TGATACTTATTCGATAATGCCCATGATGTCGTCTTCACGCATCACGAGATATTCGTCACCATCAACCTTGACCTCGGTACCGGAATACTTGCCAAACAGGATCTTGTCGCCTGTCTTGACTTCCAGTGCCCGTACTTCGCCACTGTCGAGAATTTTGCCGTTGCCTACTGCGACAACTTCGCCTTCGATGGGTTTTTCCGTCGCGCTGTCAGGAATTACGATGCCCCCGGGGGAAGTCTTGTCTTCTTCTACCCGCTTGACCAGCACGCGGTCATGTAAAGGACGGATGTTCATAATGGCTTTACCTCCTTATCCATTAACTTGTTGTATTTACTAGTAAAATAATGTTTTATTAGCACTCTTAGCGAGTGAGTGCTAGTAATATAGGGATTTTTTTCCCAAAGTCAACCGGTGCGCGGGATTAGCGGCGTTTACCAACCCCGGGCAGCCCTCAGGAATCGCCCCCGGCGCGCGCGAGGAAGCTGGCACAAATGCACCACAAGCATTAAGATAATGGCCTCAACGGGAGGATAAGAATAATGGCAACCGAAGTTGAAGCGGTCGACAGCAGCAAGAAAACCTCAGAAATACTCGGCCCAACCAGTGATGAAGCTACCGTCCAGATGGACCAGTTGGAAGAGAAGTGTTACTGGAACGATGCGGAATTCTCAAACGGGGACCAGGTCACTAACGGCGGCAAGTGCTACGAGTGTAGCTTTGGTCGCTGGATAGAAATGGAAGACTAGCCCCGCGCTGATCATCAGGGCCGGTGTAGAAAGCCGTAACCCTCACCATCCCGAACAATATCTCCCACCCTGAACGGGTATGTGTCGCTCTTTCGATCCTCAAAATACAGCTCCAGGGCTGCGCGTATGGTGGTAAAGGCGATGTCATCCCACGGGATCTCTTCTTCGCTATAAAGCCTGACATCCAGGCTCTCCGTTCCCGCGGAGAAATCAAGATCCAGTAACCTGGCCCGAAACATCAGGTAGACCTGGTCCACGTGGGGCAGGTTCATCAGGGCATAAAGTCCCTGCAATTCAACCCTGGCATTGGCTTCTTCAAGGGTTTCCCGGGCTGCGGCTTCCAGGGTGGTTTCATTTAATTCCATAAAACCAGCGGGCAAGGTCCAAAAGCCATAACGCGGCTCAATCGCCCTTTTGCACAGTAATACACGGTCACCCCAGGTTGGCAGGCAACCTGCCACGATCTTTGGGTTCTGGTAATGGATAGTGTTGCAGGAATCGCAGACATGGCGTGGCCGGTCGTCACCTTGCGGCACCTTGACCGTCACATTGTTTCCACATTGGTTGCAATATTTCATGGTTAAATGACGCTCACATGTCCACGCTTGAAGGTTTCAACATTGGCTCCAGCTCATCCCAGATGTTATCCAGCATTTTTTGCTGTGCCTCGGCTTTCGGATGAATACCGTCTGCCTGCATCATTTCCGGGTTTTCACCAATTTCGTGCAATATAAAAGTAGCCAGGGTTACCCCGTGCTTGCCTGCCAATCCTTGATAGATGGACTCAAACCTGTCGTTGAAAGCCGGCCCGTAGTTCGGTGGCAGGCGCATGGGAATCAGCAGGACCTCGCTGCCCGCCTGCTGCAATTCCTGGATTATCCTGTCCAGGCTGAGCTCCATCTCTTCAAGGGACAGGCCACGCAAGCCATCATTGCCGCCCAGTTCAACGATACTGATACTCGGCACTTCTTTCGCGATGAGTTGACCCAGCCTTGCGGCAGCGCCGCTCGTGGTGTCACCGCTGATGCTGGCATTTTTGACCCTGTACGGGTAGCCTTCGGCAGCAAGTCGTTTTTCCAGCAAAGCCACCCACCCTGCGTCGAGCTTGATGCCATATCCAGCACTGATGCTATCGCCCAGGACCAGCAACAGCGATTCCTCAGACTGGGCTGGAAACGACAGCAACAAAATTAACAGGAAGAAATAACGTCGCATATTATGAGTAGTTCCTCGAATGTTATTTTGCAGGCTAAAGATCTGACAAAGCAAGTTAGTTTACCCGACGGTGAATTAACGATATTAAAAAACGTGAGCTTTTCCATCGGCGCAGGTGAAAGTATCGCCGTCGTCGGTGTATCAGGATCCGGTAAGTCTACACTACTGGGACTGCTGGCTGGCCTTGATGTTCCAAGCAAGGGTAGCGTACAGCTTGATGGGGTTGATCTCGGTGGTCTTGATGAAGATGGCCGGGCCCGGTTAAGAAACCAGCGGATCGGTTTTGTATTCCAGTCCTTCCAGCTGTTGCCCGGGCTCACGGCGATTGAAAACGTTATGCTGCCACTTGAGCTTGGCGGCGTGGAGAATCCTGGCGAGATTGCCGCTGGCATCCTTGCCGAAGTTGGCCTGTCGGAGCGACTGCAACATTATCCCAACCAGCTATCAGGCGGCGAACAACAGCGCGTGGCTATCGCGCGCGCATTTACCGGGGAGCCCAGCATACTTTTCGCCGATGAACCGACGGGAAACCTGGACCAGGTTACTGCCCAGCAAATTGTCGAGCTGATATTCAGGCTTAACAGTGAACGGGGTACCACCCTCGTCCTGGTTACCCATGACCACGATCTTGCGGCCCACTGTGACAGGCAAATAACCCTGGCCGGAGGCGAGCTGGTCCAGCAGCAATGAAACCACGGCTGCTCAACCTTGCAGTAAACGGCCTGCGCCGCGACTGGCACGCCGGGGAGATCCAGCTGATCGCCATTGCCATCGTCATCGCGATAGCAAGCCTGACCACTGTTAATTTCTTTACCGACAGGGTTAAACGGGCAACGGAAACCCAGGCTTCGGAGCTGCTTGCTGCGGACCTCGTGCTCATGTCAAGCAGGCCAATTGAGACGGATATTAGTGATATGGCTGCGGAACTTGGCCTGCTCCGTTCTTATACCACCAGTTTCAGGAGCATGGTGGTTAATGAAGACAAGTTCCAGATGGCCGAGGTCAAGGCCGTAGATACTCACTACCCGATCCGCGGGAAACTTCGAACTTCCTCCGCATTGTTTACAGAAGAATCTGTAGAGGAAGAGGTTCCGGCAAGCGGAGAAGTATGGCCAGATGCTCGATTGCTGCAAATACTGGGTCTTGAAACCGGTGAATCAATTCGTCTTGGTAATGCTGATTTTCGTATTGGCAAGATCCTCAATTACGAACCCGACCGTGGCGGAGATGTATTTAATATCGCCCCCCGCCTCTTGATGAATGCCGCTGACGTGGAATCCACTGGCCTGGTACTTCCCGGTAGTCGCGTTCGTTATCGACTGTTACTTGGTGGTAACGAAGAAAGTATCGCGTCACTGAGAAATTCTATCGAGGGGCGTGAAGGTGTCCGCGTGCAGGGTATTCGGGACGCGCGGCCGGAGCTCAGGACAGCACTGGAGCGCGCGGAACAATTTCTCGGGCTTGCCGTGCTGGTCAGCATCGCGCTTGCAGGCCTGGCTGTCGCCATGTCTTCGCAACGATATGCCATTCGCCACTTTGATACCTGTGCCATCATGCGCTGCCTCGGGGCAGAGCAAAAAGCGATCACGCAGATTTTCCTTTTGCAGCTGCTGCTACTTTCCATTGCCGCAGGCATCGTCGGCGTGACTATTGGCTACCTCGCACAGCACGGTCTCAGTATCCTGATGGCCGGGCTCACCAGCGCGGAGTTACCTGCACCGTCTTTCAAACCGGTCCTGGATGGCCTGCTCGCCAGTATCGTCACGGCCTGCGGATTTGCCATGCCGCAACTTCTCAGGTTAAGCCGCGTGTCCCCCCTCAGAGTGCTGCGACGCGATCTTATTCCCGTATCAACCGCCGGCAGGGTGAGCTACGGTGCGGCGGTGCTTGCCCTTGCCGCACTGACACCATGGCAATCAGGTAACGTGCAGTTAACCCTTTATACCCTTGGCGGGCTGATCGTGACTGCCATCCTGCTGGTCCTGTTTGCGAGGTTACTGATTAACTCAATGAGTCGCCTGCGATCACGGGTGGGCGTGGCCTGGCGCTACGGATTCAGCAACGTGGCTCGTCGTGCCAATCTCAGCGTGGCGCAAATACTGGCCATCGGGCTGGGTGTCATGGTGATGTTATTACTTACGCTGGTACGAACAGACCTGTTGGAAAACTGGCGCAACAGGCTGCCCGAGGGCACACCCAACTATTTTCTCATTAACATTCAACCGGCAGATGTTGAAGCGCTTCAGACATTCCTGATGCAGCATGGAGAAGTTTCCAACGATATCTATCCCATGATCCGTGGAAGGCTGGTTGCCATCAACGATCAAAGTGTCGGTGCCGATGATTACGAGGATGCTCGAGCAAAGCGACTGGTTACGCGGGAATTTAACCTTTCCTTTGCAGAGGAGTTGCAGGGAGAAAACCGGCTTGAAAGTGGACGCTGGTGGAACGAGAACGATACGGCCTCGTTGTTCTCGGTGGAAAAAGAACTGGCAGAGACCCTGGGCATCAAGCTCAATGACACGCTGACCTACAACATTGCCGGAGAAGAAATCACGGGCAAGGTGGAAAACCTGCGCTGGGTAGAGTGGGACTCTTTTAATGTTAACTTCTTTGTCATCGCCAATCCCGGCCTTATCAATGATTATCCTGCTACCTATATCACCAGCTTTCACCTGCCTGCGGAAAAGCGCCAGATACTTTCACAACTGCTGAAGGATTTTCCAAGCGTGACGATCTTTGATATCGATGCCCTGTTAAAAGAAGTTCGCGCAATCATGGAACAGGTGGTTCGAACCGTGGAATTCGTGTTCCTGTTTACCCTGATGGCAGGTGTGGTGGTGCTACTTGCAGCAATACAAACAACCCATGCCGAGAGAAACTACGAAGCCGGATTGCTTAGTTCAATCGGGGCAAGCCAGCGGCAAATTGTCGCCAGCCTGAGCGCGGAGTTTTTCACGCTGGGCATGATTTCCGGCATTCTTGCAGCTTTTGCGGCCACTGTTATTGAGCTGGCGCTGGCAGAATTTGTATTCAAGATTGATATATCGATTAACCCGTGGGTCTGGTTAATCGCACCAATTGTCTGTACTGTTATCATAGTTGCCGGGGGACTTCTTGGCACTCGCTCAGCCTTGCGTGAGCCCCCGATGCAGGTACTGCGAAGCTATTAAATATAATAACTTCATCTATCCTGGCGGAGTGAAAGAAGGATTATGAGAGAAGTCTATTTTGGTGATTTTCGGATTTATGTTATCCAGCATCTCAAGGAGCTGGAAAAGGAAAATTACGAGCCGGACAGTGTTGAATGGTTTCTCCTGAAATACCTGCGTCGTGTTGTCAGGTGTACCGAGGCTGAAGAAAATGCCTATGGCAAAGTGGAAGGCGCTATTCGAGCCCTGGTTCGTTTTTATATTGATAATATCGATGAAAAATCCGAGCTTGGGGAACAGTGTGTTTCGATTTATGAACAATATCGTAAAACCCTGAGAGAGGATCACTCTGGCTAGGTATCAGGTCTTGCTGGGAAGTCATGGTTAAATACATCGGTAACGAAAGCTACGCGCATAACGGGAAACCCAGAACGGGTATATTACTCAGCAATCTTGGTACGCCCGACGCACCGACGACGCCGGCGGTGAGAAAATACCTTGCCGAGTTTCTCTCGGATACGCGGGTAATAGAGTGGCCTCCAGCACTGTGGTGGTTTGTGCTGCACGGTATTATCCTGCGCACACGCCCACGACGCTCCGCCGAAGCCTATGCCAAGGTCTGGACTGAAGAGGGCTCACCCCTGCTGTGTATTGCGAAGAAACAGGCGGCGTTAATCAAGGACTCCCTTGGGAAAGAGTATGGCGATGATGTGGTGGTTGATCTCGCCATGCGCTATGGCTCGCCCTCGATAAAGAGCGTACTCGACAGGATGCGCGAGGCAAATGTGCAACGCCTGCTGGTACTGCCACTGTATCCCCAGTACTCTGCCACTACCACCGCCTCGACCATTGATGCGGTATGCGCCGAACTCAGCCACTGGCGTTTTCAACCCGAGTTGAGAACGATAAATCACTATCACGACTACCCACCGTATATAGACGCCATCGCCGAAAGTATTCGTGGTCACTGGGCAGAGTTCGGTCGCCCGGAAAAACTGCTTTTCTCCTACCACGGTCTGCCGCAAAAATACTTCATGGCCGGCGACCCCTATTTTTGTCACTGCCAGAAAACAACACGCCTTGTCATTGAAAAGCTTGGCCTGAAACAGGGGGAATGGGAAATCAGTTTTCAATCCAGGCTCGGACCGCAGGAATGGCTCAAGCCCTACACGGACTTCACCCTGAAGGAATGGGGGGCTGCAGGTATCAGGAGTGTACAGGTTATCAGCCCGGGTTTTTCCGCAGACTGTCTTGAAACCCTGGAAGAAATAAACCTGCAAAATCGCGAGTTTTTCGTGGAAGCCGGTGGTGAAGAATTTTCCTATATTCCCGCACTGAATGACCATGAGCTCCACATTTCTGCGCTGGTCGAACTGGTAAAGCATCACCTGCAGGGCTGGCCCGGTGCCAGTGAAATATCCGAAGAGATGCTCACGAAAACTCAAGAGCGCGCAAGGGCCGCGGGTTCGGAGCAATAAACCCCGGCATGAACAGCATGAGATTTTTCAGGGCATACCAGGACAGGCTGGGCCCGGGGCTCATGTTTGCGGCTATCGCCGTCGGGGTTTCTCACCTGATACAGTCCACGCGCGCCGGTGCCGAGTACGGTTTCAGCCTGATCTTTGTTGTCATTGTTGCCTGCGTACTCAAATACCCGGCATTTCGCTTCAGCTCTGACTATGCAGCGGCCACTTCAGAACCCATGCTGGAAGGCTATCGTAAGCAGGGGCGTTGGACCGTGGCCATATATGCCCTTGGTATGCCTATTGACATGTTTATATCGGTGGCAGGCATTTCCCTGGTCACAAGCGGTATCTTTAGAAACGTGTTTGCTGTTGATCTCGGTGATGTCAGTATCGCCATTTCCCTGATGATAGCGTGCGCCACCCTGCTAATATCTGGTCGTTACAGGTTATTTGAAAATATCACCAAGTTTATTGTCGTGCTGTTTTCGATTTTTACAGTGCTCGCAGTAGGTCTCGCTATCCCTGAAGTGAACTGGACACAGGACCAGCTGACACGCCACGTGGAGTTTGATCGCTCTACCCTCCTGTTCATGATTGCCATCGCCGGCTGGATGCCGACCAGTGTTGCAGCCTCCATGTTCCAGTCCTTCTGGGTATGTGAAAAAGCCCGGCTTAACGAGCAGGGGTTCAGTCCCAGGGTGGCGCGAAAGGATTTTGATATTGGTTACTGGGGCACACTCTTGCTGGCACTTTGTTTTGTCTTTATGGGCACTGCGCTGATGTACAAGCTCGGTATCAGCACAGCCTCCAGTCCAACCGCTTTTGCCG
>CAZXDV010000155.1:0-7488 GCA_964639535.1 uncultured Enterobacteriaceae bacterium | reverse complement strand
GAGACACTGATAGGCTCACACAAAAATATTCTAAAAATTAATACCTTGAAATAATACTATTTTAAAAACGTTTCGTATACAGATACTAAGGTTGCTACAGCATTTGATACAGACAAACAAAATGAATACAGACTTTTGCATAATCGGTGGGGGAATAGCGGGATTATCACTTGCCAGTCACCTGGCGCAAAAGGCACAGGTGTTGTTACTGGAACGAGAGCCTGATCTCGCGTATCACACGACGGGTCGTTCAGCAGCACTTTACTCGAGTATTTACGTTGATGGTGTTTCACGCGCATTAACTCAACTAAGCCTTCCTTTTTTTCTCGATGCCAACAGCAGGTTTTCCCAGCAGCCCCTGACTTCGCCAATCGGCTGTATTTTTACCGCGAGGGATGGTGACAGGCAGCAGGTAGAGAAGCTACTACGTGCTGATACAGGGTTGGAGCCCCTTGGCATAGAGGAGATGCGGCAACGAATTCCGATTCTGAAATTTGGTGAACAGTCAATCCAGCTTGGCCTTCTCGAAAAAAATGCTTTTAAGATCGATGTTGCTGCAATGGTAGAAGGCTATCGGCGTGATACCCTGCATAACAAGGGCGTGATAAAGCGAAACGCCAACGTGTCATCGATGCGCCATTCTTCACAGGGTTGGAATATCGAATTAACAAATGCTGAGCAAGTCCAGGCTCGCAGGATTGTCAATGCATCGGGCGCATGGGGCGATGTCATTGCCGGTATGGCGGGTGTAAGAACAGTGAACCTGAAACCGCTCAGGCGTACTATTATCACCTTTGACGGATTAAAGGGTGCGGACATGTCGAACTGGCCGGCCGTCGGAGGACTTGCCGGCGGGTATTATTTTATGCCGGAAGCGGGCCATTTGCTGGGTTCGGCAGCAGATGAGGTGCCATCCGAGCCCTGTGATGCTCAACCAGCAGAATATGATATAGCGCTGGCTGCTCAGAATATTGAAAACCATACGACTTTAACAATTGAGCGAATACATCATAGCTGGGCCGGCCTTCGAACCTTTGCTCCAGATCGACAGCCGGTGGTCGGCTATGACGAAGAAAATAGTGACTTTTTCTGGTTGGTTGGCCAGGGTGGATTTGGGATACAAACTGCACCAGCCCTTGCAAGACTCGCTTCGCTACTGGCCCTTGAAGAGTCTCTCGACTCAGAATTTGATCTGCCCGGTTTTTCAGTGGGTGATATTTCACCGGGGAGGTTACCTTGAGTAATTTTTTCAGGAGCTATCTCTTGCCCGGCTTGCTATTTCAATCCGTGATCATAGGTGGAGGGTATTCTACCGGACGCGAGTTGGTGGAGTACTTTATGAGTACGGGAGCAATAAGCGGTCTTCTTGGAATGCTTATTACGATGTTCACCTGGAGCCTGTTACTGGCCCTGACTTTTGAATTTTGCAGGGTAAAGAAAACCTATGATTACCGTGCGTTTTTTGGAGCATTGCTTGGACGCGGCTGGTTTCTTTTTGAATTATTGTTTATTGCCATTGCTATCCTGGTGTTTGCCGTCATTGGAGCTGCATCAGGTGTAATATTTTCTGAAATGACGGGCGCTCCCGAGCATGTCGGTACGGCGCTGATGATACTGTCTATTGGCGTGCTGGCGTTTTATGGAACGACTTTAATAGAAAAAATGATATCTGCCTGGTCATTTGTACTCTATGGAGCCTACTTAACGTTATTCATTGTATCGTTGAATGCACTTGGTAACGATGTGAGTCTCATTTTAAGAGAAGACAATTTAATCGAGGCCGATGCGTTGAGCGCTCTAAAGTATGCAGGCTACAACCTTGCTGCAGTGCCTGCGATATTATTCGGCATAACACACATAAAGAAGAGAAAACAGGCTATCTGGGCTGGTATTCTCTCTGGACCGATCGCAATGCTTCCCGCAATAATGTTTTATGTTGTGTTACTGGCTCAATACCCCATGGTATTGAACGAGGATGTGCCACTATTAATACTGCTTACTGCGCTAAACACGCCGGTGCTCGCGCTGTTATTTAAGATAGTGATTTTTGGTACTTACATTGAGACCGGTGTGGCCATGGTACATTCCGTAAATGAACGAATTGACGGGTTTCGGCGTGAGCAGGGAAAGGAATTATCCCATTGGCAGCGGGTAATGATTGCTGCATGTCTACTGCTTTTTTCTATTTACCTGGCATCCAGTCTTGGCCTGGTCACCTTGATTGGCCAGGGATACGGCACCATTACTTATGGGATTCTTGCTCTTTATGTCATACCCTTGCTGACGGTGGGACTGGCGCAGCTTCGACAAGCATAATCTAAAAGAGGGATGCAGCAATGAGTAATAATTACAGCATCGGCATTATCGGATACGGTTACCTGGGCAGTTCCTTACACCAGTCTCTTGCCGGCACAGAAATCGAGGTTTGCAGTATTTATAATCGCTCGCAGGAGCGGCTCAATGGTCTCGATGACGTTCCGTGTACCACGAACATGGGGGTTTTCATGGAATCCATTGCAGGTCTTAATCTTGTTGTGGAGCTCGCTCATCCCCAGGTGTCCCATGATTTTGGCAAGGACATACTGGCCCAGTGCGACTACATGCCATGTTCTGTTGCCGCGCTGGCAGATGATAGTGTCATGAAGGAATTGACCGAAGCAGCCATGGCTTCGGGTAGACGTTTGTTGGTGCCCCACGGTGCGGTAGTTGGTATCGACAATCTTTTTGAAGCCCGGGATAACTGGGAGGAAGCCAGCATCACGTTTCGAAAGCCACCCGATTCATTGGGCGTAGAGGGGGAGGAATTAAACGATGAAACAATATTGTTTGACGGTTCAGTGAAGGAGGTAGCGCTCAAGTTTCCTCGTAACGTTAATGCCATGGTTGCCTGTGCACTGGCGACAGTAGGAGTAGAGAGGACACGGGCAAAGATCATCGCTGACCGTCGCACCAACAACATGCTAAGAGGAGAGTTCGAATTCAAGGGCAAAGACGGCTCTCGCCTTTCCATCGTGAAAGAGGAGCCGGCAGTGGGTGTGTCCAGTCCCGGAATGATTAGCTCGATTTTAGGCAGCGTCATAAGAGCATCACAGGTCAGTAGCGGGGGAATAGAGTTTGTTTAGCAAGAAACCAGGACATTGATTCGCTGCCAGTTTTCGATCTTCAGTAATTCCGGGGGTAACTTTAAAGGTGAATTTACGATTCCTGGCTGGAAGGTGATAGTTTTGCCTGGACATGCTCTGCAAATCCAACACCGGCCTCGGTGTATATGTTAAATACCGTGGCGACCCCGGCCTCATGCAGGGTCTCCATTTCATCCGCATACCTGGCAGACGCCGCGATGTCCCCGTCAAAATCAGTACTGGCGATTTCATCAAGTACAGCGAGATTCATATTCAGGTTTGGTAGCGCAAGCAGGATTAACCTTATCTTGTGTTTCGCCGTAATACGGTCCCAGAAGTCCGCATCACTTGGATCGCCAAGTAATACATTCCTGCCACTTTCGACCTGCTCTTCCACTTTTACAGGATCAAAGTCGATGCCTACAACAGGGTCGTTAGTGCTATCAAGCATCTTGTCGTAGGCCCCGGTACCAACACGACCCATGCCAATTATCGCGATGGTAGCATCCCCGGTGTCCAGGACCCTGTCGTCTGAAAGGCGATTTGGGCCTTGCCAGGCCAACCAGAATTTTCGATACCTGGCGTAGAGTCGGTGAGAATGCGCATTAAATATCGCTGCAATGACAAAGGAAATGGCGGTGACAAGAGCCAGGACAATGAGCCATTTTTCTCCAAGCAGACCGTCGGAGACACTAATGGCGGCTACGATTAATCCAAATTCGCTGAAATTTGTCAGGTTAGCCGTTGCCAGCAGGGATGTTCGAGAGCGCAATTTGAATTTAATAAACAGGAAGAAAAAAAGCAGCGACTTCAAAAATACCAGTGGAGTAATGAGAAGCGCTATGTAAAGAATTTCGGAAGTTATTGTGCCCGATAGTCCAATAGACAGAAAAAAACCAAGCAGGAAAAGGTCTTTAAATCCCAGCATCGTTGTGGCCAGTTCATTAGACCTGGGATGGCCAGCAAAAAACACGCCGATAAGCAGTGCACCAAGATCTCCCTTGATACCGACCAGCTCGAAAATCTCGGCTCCTCCAAGTGACAGGATGAGACCATAAAGTACCAGTAATTCCCCATGCCCGAGTTTCTTTAGAATGAAAAGAAATAACGGTCGTAGCGGTATGAGTAGCAAGAGAAGTAAAGCCCATGGTGAAGGTACCTTGCCGGCAGAAAATGCCAGGAAAATCACGGCAGCCAGGTCCTGCATGATCAATATGCCGATGGCAATGCGACCATGCAGGGATTTCATCTCACCTTTTTCTTCCAGTACTTTTACCACGAATACTGTGCTGGAAAAACTCAGGGCAAAGGCGAGGATGAGGAATTGAGTAAAGCCCAGGCCGGCAAATCCACCGATCCCAATTACGAATAAAAGATGGAAAAAAGCCGTCAGCAGCAGCACGGTTGTTGCCGTGTGGATACCCGTTACGGCCCAGACCTGGGGCTTGGCCAGGATTTGCAAGTTCAGTTTCAGGCCTACCGTGAAAAGGAGAAGGGTGATACCAAGATCTGAGAGCTTTCCAAGCATTTCACCGCTGACGACACCGAAACTATTGAGGATAAATCCTGTCAGAAGAAAACCAACGAGGGGTGGAAGCCCTGTGGATCTTGCGCAAAAACCGAAAATGAAAGCCAGGGATAACCACACTACATCTCCCAGGGCAATTGCTACCATTTCAAAGCCCATAAAGGGTGCCTCAATTCAAACCATGATGAAAAACCATCACCTGGATTATACTTGTGAAAAACACCAGAACGAAACTAATCGATAAGGGAATGAAATCGAAAATGAAAAATATTATATGCACGTTACCACTGGCACTTGTCTTTTTACTATCTGGCTGCTCAGGGGAACAAAAAACCGCGTCCGAAATACTGCTGTCGGATGACGGCTACGCCATTCATGGCTATGACCCGGTGGCCTATTTTTCAAAAGGCACTCCGCAAAAAGGGATGCTCAAGTACTCCGCGGACTGGAATAACGCAAAATGGTTATTCAGTTCAAAGGACAACAGGGATAAGTTCCTCGCGGCGCCGAAGGACTATGCGCCGCAATATGGGGGATGGTGTGCATATGGTATGGCAGAGGGTTATGCCGCCGAGACCGATCCTGTAAATGCCTGGACCATTCATGAAGGCAAGCTGTACCTCAACTGGGACGCAGAAGTATCCAGGGAGTGGTCCCAGGACATAAAGGCTTACCTGCAAAAATCTGAGTCCAACTGGCCGACCGTGCAAAACCAGCTGGCCGCGGGAGAGGCGACTGTATACTGGCATGAGAAATGAGGTGAGGCCGCGGCTATCCAACGGTGATGACCCGAGGTGATGAATTTTCGACAAGTTGATGAGTTCTCGTCATAAATATGATTGGAATTCATCATCTTCTCGAACAAACGTGCAGCCCTGCGTGATTTGCTGATCACAAAACATGTGAAAACCGTCACAGGGGAGCAAGGGAATGCCCTGTTAAATGTTGAATGTTTAAGTCTACGGCGACAGGAATTGTATGTTGGCATCGTGATTGCAAGATTAAACCCAGGTTCACACAAGCTGGAGATAAAAAATGGACAAACTGGATTTCAATATTAGCCTGGCCGTGTTTATGCTGGGTGCTGTATTGTTCTTTGTTGTACCAATGGGCTCATTTAGCGCAGCCTTTACCAATGACCTTTACCTGCTTGCCCTGTGCCTGGAATCAACCGGGGTTGTAACAGCCCTGATTGTTTATTTTAGAGATGATATTGCCAGGTTAGAGCTTTAGAACAGGTACAGGACCCATCCTGTGTTTCAAGGGGCCGATCCTCTATGCGAATGTTGTATTTAATTGTTGTTACCTGCGTATTTAGTTACTTCCTCCTGCTATTCAAGGGAGATAAGGAAGTAAATATCGATGCCGCGGAGCCAGCGCTGAGCAAAGCGAGGATTGATGAACCTGCAACGCAAGTTACTCTTGAAGCTCGAAGCGAAGAAAATGTTCATGTCATCGTACAACCCGGCGTTGGCGCAAACAGCCCCGGTGATGAAGACAGGCAGGACACAGCCAGGCTGTACAGGTGGAAGGGGCCGGACAATATTACTGTCATAAGCACGGAACCACCGCCGCAGGGGATTGATGCTGCAACTTTCCTGTATTCAAACAGGGCTGCAAGCGGGAATGACAGCATGGAAATCACCAGGCATAGTGCGGAAAGTTCTAATAAAGTCATGAATGGGCCTTCTTTTCGTGATGACCCGCTGCAGGTTTACACGCCGGATGGTTTAAAGGAGTTTATCGAATACAGTAAAGAGATAGGTGAGAAGATCGAAGTCCGGGGAAAAGAACTTGAAGAGCTGGTAGAGCTGCTTTGAACGTTTCTAAAAACTCCTCTTGCATCGGCCTGGCAGGTGAGCCAGCTGCAGATCAATTGCGCCACAAATCCACTCTATTTTTTCTCCCTGCGTGCCCTGTTTTCCGAAATACGCGAGTGATTTGCCCCGGAATTCATGAAGAACAGGGCTTTCGTCGCTGAATGTCACTACTATCAACTGTTCCTTTAGGAAAACTTCTCCAAGCAGCGATCCCGGCGCAGGTTTAAACGCATGATTATTCCTTTCAGTTTCGTTGGGCCAGGTACCGTATGTACGCACGTGGCTCGAGACAGCGTCACTCGCTTGGTTAAGTACTTGCAGCGCGCTCGCTATTTGCTGGCTGGCCAGGGCGACGTACTGTCTTAGTACCAGGCCGGTCGGCAACGCAATTGCTAATAGTACGACTATTAGCACAGCGGGCTTGATTCTTGACACCATTCCGGACTTTGCCAGTCGTTTTCTCTGCTCGAGGAGGCTCAGGTTCATGCCCTGCACTGCTCTTACCTTGAGCAAAACATGAAGATAGTAGAAATAGTTACCCCATGCACCTGTAACTATTGCGCTTAGCATCGCGGCTGAGGCAATTGACAGGTCAATCGCCGGATTAAACACCCAGTATTTCACTGAAGTTAAGTGGTAAGACAAAAAATAATAACAGCAACAGCCAATTAGTGTAAAAAGACACGGGAATATCAACAGGGCAAAAAGCCACATCTTCCTGTAGGCCATCCACAGGATCCCAAGTAGAAATGCAGGCAGGTTAATAGTGGGCCGGGGAAAGAATGGGCACCTGTCGAATCGATGGAAGATGGACATGTAAAAGGAACTGTTCTTTCCACCCACATATTCTCGCATTAAGCGGGCCCTGGTTTCCCGGGGATCCTGGAACTCATGCGCCCGTCTTTCTTCACTTTCGCCGTTTTCTACCAGGCCCAGGCTCTGCGTGTCATCCAGTTTGCTTGATTTCATTTATTTGCAAGGGTTCCTTTGCACGGTGGCCAAAAAATCAGAAATTGAG
>CAZXDV010000154.1:0-7551 GCA_964639535.1 uncultured Enterobacteriaceae bacterium | reverse complement strand
GGACACTCTGCCGCGGAAGCACCGGTAGCACAGGCGTTGGTGACTCGGCCACCGCTGTCTTCGTACTGGATGACACCGCGAACTGCGAAGTTATCAGCCAGGGGAGCATTCACAACCGCGGTGACTCGGCCAAGTTCGTTGGCATCTTCATAGCTTTCACCACCAAGGGTCAGCTTGACGCCGAACTCTTCCAGGTTTGGGTCGTTACTGCGCAGGTTAAGCGCGCCGCCCACTGAGTTTCGTCCAAAGAAAGTTCCCTGTGGTCCACGCAGTACCTCGATACTTTGCATGTCAGGAACGCTGGGGTTGGCAACCTGCTGCGGTACAGAAGCAACACTGAAACCATCAAGGTAAGTACCAACAGAGTTTACTACAGCGTTTTCGCCGGAAACCAGGTTACCCACACCGCGAATAGCGATACCGAGGCCTTTACTACCAACCTGGCCGTCGTCGGTGAAGGCAACGTTGGGCGTGAGGTTGAGGTAGTCACGTGCAGCGGTGATATTGGTGCGTTCGATCTGTGCACCGGTAAAAGCAGTCACACTGACCGGCACATCCTGCAGGCTCTGCTCTCGTCGTTGTGCTGTTACAACAACTTCCTCGAGTTCGGTTTGGGCAACCACTGGTGATGCGATTGCAACGGCCAGGGCGCCGCTTATCAAGGCATTGATCTTCATCTACACACTCCCCCTTCTTTTAATTTGAATAATCGCTTAAGCCTGTTAAAGCCTTGCTTGATAAGGTGCAATTTAAAGATAAAGCCGTTTTAGTGTCAAGTAGTTTATGCCTAAACCATTTTAATATTAGGGCGATCAGGCGAATGTACAGGGGCAGCAGTGTTGTTGTTATGTCACAACAGCGATGTTGTGACTTGCGAGCTAGAGTAACTGGGGCAAATACGCGGCTTACAAGACGCGGGCACCTGTCAAAGAATAGAGGTTTTTTATATGAATAACAGTAGCTTACAGCTTTTTTCTAAAGTCTTTGTGTAATCGGGCCTCGGAGACGGCGATGTCCGCCGTGCTTTACCGGAACGCGACCACAGAAGCCATGCTGCCCGTGTGAGCCTGTCAGCGCTTTAAAATAACAGGAACAGGCTTGCAGCAAGCGCCGCTTAAATAGCTGCCTTTTCCCTGCTCATGTGGTGATTCCAGCCGCGAAGGACCAGCTGTTCGTCCACGTGATTCACTTTTTCGTTTGGAAGCACAAGGTCAGCACCGCTATACAGCTGCACCAGCACAGTTTTTCGACTCGACTCAGATCGATTTGGCATTGACCCGTGCAGGGTAAAATAGCTGAAATACAGTACATCACCCCGCTTTACAGGCACCGGCGTAGCATTCTCCAGGGGATAATCGGCCAGTAATTTTGAGTTTTCCAGGCCAGAGGTGTCCTCGCATCTGCCCAATTTGTGGGAACCCGGGTACACGCGAAAACATCCTGTTTCATCATCGGCATCGCCGAGGAAAATAACCGCTGCAATCATGCTGTCCTTTTGGGTTGGGAAATACCACCAGTCCTGGTGAATCGGAAACGGCGACCCGGCTCGAGGTGGTTTAAGAAACAGCTTGCTGTGGTGCAGGATAATATCCGGCCCCAGTATATCTTCGGCGCAATCGAGGAATTGCTTGTTACTGAAAGCCGCATGCCATTTCGCTGAATAGCGATGAACATTGTGGGTATGGATGATACTTGAGGAGCCACCATCCAGTTCATCCATGGAATCAGTCTCCCAGCGCGCGTCAATGTTTTCTCCACTCTTCTGCAGTTGCTCAACGACGCGGTCGAATTCCTGCTCAAGCGGCTGCAGGGTGGCTTCATCAAAAACCCCCTGCGCAAGGTAATAGCCGTTCTCTTCAAAATAATTCGTAATACTCATGGGGAGACCTCTGAAAAGAACAGGATCAGTCAAGCTTCTGCTTGAGGTAGCTATCCGGGTAACTCAGTAAACGCCCAAACCTCATGGCGATTTCACGCCTTGCCTCACCCCTGTACTCATCCGATTTCACCAGCCTGGCTTTTTCTTGCTTAAGTGCAAGGTATTCGTCAAGCGTGCTTCCCTTGTAGAGCAGCATGACATCTTTTCCTTTTGCCACATCGGCGGGAAACAGGTCAGTGACTATCAGGTCATTTTCCCTGTATGCCTTGATTCCTGAACTGGCGGCAATGGCGAGGATATCAGCTTCAATCCTGTCCATTTCTTCCGGGCTGATAGCCGGGCTGAGAGCCAGTTTTTTCAATCCCACGGCGACCATTTCAGAAAAGGAATTAATGCTGCCCAGCCAATAGGAACGTTGATCAACTTCCTCGCTAAAATTTACCCTGGGTAAAGACATAATGTGAACCGGTGAATATAAAAGGATTACTATAAAACCAAAGAATAACTGTTTCATGAGCCTGTTGCTGTCGGCCCCGTGTCGATTACTCATGCTCTCTCCTCATCCCGAATTTCCTCTACGGCTTCTTTTACTCGCGCCAATACCCCAGTGAACATATCACTATCGTCCAGGGAAACTTCAGCAAACAGTCGATCCAGGAGTTGCTCATAGGCATTCTCTATTTCCTTGAAGTGTTTTTTCCCTTTTGGTGTCAGGGTGACACAAAAAGATCGGCGGTCTGTTGGTGTCGGCGTCCTTTTTATGTAACCGTCTTCTGAGAGACGCTCGGCAATCCCGGTCACGTTACCCTTGGTGACCATCAACCAGCCTGATAACTCACCCATGGTCAGCCCATCCGGTACCCTGTCCAGTGCCGCCATCAATTCAAAGCGGGGTAAGGTCGTATCATACTTTTCCCTGAGCATGGTCCTGATCTCCTGTTCAACCATTTGCGAACAGGACACGATTCGAAGCCATAGCCTGAGCCCTTCCTTGTCCCTGGGTATATGCTGCAGCTTCTGCTCAACTATCTGGAGGCGACTGGTCATGGAATTCTTCTCCCTAATGCTCTTTTCTTTTAGCTCAATAACCTGGTGACTGCGACACCGATAAAGGTGGCAATGGCATAACCAAAAATCCCACACATGATTCCCGGCGTAACAAGGTCTCGCCAGCCGCGGGAAATCGCGATAGCAGCAGTCACCGCCGGACCGACCAGGGCAGCACCGGAGCCGACAATTGCATCAGCGAGATCAATTTTAAATATCCTGGCAAAAATCAGCACGATGCCAAGATGTACCAGGATAATAAACATCCCGTAAATAAACAGGTAAAGGGCCGAGGACAGGAATATTGTGGCATCGGTTCCGGCTCCCACTACGGCAAAGAACAGGTACATGAGCAGCATTCCGATATCAAAGTCACCTTCCAGGTTTGCCAGCCACCCTGGAAAAACATTCACCAGCACCAGCGTTATGACGGTGATGAGCAGGATGTTGTACTGCTCCAGTCCCAGCGCCCTTCCCAGGGTCGTCGCCAGTGCACAAATTGCAAAGCTCACTGCGACTGCTGCGCTGACATGATGCAGGCGCAGGCTTGCGTAATCCCTTTCATTATCCTCAAGGCCTGAAGATTCCTGCGAGTTCGCAATCAGGGTCGATGGCACGTAACGAAGAATGAGCGGAATAGATGGAATTGCAATCAGCATCAGCAGGGCCAGGTTACTAACCTGGCTGCTTGCACCAATGGCGACGCTGAATTCATCGCTCGTCATTTCCACGGCCTGGGAGACAGCCAGGAAATTTACTGCTCCACCAATATAACCACCGGTATAAACCCCGGCCACCTTGGGACCAATGTCGCCGAGATCCATGAGATAGAAACCGAGCACAGCACCAATTATCGTGGCAAAGCTGGCAACAACGAAAACGATCATGATACGACCGCTTTCAGTGAAAATTTGTCGAAGGTTTGCCTTGAACAGAAGTAAGGGGATGGCAAGAGGAATGAGTTGGCCGCCTACGAAGTCGTAGACGGGACTGCTTCCGGGAATAATATTGATATTGGACAGAAGCATACCCAGGGAAAGCACCCAGACTACGCCGGAAATTTTTTTCCCGATATCTTTCGTATCAATCCAGAACCCAAGCCAGGCTATGCCAAAGACAATGGCCGATAGCGCTGTGATGTTATCTGCACTTATTACTGTCATCGTCGAAATCCCGCTGATGCATTCACTGCCGCTTTACCCTGCATGATGTCCTCGCCGTCGACAAAACCACCCGCAGGAGTATGGAATAATTTGACCATGCAGGCAATTAGTTTAAGATTAAACCTTTTTTATTTGTCGAGTAATAATCATGCCTGTTAAGGAACAAAACACGGAGCAGCACCCCATGGCCAAGGCTGAAATCCTTGAAATTCCCCAGTACGTCCAGGGAAAAAGTGCGCTACCGGGGAAAGAAACTGCAATCAAGCTGTCCAGCAACGAGTCTTCCTTTGGCCCAAGCCCAATGGCAATTGGCGCATTTGCAGACATGGCCAGCCAGCTGCACCGATATCCTGATGGTTCCCAGAATGAACTTCGGGAAGCCATCGCAGAAGTGTATGACCTTGACGCGCAGAAAATAATTTGCGGCAACGGTTCTGATGAAATCCTCGACATGATTTATCGCTCATACCTGGAAAAGGATGATGAAGTTATTCTCAGTACCAATCACTTCGTCATGTGCTCCCTGTATGCCCGCATGCAGGCGGCAAAAATTCGTTTTGCCAGGGAAAATAGTTTTAAAACGGATATTGATGACCTGTTATCGCTTGTTAATGCAAAAACAAGGATGGTGACAATTGCAAATCCAAACAATCCTACCGGCACCTACCTAAGTGCGGATGAACTTCGAAAAATTCACGCGGGACTGCCATCCAGTGTCCTGTTCGTGATAGACGGGGCTTATGCCGAGTACCCCGTCGAAGATGATTTCCACACCGGCACCGACCTCGTCGACGAATTTGACAACGTGATCGTCACGCGGACCTTTTCAAAAATTTATGGTCTTGCGGCACTCCGTATTGGCTGGGCTTATTGTCCGACAAACGTTATTGATGTGCTGCAACGAATCCGCTCGCCCTTTAATACAAATGCACCCTCCATGGCGGCCGCAATAGCGGCGGTAAAAGACAGGGAATATATTGAAAAAGTGAGGCAACACACGGCACGCTGGTTAAAAACCATCAAATCCGAACTTGAAAGGCTTGGGATTGAAGTTGTTCCCAGCGCGGCAAACTTTTACCTGCTGAACTTCAGGCAATGTGAAGGAAAAAGCGCGGCAGAGGCATCCAGCTTCCTTGAGGAAAACGGTGTGATCCCACGACCCCAGGCTCCTACGGGAGATGAGGATATACTCAGGATCACAGTTGGACTCGACAAGGAAAACGAAGCCGTCATAAGGATCCTGACAGATTACATGCAGGCCTGACAGGGCCCGCTAAACTGTCCAGATTTCGCCTGAGCGCAGGTGCTTTAGAAAGTCCCCTTTGCCGAGAGTGTTTGTCGCCTGCTCGATCTGGTCATCAAGTAACTCCCCGTATAACGGTTTGCTGATGTTTCGAAACACCCCAAGTGGAACCGGGAAATCTTCTTCATCAAGCTGTGCAAGCAGGAAGGCAAGCGCTGTTCCCGGGGACGACTCGTCATGCACCAGGATTTCAGATTCATCAACGCTATTTACATTGACTATTTCAGGCTCAAGTATTCCAGAGCCGGCACGTCGAAGGGATATCGCCTTGTCTGCATCCTTGCCAAACACCATTGGTTTCTTGTCCTCAAGGTAAAGCAGCCGGTCGTGTTTTACAGCCTTGTCGGTAAACGATGAATACGCTCCGTCATTAAAGACATTACAGTTCTGCAGGATTTCCACGAAGGTTGAACCGCGATGTCGGGCCGCTTTCAGCAAAATATCCCTGAGATTTGTCGCATCTGTATCGACTGCGCGTGCTATGAAACTTGCCTTTGAAGCAATCGCCACTGACAGCGGGTTTATCGGTTTCTCGACCGTACCAAAGGGACTCGACTTTGTTTTCTTACCCATCTCCGAGGTGGGCGAATACTGCCCTTTTGTAAGGCCGTAAATGCGGTTATTAAAAAGCAGGATCTTGACATCAATGTTGCGCCGCAGGCAGTGAATAAGGTGATTGCCACCGATACTCAGGCCATCACCATCGCCAGTCACAACCCACACCTGCAGGTCGGGTCTTGATACCCGCAAACCCGTGGCAATGGTGGGCGCCCGACCATGAATGGTGTGAAAACCGTAGTTATTCATGTAGTAGGGAAAACGGCTTGAACAACCGATGCCGGAAACAAAAACAATATTTTCCTTTGCCAGGGATAACTCCTCGCAAATTTCCGGCATGACCCTCTGCATTTGCGCGAGGATGGAATAATCACCGCATCCCGGGCACCATCGAATTGTCTGGTCGGAGCTAAAGTCCTTACGTTCATAGGACCTGCTTGGTTTCCAGGTTCCGTCTTTTTTCTCTTCTACAGTGGCACTCATCTGCTTTTCTCCTTATCCAGCATGACGACTAGCCTTGCGCCGCCATGGGAAAATCGTAATCCAGGATTTCATAGATTTTCTGTTCAACCTCAGAGGTCAGCATGGGCTGTCCCTGGACCTTGTTTAACCCGATTACATCAACGAGGAAACGCGCTCTTAAAAGCATGCGTAGCTGACCAAGGTTCAGCTCGGGCACCAGGACATGTTTGAAACTATTCAGCACATGCTCAAGGTTCCTGGGGAAAGGATTAAGGTAGCGCAGCTGCGCACCTGCCACCGACAGGCCCTTTGCCTGCGCAGCTTCAATGGCATGACGACAGGCACCGCGAGTACTGCCCCAACCGAGCACAAGTAGATCGCCCTGCTGAGGACCGTGAACCACGAGGTCCGGAATATCATTGGCAATCCCATCTATCTTTTCCTGCCTGAGATGTACCATGCGCTCGTGATTCTCGGAGTCGTAACTGACGTTACCCGTAACATCCTCTTTTTCCAGGCCGCCAATACGGTGTTCAAGACCGGGCATGCCTGGTACCACCCACTGCCTGGCAAGGGTTTCGGGGTCACGTGCATAGGGCTGATAATTTTCAGGAATACTACAAAAGTTTTGTTCAAACTCTGGAAACTCATCGCTACCAGGAATGCGCCAGGGTTCTGATCCGTTGGCGAGATAACCATCCGAGAGAAAAAACACCGGTGTCATGTACTTGATGGCGATACGAAATGCCTCAATTGCCATATCAAAACATTCGCTGGGTGTTGACGGCGCGACGATGGGAACAGGACATTCTCCGTTCCTTCCAAACATTGCCTGCAGCAGGTCAGCCTGCTCGGTTTTTGTTGGCAGACCAGTGGATGGCCCTCCTCTTTGTACGTTGGCAATCACAACCGGTAGCTCAGTCATCACGGCAAGACCAATGGCCTCGGCTTTCAGGGCGACACCCGGCCCGCTGGTGCCGGTTAAGCCAAGTGACCCACCCCAGGCCGCGCCAATGGCAATACCAATAGCGGCAATTTCATCTTCGGCCTGGAAGGTTTTTACACCGAAATGACGCAGCTTCGAAAGCTCGTGCAGGATATCGCTTGCCGGTGTAATGGGATAGGAAGCATAAAACAGG
>CAZXDV010000153.1:0-7580 GCA_964639535.1 uncultured Enterobacteriaceae bacterium | reverse complement strand
GAAGCAATCAGACAATTACATATCGACACTGTTCATTGACCGGCATGACATTAAAGCTTTATCACAGTACTGAATCCACCTGCTCGCAGAAAGTTCGCTTTGTAATGGCGACCAAGAACCTGCAGTGGGAGCAGGTTAACCTGAATCTCAGAAAGGGGGAGCAGTTTACAAAAGAATACCTGGCATTGAATCCAAAAGCGGTTGTGCCGACATTGCTGCACAACAATTCGGTTATCAGGGAGTCCACCGTCATAATTGAATATCTCGATGATGTTTTTCCCACGCCGCCAATGAAACCTGCAGCCGCCCTGGACAGGGCCAACATGCGGTTGTTGTTAAAGGCTTTCGACGAAGAAGTACACCCGGCGGTGGGAATCCTGAGCTACGCTATTGTGCTGAGACACCAGATGAACAGGCTGTATACGGCGGATGAACTGGCGCAACATTTTCAGAAAATTGTTGATCCCGGACGTCGCCAGAGACAGCAGGGTACCCATGCCGAGGGCTTGCGCTCCGCGGCTTCTGCAAATGCCTATAGAAGCCTTGAGGGCGTTACCAGGTTGATGGAGAGAAGCCTTGAGGGAAGAGAGTGGCTGGCAGGGGACTGCTTTTCACTGCTCGATGCCTGCGCAGCGCCCTACATGATGCGGATAGGCAATATTGGTCTTTCTGCACTGTGGGGGGAACATGAAAGCGTGACACGATGGCTGGAAAAAGTCACAGCGCAGGTGGAAAGCCTGGGCCTGGATGAGCCCTGGGGCAGTGACTCGTTTCACAGCATGGTAGCCGGGTATGTGCAGGGCAGCCAGGCTGAGATTTCCGCTTTCCTGGACGCCACCGGGTAATCGCTCACCGCGATGGCCCAGTGAAAGCTTAGCGTGTTTCTACCGTAACAGGGCTTCCCTTGTAATCCCGCAGGACTTCGTAAAGAAACATGGGGGAATGATGGGAGTTCTGAATGATGATGCCATCATCGTGCAGGGCATCCTGCATGGCAGCACTGATGGCCAGCAGGGGGGCTCCACCTCCTTCTCCCATACCCTTGGCACCGTTGTAACTAAAAGGTGAGGGTGACTCCATGTTTTCATACTTCAGATCCGGCATGTTGTTGATGGTGATGGGTGCATAATCCGTAAACGAGCCACATATGACATTCCCATCCTTATCATGGGGCATGGTCTCCAGCAGGGATGCGGCAATACCGTGACCGGCGCCACCATGGGACTGTCCTTCAACGATCATGTGATTTATTACCGTGCCACAGTCGTCAACGATGGCATAATCCAGGATTTTTGTCTGAGCCGTTTCCTTGTTCAACTCGATTACGGCAATGTGCAGCTGCATGGCGTAGGTAAGCGTCAGGTTGCCATATTTCTTTTCCTTGTCGACCGGCTTGAACGGTGCCACGTACACGTGACGGACATTAAGGTGCAGGTCGCGTAACTCGTCAGGGATAATGGCGGTGTTGTAATTGGCCATGTTTGCCAGCGCCCAGAAGTTGATGTTCTTGTCGGGGCTGCCCTTGACTCGCACTTCCGGTCCCATCTCGCCAACACCAAATTCAAGGTCGTCTTCGTTGGCCTCAAGAGAAAATGCAGCAAGCTTGAGCATTTCATCACGCAGCTTGACCGTTGCACCGTGAACAGCGGATAAGCCGGTCACGGCGAACTGGCTGGCATAGGTGCCACCTGTGCCGGTATTCGTGTTTCTCTCCGTATCGAAACCGGTTTTAACATTAATAAAGTCCGGGTCTATGCCAAGCACCTCGGCTGCCACCTGTGCCGATGTCGTTTCATGCCCCTGTCCCTGGGGAAAGGAACCTACGGCAATGCTGACTGTGCCATCGAGGTCCAGTTTCGCCGTGGAAGCCTGTGATTGCCCGGTAAAGGGTAAAAATGGATTGATGATCTGCGACTGTCCGAAATTGTTTGTACCGGAGTCAAAAGTGGTTCCAATACCAATGCCGATGTAGCGGCCTTCCTTGCGAGCCTCTTCCTGTTTCTTTTGCCATTCATCCCAGCCAATAAGATCTTTCGCTTTTTGCAGCATGACAGGTAAATCGCCGGAGTCATAAACGCATCCGTTAGGCGTGGTGTAGGGGAACTCCTCGATATAGTTCCTGAGACGCATTTCGTCCTTGGCGATACCAAGTTCATGCCCGCAAATATCAAGCACACGTTCCATGAACCAGATGTGGGGTAACCTTGAATAGCCCCGGTTTGGCGAGGTCGGTCCCTTGTTTGTTACCACCTGGCGCATGTCTATCTTGATATTTCGCAACTTGAGTGATGCCGGCAGCACCTGGGCCCAGATAACACAGGCAAGAGGTTCATAGCGTGGATAGGCTCCGCAGTCATCCACGTGGGTTGACTTGATCGCGGTGATAGTACCGTTGTCGTCCAGCGCTACCTCTGTATCAAAGAAATTACGCTCGCTGCCATGTCCGCCGGACATCATGTGCTCACTCCTGGTCTCCAGCCACTTGACGGGCGCGCCACCGGCCTTGCGTGAAGCCAGCGCGGCCAGGGTCATATAAGGGTAAACACTAATCTTGTTACCAAATGCACCGCCTATGTCATGGGTGCGCAGGCGTATCTTGTCAGAGCTGATCCCAAGTGCCGGACCCAGCATAGCAATCGGTACTGCCATGCTGGCGTTGCAAAACAGGTCGAGCTCCCCCAGCTGGTTCCAGGTCGCCACGACAGCGTTACATTCCAGGGGCGTGCTGCTATAGCGATGAAACTTGAGGTGATCAATCTTGACCACGTGCTTTGCATCTTCAAAGGCTTTCTCAACCTCGCCATACTCGAACTCACCCTGCCAGGTATAATTCGTACCAACCTGCTCATGTATGAGTGTCTCATTTGACATGGCGTCCTTGCACTCCACCACCACTGGTAGTGTTTCATATTCCACCTCTACCAGCTGCGCCGCATCGGTAGCCAGCTGAGCTGTTTCTGCGATGACGGCCACTACGGGATCGCCCTGGTAACGGGCAACGCCCACTGCCAGGCAGTAGTCCTCGATTAATGCACTGGGCTCCGGGCCTATTTGTGTAAATGGCGCGGTCTGTGCCTTTACTTCGTCCCCGGTGAGGGTGCAAACCACCCCCGGTAATGCTTCAGCAGCGGAAACATCAATATTCAGGATCTTCGCGTGTGCATAGGGAGAACGAACGCAAACCATGTGCAGCATGCCGGCCGGGTGAAAATCGTCGACAAAAAGGCCGGTGCCGCGAATAAGCCTTCGATCTTCCTTGCGCTTCAGCTTCTTTTCACTGCGACTGGCAGAGAGCACGTCATTGATGCGTGCGCTGTTAGACTGTCTTTGTGCAAGCTGTTCATCGGTCAGGCCGGCGAGGCCGGAAGCAATGATTTCCTCGGCCCTGTTTGAATCTGCCGGCTCGGCCTCTTCATCGGATGACTTCCTGAGCATTCTTGCCAGCCAGCCATCTGCCTTTGGTTTTGATTCGACGGCGGTCGGGTTAGCGGACAACGCATTTTGCAGGCTGCTTACCAGCTTGTTTATTTCCTTCTCTGCGTAACCCTGCATACCGCCGCCAGCGAGGGACAGTATTTTCCCAACCAGCTCGGTTTCACCCTGCCACTTCACCAGCGTACCACTACCGGCTTCCTCAAGTTCAAACGAAGACACTGTGCGATAGGCACCCTGCATCACCTTTCCCTGGCCCACGTAGCGAGCGCTGACTGGCGCCTCGGTGCTGTCCAGGGTGAGCTCGGTGGATGCCGTGCCGCGTATTTTCCCGATGCCAACCTTGACCCGGATCATCGCTGTCTTCTCATCTTTCATTTCAAGGCTGTGAAAGCCGGGGAGCAGCGGTGCGAACTTTTCCGGATTGGAAAGAATGGCAAATACCTTGTCACGAGACTGGTCTACCTTGAATTCCCCACTAAATTTCATTTCCATTGGTTAGCCCTCCTGCAGTGCCCTGGCGGCTGACTGCACCGACTTGATAATGTTTTGATAGCCTGTACACCTGCAAACATTGCCTGACAGCCTTTTCCTGATGTCTTTAACGCTTGGGTCAGGATTTTCTGCTAGCAGGGCGAGCGAGGACATCAGCATGCCCGGTGTGCAATAACCACACTGCAGGCCATGGCATTCCGAGAACGCCTGCTGCAGGGGATGCAGTTCACCTTCATTTTCCAGGCCCTCGACGGTGAGAATTTCACAGCCATCTGCCTGGACTGCAAGGTAGGTGCAGGACTTGATCGCATCGCCGTTGAGTATCAGGGTGCAGGCACCGCAGTAACTTGTGTCGCATCCTACGTGAGTGCCGGTGAGCCCAAGCACGTCCCTGATAAATTCAACCAGCAACAGGCGCGGTTCTATCTCGCGGCGATAAGCCTTGCCGTTTACCGTGATTTCAACACTGAGTTTTTCCATTGAATCAGACATAGTCATGTGTACCGTCAATTTTTGTGCCGCCAGCGCGCTCTACGGCATTGGCTGCTGTTCTGATAAAAAGAGATTTAAGTATCTGGCGCTTGAAGTCAGCAGAACCCCGCGCATCGGAAGGTGGATTTGACTCGCTGACTATCTCCTCGGCCGCCTCGGCCAGTAGTTTTTCATCCAGCTTGTGCCCAGCCAGCATTGACTCTGCTTTTGCCGATACCACGGGCACGGGGCCGGAAGCACCCAGGGCCAGGCTGATACTTGCACAGCTCCCGTCAGCGTCGAGGGTTAATTGCATGGCCACCGAAGCGGCCGGGTAAGCAGGGGCGGCTTTTTTAAATCCGATGTATGCACCACCGCTATTGGCGGGTGGTTCCGGGATCTGGATCTCTGTGACGAGTTCCGCGTCTCCCAGGCAGGTCGTGTAGGAGTCCACAATGAATTCTTTGATGGGTACGGAGCGTGTGCCCGAGGGTCCCTGGCATACGACAAGCGCATCCAGCACGAAAAGCAGGGTCGGCCAGTCGCTACTCGGATCAGCGACACTGACCGAGCCACCGATAGTGCCCAGGCTCCTTACCTGGGGATCGGCAATACCGCCGGCACAGTCCCGCAGGATTTGCACGCGCCCGGCAATTTCAGATGAGGCGACCTGGGCATGGGTGCACAGGGCCCCGATTCGAATCAGTCCACCGTCACTATCAATGTTTCTTAACTGGGGAATACGCGTAATATCAACAAGATCGGATGGTTCATCCATACGCATTTTCAGAATGGGTATCAGTGACTGGCCGCCAGCAAGTGGCTTGGCGCCTTCACCAAGTTCCGATAGCAGGGTGATGGCATCATCGAGAGAAGCAGGGCGATGATATCGAAAAGGTTGCGGGTACATGACTGTTTATTACCTCCCGAAGCAGCTTAAAGCTTCACTTTCGCTGCAATTATTGTGGAATCTCCACAAGCTGTGGAGCGGCAAAGCATAAAGCGGCATCTGTTATGAGTCAAACCAGCATTCCGCATAGAAAAACTTTTTTCCAGGTGCATTGATGGTGCCGTTTTCATGCCCGCTTTTGGCGTATAATAATCCACCCAAAAGTAAGTGTTTTTGGTGCACTGGAAAAGAACTCCCGGCGGTATGATTGGAAAATGTCAGAAGATAATAAACTGGATGAACTGAAACAGTCTGTGAGCAGCACCCTGGTCATTGTTGATGCCCAGGAACTGGCCGGTGTCGACTTCGGTGATTTCAGCTGCAAGGAAATACCACTTCCCGGGGGTCTTAGTGTGCTCGATATCCAGATTGACCCGGTGATTCTACGGCGCCATCCCAATCACATCGTGGAAGACGCAAACCACGACTATTTCCTCACCACGCTGCTTGAAGGCAAGGCCAGTATTGAACAGGCGGGCAAGGTCTTTGAGCTGGAACCGGGCGATCTCGCCATGATGACGGGGGGCTTGCCCTACAGTATCGAATACCTGCAGCGAAGCCGCCGTCTCATAGCGAGGATCCCCCACGAAGTTTTCCGGCAACGCATGGGTAATATCGAGGAAAAAGCCCTGATGGGGCATTTGCCCAGCAAGGGCCTGGGGCGTGTAGTTAACGACCTGCTCAGGTCGGTGGCCTTTGAAGCGGAAAGCCTGAATGTCACCGAGCAATATACCCTCACGCAGAGCCTGCTGGAGCTTACCAGCGCCCTGGCGCGTGCGATAATCAAGCCCGAGGACCTGAAAAACCAGCCCAAGCAGACTGACCTGCTAAATCGCATTTTCAGTTACATCGAAGAGCACTACATGGACAGTGACCTTAGCCCGGACAAGATAGCAAGCGAAAATGGTATATCCACGCGTTACCTGCACAGCCTGTTCCAGGAATCGGGTACCACCGTGCTCAAATGGGTGTGGGAACAGCGACTCAAGGCGGCTCGCAATGACCTGCTGGACCCCGGACAGAGCAAGTCCCGCATAAGCGAAATCGCGTTCCGCCGCGGTTTCAACGATTCTGCCCATTTCAGCCGCTCGTTCAGGAACCGCTTTGGAATTTCCCCGACGGAATTGCGGGGCAGGGCACCGAAAAGCGCTTGATCTCATTGCTTGCACGGTCAATCATCTGCACTTCCAGTCAATGACTAGGACGTTGAAGGGCAAGACGCTACCCTGCAACAACATTAACATATCCGCTGAAAACGATTGATTTACCTGGTCAAGCTGGGCCTTAAACTATCAGGAGTTAAATAAAAATGAGTACATCTGTCAGCCCCAAAGTGGGTGTTATATTCAAATCATATGAGCCGATGGCCTCGATGCAGAAATATGCTGCTCAGACAGAGGCTTCCAATCTCATGGGGGGCTTCTGGATAGCCGAGGCCTACCACTGGTTTCGCCAGTACGGGCTGGAGTCACGCGGCTGTTTCGCCACCCTGGCGGCGGTTACGCTGGCGACCAAGAATATTCCAATCGGTCTTGGCATTACGTCACCTTATATCAGGCACCCCACGGCCCAGGCTTCTGAAGCTGTCGCTATTGATGAACTTTCTAATGGCCGCTTTATCATGGGGATTGGTGTTGGCAAAGTTGGTATCGAGTACCTTGAGTACGATATCGAGGAAATGAAGCCGGTACCTGTGCACAGTGAGTCCATGGAAATCATGCGCAATGTATTCAGTGGCAAGGAATTTTCCTTCAAGGGGAAATTCTACGAGTCGAGCATGCCGGCCTATGATCGGGCGGCCGATGGATTGCGTACAGAGATCCCCATCTATGTGGGAGCAACCGGGCCCTTCATGCAGCGTCTCAGCGGCCGCGAAAGTGACGGTATGCTGACCGCCGGCCTGACCTCGCCTGCGTTTCTGAAATATGCGATTGACAACATGAACAAGGGTGCCGAGAAAGCCGGTAAGAAGCTACCTGCTGACTTCCCGGTCGGTGGTGTCATCCTTTGCGCCTGTTCAAAAGACGGTGCAAAAGCCAAGGACGCGACCCGCAGCTACACCGGCACCTACGTGGTCAACAAGATTCGAAATATCAAGAATGATGTCATCCTGGCAGGTTCAGGATTACCGGATTCTGCCTGGGACCCGTTCAGGGAAGCCATCGCCAATGGTACCCAGGACAATCCCAGCAATATACTTCCAGTCATTACTATCTTCCATGTCAGCAAAACA
>CAZXDV010000152.1:0-7595 GCA_964639535.1 uncultured Enterobacteriaceae bacterium | reverse complement strand
TACAACAATTTCAGTTTACTTTCGGCAATTCCTTCTAGAAAATACGCATATTCAGAGGGTTATCGGAAAGTGTCGCGGGGCAGGGACGATAAAAATCGTTAATTCACGAAATATTAACCGGAGCAAGAGCATTGAAGAAATTTAGTACATCCATGATTGCCGTGATGTTTGCCATTGCAATCACTCCCTTTGCGCAAGTGAGTGCAGAGGACTATAAAATTGGCGTGGTTAATGCGATTCGCATTCTTGAGCAGTCACCCCAGGCCGAGAAAATGCGTAAGCAAATTGAAAAAGAATTTGCCCCCCGGGATCGAGAACTGGTTGCCTCCCAGAAAAAACTGAAAGAGCTGGAAGATCGCCTGCAAAAAGATGCTGCAATAATGAGTGACTCCGAGAGAATTAAACTCGAGAGAGACATCGTTAATCAACGTCGCGACCTAAAGCGAAGCCAGGATGAATTCCGGGAAGACCTGACGTTCAGGAGGAACGAAGAAATTGCCAAGATTCAAAAAGAGATTGTCGCAGCTATCAACATGGTAGCCAAGGACATTGGCTTTGACATAATTTTGAGCGAAGGAGTATTGTTCGCCAGCGCAAAGGTTGATATTTCGCAGCAGGTAATTGATCACCTGAATAAGAAGAACGCCAAGTAAGCGAAATCTTTTCATGAGTCATTCGCTCGGTGAAATTGCAGAAATTTCAGGCGCCGAGCTAATTGGCGACGTTGATGCCCAGGTAGTCGGAGCTGCATCGCTTGCTACCGCCAGCGCCAACGAAGTAAGTTTTCTTGCAAATAAACGTCACGTACGTTACCTGTCGGAGACCCGGGCTGCGGCCGTATTCGTGTCAGGCGAGTATGCTGAGCGCTGCCCGGTTAACACCCTGGTAAGCCAGGATCCATATCTTGCTTTTGTCAAAGTATTGCGATTTTTGCACCCGTCGCCGGATGTTGCGCCGGGAATTCATGCTGCCGCAATTGTTTCTCCTGATTCCAGAGTGGCCAAAACAGCAAGTGTTGGAGCCGCGGCCGTTATTGGCAGTAACAGCAACGTAGGGGAGCATACTGTTATTGGTCCCGGCTGTGTAATTGGTGCTGACGTTGAAATAGGTCAAGGTACGAGGCTGTCGGCCAATGTATCTATCTGCGATGGCGTGACAATTGGCAGCAATTGCATACTGCATCCGGGAGTCGTGATTGGTGCAGATGGTTTTGGAATAGTCCAGGAAGATGGAGCCTGGCTAAAGATTCCACAAACCGGCGGTGTACAGATCTTCGATAATGTCGAAATTGGTGCCAATACGACAATAGATCGCGGGGCACTGGATAACACTATTATCGAAGAAGGTGTTAAGCTGGACAACCAGATCCAGGTTGGACATGGTGTAAAAATCGGGGCGCATACAGCCATTGCTGGTTGCGTGGCAATTGCCGGAAGCACAAGCATTGGCAAGCGCTGTATGATCGGTGGGCTTTCCGCCCTGAGTGGTCATATTGAAATTACCGATGATGTGATTATTACGGGTATGTCGGGGGTGAATAATTCCATAAAGGAAGCTGGTATATACTCGTCGGGGGTTCCCATTACGGATAATGCAAAGTGGCGAAAAAACATGGCACGTTTAAAAAACCTTGATGATATAACAAGGCGCCTTGTGGCCCTGGAAGAAAAACTGGCAAAAAAAGATTCTAACGATTAATAGCGGGTGAAAGAGAATGTCTATACTGGACATAAATCAAATAAAACGGATCCTGCCGCATCGATATCCATTTCTCCTTGTTGATAAAGTCGTGGATTTCAAGACAGACGAATACCTGGTTGCGGTAAAAAATGTGACTGTCAATGAGCCGTTTTTTCAAGGTCACTTTCCACAGGAACCAATTATGCCGGGTGTTCTCATTATTGAAGCCCTGGCCCAGGCAACCGCCTTGTACGGGGAACTTGCAGTAGATGGGGGAATGAGTGAAGACATTCTGTACTACCTTGTCGGTGTCGACAATGCGAGGTTCAGGCAAACTGTTGGACCAGGTGACCAGCTAAGTCTTCGAGTAGATTTCGATACCGTCCGGCGTAATATCTGGAAGTTCAAAACCACCGCAACAGTTGATGACAAAGTTGTAGCATCTGCAGATTTAATGACAACTATTGCGGAACCCCGGGCTTGATTGATTCCAGGGCCATCATACACCCCGACGCCAGAGTCAGTGAGGATGCGAGCATTGGTCCATTCACTGTTATCGGTGCTGACGTCGAAATTGATAGCGGTTGCCGGGTTGGACCGCATGTCGTCATCAACGGTCCAACCAGGATTGGAAAAAATAACCGGATTTACCAATTTTGTTCAATAGGGGACGACCCGCAGGACAAGAAGTACCAGGGAGAAAAAGAATCAATTCTTGAAATCGGTGAAGGTAATGTAATCCGCGAGTATTGTTCTATCAACAGGGGAACCGGTCTCGGGGGTGGCGTTACACGAATCGGTAATCGCAACTGGATAATGGCCTACGTACATATTGCACATGATTGTATCGTGGGTAATGAAAATGTATTTGCCAATAACACGACCCTTGCAGGCCACGTCGTCATAGAAGACTTTGTCATTCTTGGTGGTTTTACCGGGGTTCATCAATTTTGCAGGATTGGGAAAAATAGCTTTTCTGCTATTTCCAGTATCATCGTCAAAGATGTTCCGCCTTTCCTGATGATGTCGGGAAATACTGCAAAGCCTACCGGGCTCAACAAGGAAGGTCTCAAGCGCCACGGCTTTGGCAATAAGACGATAAAGAATCTCAAGCAGGCCTATAGAACAATTTACCGGGAAGGGCTGCTTCTGCAGGATGCGTTAAGCAAGCTGCAAGACCTTGTTGATGAATGCGAAGAAGTGGCAGGGTTTTGCAGGTTTATCGAAGACTCAGAGCGAGGTATCGCTCGATAATGCTGGCGTTAATGAATGCCTGCCAGCTATTTATATAGTGACCGGGCATGCTGCGGGTCGGAGTCGTAGCTGGCGAAGCTTCAGGAGACTTGCTTGGGGCGAGGCTTCTTGAAGATCTGCGAGAGAAATACGGGGAAATCAAGGCAACCGGTATAGCTGGCCCACTCATGCAAAAGCAGGGCTGCATAAGCCTTTTTCCAATGGAACGACTTTCTGTCATGGGTTTATTGGAAGTAGTATCCCGCTTGCCTGAATTAGTAAAAATTCGTAGTGAGCTGCTGAAGCAATTTCTTGCTGACCCACCGGACTTGTTCATAGGTATAGATGCTCCTGATTTCAACCTTGGCCTGGAAAAGTCCCTGCGTGAAAATGGCATACCCGTGGTTCACTACGTCAGCCCCTCCGTGTGGGCATGGCGAAAGTATCGAATCAGGAAAATTTCACGGTCTGTTGATCTCATGCTGAACCTGTTTCCCTTTGAGCTTGATATTTACCGGCAAAACAATATCCAGGCTTGCTTCGTTGGTCATCCCCTGGCCGAGCAGGTGGGAATGACACCGGACAGCCAGGCCGCGCGGGAAAGGCTTGGCATTGATCACGATGGCCTGCTTATTGCCCTCATGCCCGGCAGTAGAGACAGGGAAATAAGGAAGTTACTACCCAGGTTTCTCGAGGCAGGTGCAATTATTCGAGAAGCGGAACTGGATGCTCGTTTTATCTCCAGCGTGCTGGACAAGCGTGCCGCCAGCCAATGCCGTCATATCCATGAGCAGTTTAACAACAGTCTGCCTGTTGAATTATTCGTTGACCGAAGTCACGATGTGCTGGAGGCTGCAGACATTGTTTTACTGGCTTCAGGGACTATTACACTGGAAGCGCTGCTTTTTAGAAAGCCAATGGTTGTTGCCTACGAGTTGAATCCCCTTAGCTATTTCCTTGTGAAGTTGCTTGCCCATGTAGAACATGCATCTTTACCAAACCTGCTTGCCGGTGAGGAACTTGTGCCGGAGTGCCTGCAGCAAGATTGCCGCTCCGACCTGATGGCAAATCACATTCTTGAGATTTGGCAGGACCGGGAGGGCAGGGAGCGCCTTGAGGAGCGGTTTAAAATGATTCACCAGTCCCTGTTGCCCGGGCCAGGGGACAATGCGGCAACCGCAATTAGTAGATTTCTTGACTCGAGCTTAGCTTCCAGTCCATGAGCACCCGGTATTCAACTCAAAGCGGGAGTGTTGCCGGTGTCGATGAAGCGGGTCGAGGCCCACTGGCCGGGCCCGTGGTTGCAGCCGCGGTGATCCTGGACGAAAACATTGAAATTACCGGTCTTGGTGATTCCAAGGCCCTTTCTGAAAAGCGGCGCATGAGCCTGGAACTGGAAATCAAGGAGAAATCACTGGCCTGGAGTGTCGCCAGGGTGGAGCATGACGTGATTGACCGGATCAATATACTTCAGGCGAGTATGCTGGCTATGCAACAGGCGGTAGAGGGGCTACGGATAGCACCCGACCATGTACAGGTGGATGGAAATCGCTGTCCTGAATTAAGCTGTAGCGTGGAGGCTATCGTCAAGGGGGACTCGAGAATTAAGGTAATTGGGGCAGCTTCGATTCTTGCGAAAGTGGCTAGAGATCGGATAATGATCGACATGGATGAAAAGTTTCCAGGCTACGATTTCGCAAGAAACAAGGGATATCCCACGAAGCAGCATCGCGAGGCTTTACAGCGTCTTGGCGCGTGTGAAATTCACCGGCGCAGTTACAGCCCGGTACAAATGTGTCTAGTGTAGGGTATACAGCGGTGTCGCAAAGTTTCGTTCATTTACATGTCCATTCTGAGTATTCCCTGGTAGACGGCCTGCTTCGAGTGGGGCCAACCGCGGCACGAGTAGCGGAAACCGGCATGCCTGCAATGGCCCTTACCGAGCAGGGAAACCTGTTTTCCCTTGTTAAATTCTACAGGCAAAGCCAGCAACTCGGGATCAAGCCCATAGCCGGTGCGGAGTTGGTGCTGGAAGCGACCAGGGATTATCCGTCCAGTGGCATAGTCCTTCTTTGCCAGGACGAAACCGGCTACAGGAACCTTTGCCACCTTATTACCCAGAGCTTTACCAGCGGACAGAAGCAGGGTGTGCCACAGGTGTCGATGGAATGGCTGGCCAACTCCAGCGACGGATTAATTGCGCTGTCATGTGCACGACAGGGTAACGTAGGGCAGGCCATCACGAATGGAAATATGGACCACGCGAAGACGTTCCTGGACAGGTGGCTGAATATATTTCCCGATCGCTTTTACATGGAAATTCAACGCACGGGCCGCCCCCGGGAAGACGTGTATATTGAAAATGCGGTAAACCTGGCAATCGATCATGATGTGCCTGTAGTGGCCACGAACGATGTACGTTTTCTTTACCCTGGCGATTTTGAAGCTCATGAAGCGAGGGTTTGCATACAACAAAGCTACACCCTTGCGGACTCAAGGCGTCCGCGAAATTACAGCCAGCAGCAATACCTGCGAACTGCGGACGAAATGCATGCGTTGTTTGATGACATACCGGAAGCCCTGGAAAACACACTCCTGGTCGCACAACGATGCAACATGTCAATGGATCTTGGGAACTACTACCTGCCTCATTTCCCTGTACCCGCAGATAGCAGTGAAGATGTATACCTCAGGGAGGTTGCAGACAGCGGACTGGAAAAGCTCCTGTCCGGTTTCGCAGCCGAAGACGCTACCGAGGAATTAAAGGCCGAATACCGCGACAGGCTGGAAGTCGAACTGGAGGTAATCAACAGCATGGGTTTTCCAGGCTATTTCCTCATCGTGGCAGACTTTATTGAGTGGGCCAAGAATAATGGCATACCAGTTGGACCGGGCCGTGGTTCCGGGGCAGGTTCCCTGGTCGCTTACGTCCTGGGTATCACCGAGCTTGATCCAATCAAGTATGAACTCCTGTTTGAAAGGTTTCTAAATCCAGAACGGGTTTCCCTGCCTGACTTTGATATTGACTTTTGCATGGACAGAAGAGATGAAGTCATCGAATACGTCTCGCAGAAGTATGGCTTTGACCATGTGTCGCAGATAATCACCTACGGTAGCATGGCAGCAAAGGCGGTGGTGCGTGATGTTGGTCGCGTGCTTGGGCAGCCTTACGGATTCGTCGATCAAATTGCGAAGCTGATTCCATTTGATATCGGTATGACGCTGGAAAAAGCCATGGCCGACGAGCCGGCGCTTGAGACCCGTTACCGTGAAGAAGAAGATGTCAGGGCACTGATTGACCTGGCAATGAAACTGGAGGGGATATCGAGAAACGCCGGTAAACACGCTGGTGGTCTTATCATTGCACCGAAGCCACTTACCGAATACATGCCACTTTACTGTGAGCAGGGTTCCACGGTGACGTCGAGCCAGTTTGACATGGGTGACGTTGAATCCGCGGGACTCGTGAAGTTTGACTTCCTGGGCTTACGCACGCTGACAATTATCGATTGGGCGGTAAAAGATGCCAATCGACTGCGTTCAAGAGATGGAAAGAGCGAGATTGACATACTCAAGATTTCCCTGGAAGACCCGGAGACCTACAGGCTGATCCAGCAACGTAAAACAACCTCGGTTTTTCAGCTGGAATCAGATGGTATGAAGAAACTGATCGGGGATCTGAAACCGGACCGGTTTGATGATTTGATCGCGCTCGTAGCTCTTTTTCGACCCGGTCCGTTGCAATCTGGCATGGTGGATGATTTTGTCAACAGGAAACATGGCCGGGAAAATGTTAACTATCCACACCCTTCCCTGGAGCACATTCTGCAACCTACCTATGGAGTCATACTTTACCAGGAGCAGGTTATGCAAATTGCCCAGGTGTTGTCAGGATATACCCTTGGCGGTGCAGACTTGTTGCGGCGAGCCATGGGTAAAAAGAAAGAAGAAGAAATGGCCCAGCAAAGAAGCGTGTTTGTTAGCGGGGCTGAGCGCAACGGCGTCGAGAAAGAAACCGCGACAAAAATATTCAACCTCATTGAGTTGTTTGCGGGCTATGGCTTCAACAAGTCACACTCCGCCGCTTACGCACTTCTTGCTTACCAGACGGCCTGGCTCAAGACACACTATCCCGCTGCCTTCATGGCAGCCGTGTTTTCCTCTGATATGGATAACACGGATAAAAGCGTGGTGCTCAAGGAAGAACTTGCAAGCCTTGGGGTAACCCTGCTGCCACCATCTGTGAATGAAAGTCATTACAAGTTTAGCGTGCGGGATGAAGAAACCATCAGGTATGGCCTGGGTGCAATAAAGGGAGTAGGAGAGGGAGCGATTGAGAATATCGTACAGGAGAGAGCTGAAAATGGACCCTACAAGGACCTCTTTGATTTTTGCAGGCGTGTTGAGTTACGCAAGGTTAACAAGAGGGTGCTGGAGGCCTTGATTCGATCTGGCGCAATGGATGATCTTGGTCCGGGACGTGCCGTATTGATGGCCAGCGTGGCCAATGCTACCCAGGTTGCCGAGCAATTACACCGCAACAAGAGCAGGGGCCAGGATGATATGTTTGGTCTCGAGGTTGATACCGGGAGCGAAAACCCTGGCCAGGACTGCACCACGGCCGGGTTTACGGAAGTGCCGGACTGGGACGAACTTGAAATGTTGAAAGCGGAAAAGGACAC
>CAZXDV010000151.1:0-7654 GCA_964639535.1 uncultured Enterobacteriaceae bacterium | reverse complement strand
AGTTCGGATGGCAATCCAGCAGGAATTGGTTCTGTTAGCATGGGAAGATTATCGCCGGTTTCAATCGCACCATCCGGATATTCAGCCATCAGCACCTGCAACGCCGTCCTGTTTTCAAGCAATGTTTGTTGCTGCTGGGCTATGCGGGAACGTTCCTGTTCAACCGTCGTACGGGTCAGGTAGACATCCAGTGCCGAGTTTAATCCCTGTCGATAGGCTCTTTCGATGATATCCATGTCAACGTTCAGGTTTTCAAGCCGCTCCTGGAACAAGCTCAACGATTGCGCCGCGCTAATGACATTAAACCACGCCCTGGAAATATCAGCAGCAAGTGAATTTCTTGCCTGCCTGTAACCTGCTTGTTCTGCCGCCAGGGTGAGAGTCGCCTGTCTCTGTGTGTCGGCCAACCTTCCCCAGAGATCAAGCTCAAAACTCAGTTCACCACTTATCTGGAAATTGTTATTTGGCCCAATCAGTCGCTCCGCAAATACCTGCCTCTGTCGCGATGCAAGCGATGTCAAATTAAACTCGGGATAACGGCTGGCACCACTAACAATGACTGATTGACGCGCCTGTTCTATTCGTTGCTCCTGTTGCGCGAGACGAAAATTATTCTCCATGGCGGTGGCAACCATATTTTCAAGGGCAGTATTGCCAAAATCCTTTAACCAGGCCTCGCTGACTTTTTCCACGGCAGTCTCATTGGCCCAGTTACCCGGGGCATGACTTTCTCTCACACCGGGTGTGATCGCCGAGCTGCTGCATCCTCCCAAAAGGGTAATAGCAAGTAATGTTCCGACAGTGACTGCGGATTTCTTCACTGGTGCACTTCTTGATTTGAGACTGAAGAATATCTTGCGATATTTTATGGAGATTTTCGAGTTAGACTGGCTAATCCTGCAAATATTCCTTTTTATTTGCATAAAGTTGCCACATCAGGAAATGCTCCTGCGCGTCAAAAAGCCTCACTTCCTGCTGAAATAGAGCACCGCCGACATGGCCAGTAATAAAGGCACGGCAAAAACAATATACAGCCTTGAACTTTCCCAGCCCAGGTCAAGTAATGCACCGGTCACAAAAGGCGCAATGATGGCGCCGATGCGGCCTACGCCAATACCCCACCCTATACCGGTGGTACGAATTTCTGCAGGGTACAGTGCCGGGCTAAGCACATACAGGCCATTTATAGAGCCAAAAAGAAAGAAACCGACAAAGGCGCCGAGGTAAATAGCCATTGCCAGGTCACTGGCAAACCAGGCAAACAGGCACATGAAAAAAGCCGAGAAAAACATGAAAAACACGGACAGCCACTTGCTCAGTATTTTAAAGCAAAGTAATCCAAAAATTACCTGGCCAAGAATGCCTCCAACCTGGAGGATTAATCCACCGGAAATACCCTCGGTTTCGCTCAATCCTGCCAGTGTCAGCAATTTTGGTGTCCAGCTCAATACAAAGTAGACCCCCGACATCACCATGAAAAAACCTATCCATAAAAGCAGCGTGGCCCGCCTGTATTCTGATTTCCACAGTACACGCACTCCAGGTTGTAATGCCGCACTGCCTGGCTCTGGTTCAGGTAGCTGCGCAATGGGTTCATGACCCATTTTTCCAAGTAAGCTGTTAATTTTTTCCAGCGCGTTATCCGGTCTGCGAGCTACCAGGTAGTCCATGGACTCCGGCAAACGCCAGATAACGACCGGTATCATTAGCAACGACAAGATGGCGCCAAGTATAAACATGGGCCTCCACCCCAGTTCCGGGATCAGTGCTCCTATTACCGCTCCTCCGATCGCACCACCGACTGGATAACCCAGTTGCAATATACTGATATTTAAACCACGAAACTTGTCGGAACTATATTCCGCGGTAATACAGTTGAGGCTGGCCAAGGCACACCCGATACCCAGCCCGGTAAATAAGCGGGCTGCTGCCAACATGTAATAGCCCTGGCTCATGCCGGCTGCGAGCATACCTATGGTGACAACGACCAGGCACAGGACGATTATTTTCCGGCGCCCATAGATATCTGCGAAGCGACTCAACAAGGCGGCACCCACTGCCATACCAATAAAGCCGGCACTGAACAGGAACCCCAGTGACTTGTTATCAATGGACCATTCATTGGAAATACTTGTCGCGGTAAATGCCATGACCAGCACGTCAAAACCATCCAGCATGTTTATCATCACGCAGATGCTCACAGCCAGGAACTGGAAAGACGACATCGGGCTGTCGTTTATCAGGGTTTTAATGTCTCTCTTCATGCTGAACCGTGTTCCTGTGAATGCCTTTACTTGCCAGCTTGTTCAAAGGCAATTGAAAATTGCTGGTCGAACTTGTCCTTTTCCTTCCTTGCCCTGTCGCTGCCGTCGAGGATTGAGAATAGCCACATGCCGATAAATGCGGCCGGCACCGACACCAGTGCCGGGTACTTGTAGGGAAACAGGGCGTTTCCGTTGCCCAGGATTTCCACCCAGATTGTTGGACCAACGATGATCAGGCCCACTGACAAGGAAAGGCCAGCGAGACCCCCCAGTATGGCGCCACGTGTTGTCAGCCCACGCCAGTAAAGCGAAAGAATCAGGATGGGGAAATTGGTACTGCCCGACACGCACAAAACCATGGAAATCATGTAGGCGATGTTCTGATCTTCAAATGCCAGCGCCAGCATGATGCCGCTAATACCCAGCACCACTGTTGCAATGCGGGTAATTCTTACCTCGGCGCTTTCTGAAACTTTCCCCTTGAACAGGCCATTGGCATAAAGATCGTGGGAAACCGCCGACGCACCTGCGAGGATCAGGCCAGCGACCACCGCAAGTATGGTGGCAAAGGCAACAACGGAGATAACGCCGAAAAACACGTCACCACCGATGACCCGGGACAAATGGATGGAAACCATGTTATTGCCACCCAGTAACTTACCCGAGGCGTCGTAAAATTCCGGGTACTGGGGTAGCAGCACAATTGCACCAAAGCCGATAACAAAAAACACCATGGCAAAGGCGGAACCAATACAGGCAGTGGCATAAATCACGGAAATGTTGGCCTGCCGTGCATCTGGCACGGTAAACAGCCGCATCAACACGTGGGGTAAACCGGCAAAACCCAGTGTCAGGGCCATGGCCAGCGAAAAGATAGAGAAAGGATCTTTCAGGTACGCGCCGGGGCCCAGTACGCTGGCACCGAGCCGGTGAGTCATTGCCACACCGTCGTAAAGCTCGATGAAGCTAAAGCCGAAGCTGGACATGATCATGATTGACATAAATGTAATGGCGCTGATCATCATGACGGCCTTGGTCACCTGTATCCAGGTAGTCGCCAGCATGCCACCCACGGCGACATAGGTCATGGTAAGTACACCCGCCGCTATAACGGCCGTACTGTAATCCACGCCAAACAGGAGCTGTACCAGCTTTCCCGCCCCGACAAACTGCGCGATAAGGTAAAGCACAACGATCACCAGGGAGCAAATAGCGCAAAATGTACGTATGGGTAATTCTTCAAGCCTGAAAGCAACTACGTCCGAGAGGGTAAATTTTCCGAGGTTACGAAACGGTCCGGCCATGGAAAACATGACTATGGCGAGGCCAACCATAGGACTGAGAATATAAATTAAGCCGTCAAAGCCCGAGGTATAAATAAGGCCAACGATGCCGAGAAATGTGGCGGCTGACATGAAGTCGCCGGAGATGGCCACACCGTTTACCAGGCCGCTGATTCGACTACCCGCGGCATAGAAGTCGGAAGCCGATTTTGAGTACCTGGCAGCGCGCCAGGTAATGAAAAGTGTAAAGCCGACAAAGACAACAAACAGTGTCACCGCTGTTACATTCAATTCCATGGCATTGCTTTTCTTTTTTTATTGTTTGCGGACGTAAAAGACCATGAGCGCGAATACTGTCGTCACGAAAAGGAAAGCCAGTGGTATTCCCAGTGTCACCCGGGTATCAAAAAGCGGCACGTGGTAAAGCGAGGGAAAAAATGCAAAGGTGACCAGGAATGCGGCAAAAAGCACGCATACAAAAAGCAACAAGGCCAGCGCCAGCTTCTGTTTCTCCCCCAATTTTATTTCCCCGGTGTACCCGGCATGGAGTTTACAAGGAAGCCGACACGGCTTCATCCTGTTTGTAATTGAAAGCCCCCAGTCACCCCGGAATCCAGCGTCCGGGGCTATACCCCCGGTAATGCGCACAGCTTTTGATCCAAATCAAATCGTGCACTGCAGCATCACGGATAATACAGGCAGAAATTTTACAAAAATACGGAATAAATAATGAATTACCTGTCAATGACTTTCCTGGCAATGCTTTTGATCCTGCTGGTGTTCACCGGTATCAGCCTGTTTACCGCTATCCACGGCAACTACCGCCGGGCCAGCGAACTGCGCCGACAGTTTGGCCAGCGTATTCGATTAATACCACTTTTCAGGATGCTTCAACAAAAGGGCGTTTCGCTGGAGCAATGGCTGCACCTGGCGCCCGTGGCCACCATCGAGAATGCAGTTCGCCAGTGTGAATCATGCCCCAGGACAGAGGATTGCCTGGTCCTGCTGAGGAAATCTCAACAAGCCGTGCCGGGTCATTGTAGCAATGAAGCACTACTGGATTACCTCGCCGAATCTTCAGGCGGCGACGCTTACGTGGCGGCATAAGCTGGCTAACTAAATTCTGAACTCATCTATTGCTTGTAAGGAGCATCAAAATGAAAAAACTTGTTCTGGCTTTTCTTCTAATTAATATCTTTATCCCCTCGGTGATGGCAGAAAAAGGTGACATTCTCGTCAGGCTACGCGGTATCGCAATTACCCCTGATGACGATAGTGACCAGGTTCGGGTTGCTGGCCTTGGCACTGTTCAAAGTCTCAACGGCGGTGAGTCATCAAGAGTGAACGTGGATACGGCCATTGTTCCTGAACTGGACATAACCTACATGCTCACAGACCATCTCGGCGTAGAGGCGATAGCCGGCATCGCCAACCACAGTGTCAAGCTAAAGGATGATGGCCTGTCTACCCTTGTTGGTGCGCTGGTACCCGGTGCTGGCTCGGAGCTGACAGACGGTTTCAAGATTTTTGACACCTGGGTTCTGCCGCCAACTGTCACCCTGCAATACCACTTTGCACCGGAGAGTAAAATCCGCCCCTATGCCGGTGTAGGCGTTAACTACACCGCCTTCCTGTGGGATGATGCAACGAGTCGCCTTGAACAGGCAGTCGGTGGCCCGGTTCATGTTAATACTCGAAACGGATGGACCTGGGCTGTACAGGCTGGTGTGGACATCGACTGGCGCGACAACTGGTACTTCAATATTGACCTCAAGTATATTGACATCGATACCGAGGCAAGCCTGTTCCTGAACGGCGGACCACTTGCGGGAACAAATCTAAGGGTGGACACGAATATCACCCCCTTTGTCATCGGGGCAGGAATCGGCTACCGATTCTGAGTTGAACCGCTGCTTCACCGGTGCCGGTGTAACGAGCGTTCACCGGAACGCTCGTTCACTGTACAAGCTAGCTTTTCAGGAACACTTCAGCACACCTGTCGAGACCTTGTCCGCAGGCCTGTGAAACGGCGATACCTCGCGGTACTCCCGCAATAATGCCTCCGCACTTTGCGTTTGAGCCACCGTTTGATTCATCCAGCCATCAAACAGGTTGGCCCCGCCCAGCCACTTGGTCTTGTGTTCTCGACAAATGAACCAGTGCTCGAGCCCGAGATTCACATATCCATCATTCTTTCCACAATGAGGGCACTCACCGCAGTAACGGGCATGTTGAATATCGGGAAACGGTAATACATTAGTCGGCGTCATGTTAAGGCTCCAGTTCAAATGTATTTGCACTCATACTCTGCTAAATATAGCAGCAACTAGTATGCCAGCCAGATGTTACAGGAGTGAGAAATCGCCTTATTTAAAGGGTTTCAGAGGTTTATTGGGGTAACTTCACTAAGCACTGTAAAAGAAATGAGCGCTACATCCTTGCCAGTGTTCTGACACCTGTCGCCATCTGCACCAGTTTTGCCCATGAAAGCGGGCCGCTCCCGGAAACTAGCGATCGACGAAAGTTTCCCTGACGACAAACTTTCTCTGCTGCAGTTGTTTACGTGCCTCAGGGGTTAACCTGCCAGCGGTGACCAGTTCCCAGGAAGAAAAACCGGATTGCATCGCGCGTTTTTGCAGGGAATCAAAAAGCGCTTCAGTTTCCTCCGACCAGTAAATCATGTCGACTGGCACAAAATAAGCGATACGGCGATCATTGCCTACCGCCTCCAGCACTTCGTCCCCGGCATTAAGCTTGTTCAGGCCACCGATTTCTTCATGGTAGTGTTTGAGCATCATGGCACTCTCATCAAAAGCAAGGGCCATGACTTCATCCTCGGCTGCAAGCGCGGCCTCGACAAAGGCACCTCGGTTTTTTAGCCCCTTGATTGCGTCAAGGTAATGGCAAATCCTTGTCTGGTGTCTCGGCGAAAATACCGATTGATTCAAAAAGCGATCGATCGTGGGCTCGTTAACGTTCATGGACTCCAGAAGCTGCCGATTCACCTGCTGCAGTTCCCGGACACCCTTGCTCTTTAACAGGTAAGCCGTAGTGGACTCTACCTGCACATCAGCAGCCTTGGGAGGTCTCCTTATCTGGCTGCGCAGGGTTGGTGTACCGGCCGAGATTTTTCCACCACTTCGTGCGCGGGTTATGCTGTTAAGAAATTGCTGCACGTTCAGGTTACTCGAGTACACATCAAGGCCCCACTGGCTGGCAATGTTTCTTTTATGCATTGCTGCTACCGGATCGCTGGACTCCTGCACCAGGTAGCTTGCCGTGCCCGACGTGGTGCGCCTGCTCTGCCCGGTCAGGGTTTCTTCCAGGTTGTCTGCAAACTGTCCCGCGAGGTCTGCCGCTGACTCTACCGGCCTGCTGATAATATCAATGGCAGAATCCGCTCGAATACTGAATTGTCCCTGGAGTTCACTTGATAAACCTCGATCATCATCACGAACCTGGTTCATTGCCTGGGACAAGGTGGATATTTCCTCGACGCGTTTCCTGAACATGGCCATCGAACTGATGTTATAAGTGCCCATGTCACTGTGAACCCGGAAATCATAAAACTTACCGCTGAGCTCTATATCCTCAACACGATGATACAGGGACTGGGCCTGTTGCGAGGTCAGCACGTCAGACATGCGAATAACCGGGCGTGGCTCGTAATAGCCCTGGACTGCAGCACTGATTAACAGGAGGAGTACAAGGGCAAGTGGGCGCCTGCCTGTCAAACGCCCGCCTGCCGGCTTATCGAGATATGTCATCAAGAACGGTGACTAGATCTTTCCGTCCAGTCCCATCTGGTAATACTTGTGGGTGATGGATTCCTGGTTTTCCAGTAACCAGTCAATGTTCGGCTCATGGTTCATCGCCTTGTGAATAGCACTGGCGGTGGCTTTACGATGAATATCAAAGAGAATCTTGTGATCAAGGTCGTCGGCATCTGCAACCATGGGGTTGAGCCACACCGACACAATGATTCCCAGGTCGTTGGCTTTTTCTTTTGGAATGTCACCGTTACGCACCGAGTCCAGGACACCATTGGCGATCGCACCCTGCACGGTACCCATGAGAATGTTGGTGTACCTTTCCTTGTTTACTGTC
>CAZXDV010000150.1:0-7680 GCA_964639535.1 uncultured Enterobacteriaceae bacterium | reverse complement strand
CCCCGGGATGAGGAAGTCATTGAAGTGGACCTGGAAATACTACGGGAGCACAAAGACACCAGCGCCGAGGAAAACCCGGCACAGGCTAAACCGATGTCCCTGGCCGAAAAACTCGACGGCATGCGTGCTATTAACATTAGCGTTGGCCTGCTATTGCTGCTTTACCTTGCAACCTGGTTTTCAAGACATGGATTTGGACTAAACCTGAATATCGTCATCTGGTCCTTCCTTGGCCTCGGATTGCTACTCGCCAATTCGCCGGTTCATTATCTCAAGTTGCTGGTCAATGGCAGTGGGCCGGTAGCATTAATCCTGCTGCAGTACCCTTTCTACGCAGGGATACTGGGCATTATGAAAGGCAGCGGCCTGGTTAGTGTAATCTCCAGCTTTTTTACTGAAATATCCACCGCCCAGACACTGCCGTTTTTTGCCTTTCTTTCCGGCGGTCTTATAAACATGTTCGTACCATCGGGTGGTGGCCAATGGGTGATCCAGGGGCCTGTATTTCTTGAAGCCGCAGCAAACCTCGGGGTTGAGTCAAGACTCATTGTCCTCGCGGTTGCTTACGGCGACCAGTGGACAAACATGATACAACCCTTCTGGACTATTCCTATCCTCGCCATTGCCGGCCTGCACCTGAGGCAAATCATGGGCTATACTTTCATGGTGTTCCTGCTGACATTTTTTATATTTGGCGCTGGATTGCTTTTTTTGCTTTAAAGATATTATTTTTCAGCACTTTTGCAGGGATGCACTGACAAACTGGAGAAGACTATGGCTGGTGGATGGGCCCGTGAAGGTGCGGTAAATGAACAAATTGAAGCAAGTATAGAGGAAGCTGTTGAGTTGGCTCGTAAGCAACTTGGCGGAGGCGAAAGTCGTGAAAACTGTGAAGAATGCGATGCCATCATTCCTGAAGCTCGCCGAAAAGCTATCCCGGGTGTTCGATTTTGTATCCAGTGCCAGAGTGAACTCGAAGAACAGGCAGAAATAGACACCGCCTTTAACAGGCGTGGCAGCAAGGACAGCCAGTTAAGGTAAACAGGCAGCCTTATTTCAGGCTGCAGGTTCCAGCCGGGTTTGACCGGGCCCCAGGCCGATTTCCTCGCATACCCGGGCTACTTTCCTGTACGCAATATAACCGGCGATAAAATTTCCCAATGCCGCCCCTATAAATAGCCCCCTGGTATCCCACAAAACCGAGCCCACATAGGCCAGCGGAACATAGAGCAGCATGAGTCTCAGAAATGTAAGCTGCAGTGCTATACGCGGACGCTTCATCACGTTTAGCGACACCATCACAAGTATGACAACCGCGTGCGCGCTGTAGCTTACCGGCACGAACCAGAGATAGTTTTCAATAACACGGATAACCAGCGGATTGCTGGAAAAGGTGCTTGTTATCAGGGGAATAAAAAGGAGCAGGCAAAGATATACTGCAACCTGGAACACCAGGACAAAACGAAGACACATCATCAGGGCGGCGTATGCCCTGTCGTTCCGCCCTGCGCCGATGTTTTGCCCTATAAACATTGGCAGCGTGGAAGACAGGGCGTAGGTGATCAGGAGGCTCATGGCTTCGATACGTGCACCCACACCAAAGCCGGCTACAGCCTCGGCACCATAGCGTGCAATCATCGCAGTCACTATGCCCGCCGCTACCGGGGTCATAATGTTCGCACCAATCGCCGGTATCGCTATCTCCATCAGGTTTTTCCAGTTTTCCATGAGCGCCGATAGTTTTGGAACACGAAAATCTACCAGTTTCTCGTGAAATGCCAGGATGTAAAAACAGGCAAGCCAGCTTATTGATGCGGCAACTACCGTCGCGAGAGCAGCCCCCGGCATTCCCATTCCTTCAATCGGGCCTGCACCGAAAATAAACAGGGGATCAAGTAGCAGGTTCAATAATGACATCAACGTGGAAAGAATGGCGGACGCCTTGATGTGGCCAATAGCCCGAAAGGTGCTATTTGTAATAAAGGTCAGGACAACCAGTGGAATACCCGGTAACAGGATACTCATATAACCCCTGATATGCGGCATCACCTCCTCGGTTGCACCAAGCCCCTCGAACAGTGGGTCAAGCAGTAAAGACAGCACTGTCGCCGTACAAACTATCACCAGTAGCGAAAGGATCTGCGAGTCTGTGACAAAGCGCGCACACGCGGTGTGTTTTTGCTCACCAATAAGCCGTGACGTCAGCGAACTTACACCCATGCCCATGCCCAGCGCTACATTTACCAGGAACATGTATACGGGCATAACAAAACTTGCGGCTGCCAGCTCTTTTGTGCCAAGTAAACTAATGAAGAAGGTATCAACGAGACCAAGTAACATCATTGATACGATGGCGAGTATCATGGGGATAGTGAGCCGGGTCAGCAAAGGTCCTATCGGCTCTGTTGTAATCCTTTGCCTGCGTTTTTCTGCCCTGGTTTCGATTGGCTTTGCCCCGAGAAATACGTTTTAAACTAATACCTTCTAACATCTTCACAGCCAGCTATGCAAGCCAGATAAACCTGCGGCAAGTCTCCGTGCTCTTTGGCACATTTTTCGTATAGAATAACGCTCCTTTTTTACTATTAAACGAAAGAGCAAGTTAATGGCGCAATACGTTTTTACCATGAACGGCGTTGGGAAAATCGTTCCTCCCAAGCGGCAAATCCTGAAAGACATTTACCTGTCATTCTTCCCCGGAGCAAAGATTGGTGTGCTCGGACTGAACGGTGCCGGCAAATCGACCTTGTTAAAAATCATGGCGGGTATTGATACCGATATTCTCGGAGAAGCGCGCCCCATGCCCGATATCAAGGTGGGTTACCTGCCGCAGGAACCTGCTCTTGACCCGGAAAAAGATGTCCGTGGCAACGTAGAGGACGGTTTACGTGAGCCCCTGGATGCGCTGGCAGAGCTCGAAACGGTGTATGCCGCATATGCCGAGGAGGATGCGGACTACGACGCGCTTGGCAAAAGGCAGGAACAGCTCGAAGGTGTCATCCAGGCCTGGGATGCAGACAACCTTGAAAATACCCTGGAGAGAGCGGCTGATGCGCTTCGACTTCCTCCCTGGGACGCGAATGTTGAGCATCTATCCGGAGGGGAGAAACGACGTGTTGCCCTGTGTCGCTTGTTGTTATCCCGTCCCGACATGCTGTTGCTGGACGAACCGACAAACCATCTTGATGCCGAGTCGGTGTTCTGGCTGGAGAGATTCCTGGCTGATTTTCCCGGCACTGTTGTAGCGGTAACTCACGATCGCTATTTCCTGGATAACGTTGCCGGGTGGATCCTTGAACTGGATCGCGGTGAAGGTATTCCCTTTGAAGGAAATTATTCACAGTGGCTGGAAAACAAGGAGCAACGGCTCGCTCACGAGGAAAAAGCTGAATCTGCCCGTCAGAAAGCTATCAAGCAGGAACTGGAATGGACTCGAACCAACCCCAAGGGGCGTCACGCTAAAAACAAGGCACGTCTTGCTCGCTTCGAGGAAATGAACTCGAAAGAATTTCAACAGCGAAGTGAAACAAACGAGATCTACATTCCACCGGGCCAGCGACTGGGTGAGCTTGTTATTGAATTCAATGATGTGGCTAAGAGCTTTGAGGGAAAGACGCTCTTTGAAAATCTTTCATTCCAGGTCCCGCAGGGAGCCGTTGTGGGTGTTATCGGTGGTAACGGGGCCGGTAAATCAACCCTGTTTCGCATGATCGCCGGGATTGAGCAACCCGACCAGGGAGAAATACGCATCGGCGAAACTGCAGATATAGGATTTGTTGAACAAACGAGAGAGTCACTGGATGACGATAAATCTGTGTGGGAAGCTATCTCCGATGGACTGGACAACCTGATGATTGGTAACTACGAAATCAGCTCACGGGCGTATGTCGGACGTTTTAATTTTAAGGGGACCGACCAGCAAAAAAGAGTTGGCGACCTTTCGGGTGGTGAGCGCGGTCGCCTGCACCTGGCTAACACGCTCAAGCAGGGAGCCAATGTGCTGTTACTGGACGAGCCTTCAAATGATCTTGACGTGGAAACACTTCGTGCACTGGAAGAGGCACTGCTTGCTTTTCCGGGCTGCGCCATGATTATTTCCCACGATCGCTGGTTCCTGGATCGCATCGCGACACATATCCTGGCCTTTGAGGGCGAAAGTGAAGTGGTATTCCTGGAAGGAAATTTTAATGATTATCACGAGGACCTGCTGCGCCGAAAGGGAAGCGACGCGCAACCACATCGCATGAAATACAGGAAACTTGAAAAATAGCCTGCCCGGCAGGCTTCAGCTGTTTTTCCGGGCAAGCATTTCCACCGGGGCCAGGATACCCCGGTGCATCATTCCCACCATGTTTTTGACTTTTAAGGCCGCATTATCCCCCATCAGCAGCTGCAACCCGGGCCCGGCCGGCTTCTTCCCGGCACTTTCCTGGTGTTTTTTTAATCGCTCCATGAAAGCCAGGGCAAACTCCGTGCGATCAATCTCGTGCAATATTGTAAATCCCGCGAGCTCGAGGGCGCTCCGGTATTCTGCTGGTTTAGCAGGAAAGCTGGTTGCTTCGCTCGCAGCCCATGGAACCGGGTAATCCAGTCCATCGTCCTTGCAGCGCATCACGTCGTAAACAGCAATTTTGGCTGAGGGCTTCAGTAGCCGGAATGCCTCCTCAAATAGCGCCTGCTTGTCCTCGATATTCATTCCTACATGTAGCATGCAGGCGCCGTCAAAAGAGGCTGCCGGCAGGCCAGTATCAAGCGCGCTGGCCTGGATAAGCCTGATATTTCCGGATAATCCCGTTTTCTCACACAGCCTGTTACCAGTCTCCACGAACTCTGCGGTCAGGTCGACCCCCGTCACCTCGCAGGAAAATTGACCCGCAAGGTATCGCGCAGTACCCCCAATGCCACAGCCTATATCAAGAATGTGCTGTGCCGGTTTAACATCCAGGCTCGCTACAAGATTTATAGTGGCTTCACGGCCCCCGGTGTGAAATTCATCGACCGCAGCTATGTCCTTCAAATCAAGTCGTTCAGTATTTTTGCCTGCCAGTGCCAGGGCTGATTCTATTTTCTGTAGTAGCCCGCCGCCCTGCCGATAATGCTCTTCTATTTCTTTTCCACTCATGGGTTTTTCCAGTTTTCTCACGTCCCGGGTTCGACTCAAGTGTCATAGGGTTCATTTGACAGGCGCTGGGAAATCCACCAGATATTCCCGGCACTATCCCTTACCCCTCCCTGCCTGTCGCCATAAGGCATGTCGGCCACTTCCATTATAACTTCTGCGCCGCTTTGCTGCGCCTGTTCCATGCTGGCGCGGGCATCTTCCACGAACAGGTAATACGCGCTGCACATAGATGGGAAATCTGCGGTAGATTCGCTAAGCATGATCATACTGTTTCCGATTCGCAGCTGGGCATTTGCTATTTTGCCATCCTCCCGCCTGCTGCAGTGCATTTCATCGGCACCAAGCCCCTGTTTTAGAAATACCAGGTAATCATCCGCGTTATCTATAAACATGTAGGGGTTAAGGGTATGAAAGCCAGCGGGTATGTTCATAAAGTTCCTCCACTTTTGCCGGGCAAAAAAAAGGGTGAGTTGCTGAACTCACCCCGCATATTCATACTCGAAAAGTGCCCGGATTGGAATTAATTCTCCAACATCAGGCGAACCACCCGGTGCTTGTCCGCGGTAATGCCATGTATCTCCAGGTTGCGTGCCACGACACTCTCCAGTGCCGGCAGTTCTATGCTGTCAGAACGAAAGGAAGTCACGCGGTAAAGGCCTTCACTGACTTTCTTGAGATAATGGCCACTGGGCATGTTGAGCTGGGCATCATCACAGTGGCTGACTGCATTCTGCTCCTCACCCAGGGACAGGTAACCCAGGCAAAGATTGTGATGGGCTATTTTCAGCCCCTCGGGCGAAAGTTGTCGCTGCAGGGCCTTGCGCGCGTAGCGCAGCCCCCTCTTTACCTGGCCCTTGTGCAGGTACTTGCTGCTGCGATCCAGCAGGGGTGATTCTCCGAGAATGATCCAGTTCACTCCTGCTTCAATATTTTCTTTACCTACAGCTACTTGCATGGGTAATGTTATAGTCAACATTAATAATAGGCCAACTGCTTTCCAGTCATATTTCTTCATTTTCTGCTGCTCCACTTGCGTTGTTTAAGGATTCGGGGTGTAATTATGGTATATATTTTTGAATTGACTAGACCATTTTATTTATACTACTTATTCATTTATGAATATTGAATGGAATGCGCTGCGGGACGTCGTCGCTGTGGCGGACACCGGGAGCCTGAGTGGTGCCGCGCGCCAGTTGGGCAGTAGCCAGCCCAGCGTGGGCAGGCGCATCGAACAGCTCGAGTCCGAGCTAAAAACACTGCTGTTCAAGCGTAGCTCTCGAGGTCTCGTCCCCACGCCGGTTGGCGAAAAGATACTCGACTATGCCCGTAACATGTCCGAAAACGCCCGCGCTATTGAACGTATCGCCGGAGGCGCAGACCAGAGCCTGGATGGTGTCGTCAGGATTACCATGACTGATCAAATGGGAAACAGCTGGTTACCTACAAAATTACCCGAGTTTCATCAGCGCTTCCCGGGTCTGCGTATTGAAGTCGTGGTGGAAAATCGAACCCTTGATCTGTTCAAGCGCGAGGCCGACATCGCCGTCCGTTTTGCGCGCCCCCAGCAGTTGGACCTGGTCGTGCGCAAGGCGGCACAATTTCATTATGGTCTGTATGCCTCACAGGCATACCTGGCCAGCTATGGCCGCCCTGAAAGCATGAGAGAGCTGTCCCGGCATCGATTTGTCAGCTATGACGAAACCATTTTTAATATTCCCGCATTGAAAAAACTTGAAAAGCTTTTCGGTGAGAAAAACGTACTGCAGCGCTACACCAGTAACTCCGGCATAGTGAATGCCCTGCAGCAGGATGCGGGGATTGGTGCCATTGGCTGTTTCTTTGCCGACACCCGGGATAACCTGGAGCGAATAATGCCCTCGACATTTGATTATGCCTTTGATGCCTGGGTGGTGACCCACGTCGACCTGTTTAAAAGTGCGCGTATAAAAATAGTTTTTGACTTTCTCGTGGAAAAAATTGAAGAAGACAAAATGAAATTCGCCGGCACTTACTCGGGAAAAGTATAACTGTTGCCACGCCCTGCCTGCCAGGGCTCGTACTTGAACATAACTTTTTTAAACAGCGTCGAACCCTCAATTTTATCGAGCCAGGCAAGCGTCAAATGGTAGTCACTGCTCCTGAACCAGTCATAATCCACCCGGGAAAACTGCCTGATAAATGGGAATATAGCTATATCCGCCAGGGTGATCTTATCCTGCAGCAGGCCCTTGCTGTTATGCGAAACCAGTGCTTCTTCGATTAACTGCAGGAATTCCTCCGCCGCCTGGCGATAAAACAATTGTGAATTCTCGGGATAGCGTACGTGGTACTTGTACCTGTCCAGGTTTAATTTGAATTCACCGTCGTTTTTTTGAATCAGTGTGTTAGCACTGTCAGGATCAAGCCTCAGCCAGTTCCCTGGATCGTTCTGCTGCAGTGCCCAGTACATAACCTCGAGACTCTCATCAAGCACCTTCCCATCGGGCAGCTGTAACACGGGCACCGTGCCCTTTGGGGACAGCCTCAGCATCTCATCGGGCTTATCAGATAGTTTCACC
>CAZXDV010000149.1:0-7725 GCA_964639535.1 uncultured Enterobacteriaceae bacterium | reverse complement strand
GTTCTTGGTTCTGTTATGAAAGAATAAAAAAATCAATAAATACAGTAATATAATTAATTTATTTAATTTAAATTATTGATTAAGAAAGCGAACTTCAGCAGCTGTAAACGCCCACTTGGTGTCATTTAGTTCGAAAAATCAGCGTGATAGCCAGTAAGCCTGTTGTTAATGGCGGGCTCTCCAACTAGAACTTAATCGATGTTTTAACATTAAATTACTGATAAATAACATATTAAACATTCATTAATCCTTGAGCTTGGCGCCTGGCTGGCTTACACTAGTGCGAGCTCTATAAGGACGATGACAGTTACTGTATATGAAGAAGTTAGCCACGCTTTACCACGAATTTTTCGGGCTCAGGGAGCAGCCATTCCAGCTGACGCCGGATCATAATTTCCTCTACCTGAGCAAGGTGCATCGTCGTGCCAAGGCCTACATGGAATACACCATCTGGAACCGCGACAGCTTTGTTGTCATCACCGGTGAAATCGGTTCCGGCAAAACCACCCTCATCCATGACCTGCTCTCGCACATGGACGAAAATGTGCTCGTGGCCAAGATTCACCAGACCCAGCTTGACGAGCTGGAGTTTTACCAGTCAATCCTGGTCGAATTCGGACTGGAGCCCTTCAAGGCGGCGAGCAAGGTCGAGCTATTGGCCATGCTTAACAAGTTTCTCAAGCAAAAGAGTGATGAAGGGACCCAGGTGGTGCTGATAATCGACGAGGCGCAGAACCTGTCATCGAGAGTTCTTGAAGAAGTCAGGCTGATGACTGGTCTTGAAACGGACAAGGGAAAAGTTCTTAATTTGATCCTTGTGGGGCAACCTGAGTTAAAAGACATGATCGATGCGCCCGGCATGGAGCAGCTGAACCAGCGTATTCGCTTTCGTTTTCACCTGAGCGCCCTGACCGAGGCGGAAACTGCCGAGTACATAGAGCACAGGCTGGAAACGGCCGGCTACGATGCTAAGGAAAAGCTATTTGCAAGGGGAACCATGTCACTGGTGCACCTGTATACCGGCGGCATTCCCAGGCTGGTTAATATACTTTGCGATACCGCTATGCTCTCGGCTTTTGTCGAGGGGAAAAGCAGGATCACGCAGAAGATGATCGAGGAAGTCATCCTCGAGTTGCAGTGGAAACCCTACACCGAGCGAGCGCTCAGGCCGGAACACCCCAAGGAAGTTTTTGACCTTGATCATCAGCCACCCAGGGTTGTGTTGCAGACCAGCGGCTCGGACGAAAAACAGGAAATCATGCTGGACCAGGAAACGATCACCGTGGGGCGATTTGAAGACAATGACATTGTCATCAATAACCGCTTTATCAGCGGTCATCATTGCAAAATCGTAACAGTCCAGGGGCAGTCTTACGTTGTCGACATGGGTAGTCGCAACGGTACTTTTGTTAACGGACAGCGTATCACGAAGTGTCGTTTAAAGAACAAGGACAGCATTTCCCTTTCGGTGAGGACACGCCTGATGGACAACGGTGAGTCGATAGCACTTGCCAATGCGAAGTTGCAGTATCTCAATGAAAATCCGTCAGTCTCTGACAACAACCAGGTAGTTCATATCGCAACAAAGCAGTAGCGTGAATTACCCGCGGGCCACGACCATGGCTACATGAAGCCTGGTCACTCAAATTGTTCAAAAAAATCCCTGACGTCTTCAACCGCCTGGCCCTGCTGCATGCCGGGCAGGCTCCGTAGAAAAGTCTTGCCATATCCCTTTGTGCGTAGTCTCGGATCGCAGATCATCAACAGGCCATAGTCATCCCTGTCACGTATGAGTCGGCCAACGCCCTGCTTCAGGGTAATGACCGCCTCAGGCACCTGGTGTTCAATAAAGGGGTTCCTGCCCTGCTCTTCGATGAGCTTCATACGCGCCTTGTAAACGGGATCGCCGGGGGCCGCGAAGGGAAGCTTGTCGATGATGACGCAGGACAGGGCTTGCCCCCTGACATCCACTCCTTCCCAGAAGCTACTGGTACCCAGCAACACGGAATGAGGTGTCTGCCTGAACTTTTCCAGTAGTTCTGTGCGTGGTGCGTCACCCTGGACCAGCAGGGGAAACTCCATCCTGTCCTGCAGGAACCTGGCGGCAATCTTCAGGGCACGATGGCTGGTGAAAAGAAAAAACGCCCGACCGCGTGTTAATTCGAGCACCGGCAGGACTTTCTCTGCAACGAGTTCGGTGTATCCCTGCTGTCTCGGATCCGGCAGGTCCCGTGGCAGGTAAAGCAGGGCCTGTGTTTTGAAATCAAAGGGGCTATCCCAGCTTTGGCAATCGACATTTGCCAGGCCCAGCTGGTTGGAAAAGTGACGGAAGTCGCCATTCACCGAGAGGGTGGCTGATGTGAAGATGCACTGGCAATCGTAGTCGGACAGGCGTGCCTGGAAAACCTCGGCAATGTCCAGCGGGGTTCGATGCAGGAGAAAACCCCTGCCCCTGGTTTCAAGCCAACGTATGTTTTCAAGACTGTCCCGCTCAGAAAAATCATCAAGGAGGTTAAGAAAGTCTGCGCTTCGGCTACAGCAGTTATCGAGTATTTTCCCGCGCGCGGAAAAGGTATCCAGCGTCATATGCAGGTCATGTCCACGTTCCATGAGCTGGTTAAATCCTGACCTGAAGTTTTCATTCTCCCATGCCTCGCTCCAATCCATGCGCAGGTCATTGGCACCCATGGCGAGGCGCATATCTGCAACCGCTTTCTCGAATTTTTCAAGCAGTGTCAGAAAATCCGGTATATCTGCTGCTTCTTCAAAGTAACCCGCCTTGCAATCTGACGCCAGTTCAAGAAGCTGCCTGCTACTCAGGGTCTGGCTGAAAAATGTTGATGCAAGTTCGGGGAGCTGATGGGCCTCGTCAAAAATAACTGCGTCCGCAGTAGGAAGAAGTTCGCCAAAGCCATGCTCTCTCAATGCAAGGTCTGCGAAAAAAAGGTGATGATTGACTACGAGCAGGTCAGCTTCAATCGCTCGCCTGCGTGCTTTTATGAGGTGACAATCATTATAAAAGTCGCAATCCTGTCCCAGGCAGTTGTCCGTTGTAGAGGTCACCAGTGAACGAACGCTGGCATCATCCGGGATATGTCCGAGTTCGTCCATGTCGCCATGTTCGGTGTGAGTGCTCCACTGCTGTATATCCAGTAATTGTGCAAGGGACTCCTTTTTCAGGTACCTGTTCTCGTTTTGCGCAAGCTTCAAAGCGTGCAGGCACAGGTAATTTGCCCTGCCCTTTAGCAGCGATACATTGACGGCGGTTCCAGTTGCCTGGTGTACAAGGGGAAGGTCTTTCAGGAACAGCTGATCCTGGAGGTGTCTTGTGCCGGTGGAGATAATGATCTTCTTTCCGGACAGTAGTGCGGGCACAAGGTAGGCGTAGGTTTTTCCTGTTCCCGTACCAGCCTCGCACACCAGCGAGGTGCCCTGCTGTAGCGCGTTCTCAATTGCCTGTGCCAGCTCGATTTGCTGGCGGCGCGGTGAAAAATCGCTGACCAGCTCAGAAAGAGGCCCATTTTCCGAGAGAAATTCCGCCGATGTTTGCATGGCTACAGCCGAACAGATTCGTGGTTAATCCTGGTTACTCCAATATCCTTCATCTTCAATTCCATTTTCAGCTGTCCATATCAATCTGCCAATATTCTTAAAGCGTGCCAGGCTGATGCTACCGCGCTTGTTGTGGGTCTCCGCGCTGGCAGGAATCACGGTTTCGCGATCGGCGAAGTACATCTCGCGGCTTTCGTAGTCCTCGTCCATGATGACCAGGATGATTGCATCCCAGTCCTGTTCCGGCTTCAGTTTCCCAAGCCGATGGCCGCCGCGATTGTTATTGAGGATGGCACGACCTTTTACCTGGACCTTTAATTCCTGCTCACCGTAATGCATCACGGCGTCATGGCCCGATGTCGCGTTCTCTGCGGGTTTCAATCCGAGCAGGCTAATTGCATCATTAACCGCAATCTCTGCCGAAATAGGTAAGGTTTTACCGGTTGCCGCGCGATACTCCCTGGCGAGGCGTCGGGCCTCCGTCATCAGTTTATCAATAGAATAAACGCTCACATCGTGGCCCTTGGATGTCTCAGCATAGAAATATCATTCTTGCACAATTGGGAAGCTCATTACATCCTTAATATGCTGCTTGTCCAGCATCGTCATGAGCAGGCGGTCTACCCCCACTGCGACACCGGCACAAGCGGGCAAGCCCTTCTCCAGGGCCTCGAGTAAAAGCTGGTCTATCGTTATTTCTGCTTCGCCCCTGGACACTCTTTCCCGGTTCTCTTTTTCAAAACGCTCGCGTTGTTCAGCGGCATCGGTAAGCTCGTGGAAACCATTGGCAAGTTCCATCCCACGGTAGAACAGCTCAAACCTCTCCGCGTAAGCTGGAGTGCTATTGCTTATCTTTGCCAGGGCTGCCTGGCTTGCAGGATAGTGATAAATAAAAAATGGCTTATCTGTTCCAAGCCCAGGTATGACACGATGGCTGAACAGGTAATCAAGCAGTATGTCCCTGCCGGCACTATCATCATTAAAGCCGCTGGCCAGGGCGCACCCGGATAGCTCTTCTATGCTGCATGTAAAAGGATCAATTTGCAGCTGTGACAGGAAGGTTTCACGGTACTCATATTTCTCGCTGCCCGGAATTCCCAGGCAATAAAGCAATTCATCTATTTCACCCATCAGCTCCATGTGATCGAAACCCGGGCGATACCATTCCAGCATGGTGAATTCGGGCTGGTGAAGACGTGCTGCGGGGTCATCCCTGAATACCTTGCAAAGCTGGTAAATAGGTCCGCAGCCTTCTGCCAGCAAACGTTTCATGTAAAACTCCGGCGATGTACCCAGGTACATTATTGCCCCGCGATCCAGCTGGCCCGGTTCAGTAATGAGGTTGCCAATATTGGGATCTGTCACTCCGGCGCTGTTTAAAACAGGTGTATCCACTTCCAGGATATTACGCTGCGCCATGAACTCCCGAATTCGCTTCATCAATTGTGCGCGATGCTGAAGCACATCGAGGTTTGACGCAACTTGATGGTGAGCTGGCATTGACGGCCAAGTCCAGGTAAGACGAAATCAGTCTTTTACTCGACTCACGTACTCCGCAGTCCGGGTATCAACCTTGATGATTTCATCCTGCTCGACAAACAGCGGCACCTTGACAACGGCACCGGTTTCCAGCGTCGCTGGCTTGGTTCCCCCTGATGCGGTGTCGCCGCGCACGCCAGGGTCGGTTTCGGTGATTTGCAGGGTAACAAAATTTGGCGCAAGCACGCTCAGGGGCTGGCCGTTCCACAGGGTAACTTCGCACATTTCTTCGCCTTTTAACCACTGGGCGCTGTCTCCCATGGCTTTCTCGTCAGCGGCACACTGTTCGTAGCTGTTGGTGTCCATGAAATGCCACATATCACCATCGCTGTAGAGAAACTGTAGCTCCACGTCCATGACATCCGCCGCTTCGACACTGTCGCCCGACTTGTAGGTTCTTTCAATGACACGGCCATTTTTCAGGTTCCTGAGCTTCACGCGGTTAAAGGCCTGCCCTTTTCCGGGTTTTACAAATTCGTTTTCCACGATGGCAAAAGGGTCGCCGTCAATTATCAATTTGAGTCCGCTGCGAAACTCATTTGTGCTGTAACTGGCCATTTCCAATCCTGCTGTGCGGTTAAAAGCGCAGTATAATACCGTGAAAGCGAGTAAGATTTCGAGTTAACAACTGCAATGACCGGATTCCAGGCTGACCAGCGAGGCAAGCATCCTGGCCGGGACCTCGAGGAGAAACCAAATGACAACGATGGCACCGTTTCGGGCCGATGAAGTGGGGAGCCTGCTGAGACCAGCAGAGCTGAAGCAGGCCAGGGCGAGTTTTTCCGAGGGCAATCTTGATGCGGAAGGGCTTCGTGCAGTAGAAGATGAATGTATACGTGATGTTATTCGGAAACAGGAAGAAGTTGGCCTGAAGGCTGTTACCGATGGAGAATTTCGTCGTTCCTGGTGGCATTTTGACTTTCTTGCCGGCCTGGCTGGCGTGGAGCTTGTTAAAACAAGTGAAAGCATTCCCTTCCAGGGGGCAACCACCAAGCATGAAAACATTGCTGTGACCGGCGCCGTGGCTTTCGATGACCACTACATGCTGGAACATTTCAGATTTTTGAAAGAAAACACCAGGGTGACCCCAAAGATAAGTATACCGGCCCCTTCAGTGCTGCACTTTCGCGGCGGTCGCAACGCCATCTCAAGTGATGTGTACCCGGACTGGGACAGGTTTTATAGTGATACGGCAGAAGCCTATGCCGAAGCTGTCAGGCAATTTTATGATGCAGGCTGTCGTTACCTGCAGTTTGATGACACCGTCTGGGCTTACCTTTGCTCAGAAAAGGAATGCGAATCCGCCCGGGAACGCGGCCTTGACCCTGCCTCACTGCAGACCGCCTACCGGGACATGATCAATTTTGCTATTTCAAATCGACCGGCGGACCTGAAAGTGACAACCCATGTTTGTCGAGGAAATTTTCGATCTACGTGGATTTCCGAAGGTGGTTACGAACCCGTGGCGAGGACTTTACTCGAGGAGACCGCCTACGATGGTTACTTCCTTGAATACGATACCGATCGCGCAGGTGGTTTTGAACCGCTACGGTTTTTACCCGAGGGGGACAAGCGTGTGGTACTCGGACTTGTTACCTCCAAGACCGGCGAACTGGAAAGCAGGGAACTAATCAGGGAACGTATTGAAGAAGCGTCTCAATTTGCTGACACCGGGCAATTTTGCCTGAGTCCCCAGTGTGGTTTTGCGTCAACAGAAGAAGGCAATATCCTGACCGAGGAACAGCAGTGGCAAAAACTCGGCATGATCGTGGAAATTGCCAATGAAGTCTGGGGTGAGATTTAATTACCCCGCATCTAGAGCTTCAGCACGTCAACGATGCTGGAGAAATCATCCGTCCACAGTGGGTATTGAGAAGCCTGTTTTAGCCGTAGCCACCGGCCAACCCCCTGTTCCAGTCCCGAAGTGTCGGTTTTTGGATCGACCAGCAGCATCCACTGCGAGGCGCTTTTTCCCTGTCGTTTCTCGACCTCGCTTTCAATGATGTTGTTCTGTATGTAGGCGTCGAGCCCGAGCTCCGCTGCCAGTCTTGCCAGTACCGGGTAAAGTTGCAGGTAATGATTGGAAATGTGAAAAAGCAGTATGCCGCCCGGCCTGAGTTTTTCCCGGTACATTGAAAGAGCTTCAAGGGTGAGCAGGTGAACAGGGATAGATCCGCTTGAGAATGCATCAACGACGACAATGTCGAATTTTGCCCCGGGCTGTTCCGCGAGCCTGATACGAGCATCCCCAAGAATGGTTTCAACCTTTGCGCTTCGTTTTCGTGCGCTGGAGTTAAAGTCAAAAAAGCTCTCCGTTTCAGCGACTTTAACAATCACAGGATCGATTTCAAAATAGCTATAGGCTTGTCCTTCAGTGGCATAGCTTGATAGCGCACCGGTGCCAAGGCCGATAATGGCAATATGCTGAAGATTTTTTCCGTAGGTTTTGAAGACCTGGCCGGCGGGGCCCGTGGGGTGGTAGTACATACCGGGAACACCCCTTTCACTTTCACCGGGGTTTTGCAGGCCATGGACCGTGGAGCCATGGTAAAGCAAACGCTGGCCAGTGTCGGTTCGAGTACGCACTGAATGCACGCCGAAGTAACTTCTTTCCGCGAGCAGGGTCTCTTCTTT
>CAZXDV010000148.1:7132-7747 GCA_964639535.1 uncultured Enterobacteriaceae bacterium | reverse complement strand
GGTGGCCCTGGCCGGTGTGGGTTTTGACGAGACCCGCGTAGAGCTTGTGGCAGACCCACACACCAGCGAAAATACTCACGAAATAGAGGTGACGGCGAAAAGTGGTTCCTTTCGAATCGAGCTGGCTGGCAAGCCACTGCCGGAAAGCCCGAAAACATCGGCCCTGGCAGCCTACAGTGTTGCAAGGTGCCTGCTGGGACTTGAACAGCCCATCGTCATATAAATACAAAACCAAGGTAAAAGGAAGCAAGCATGTTTGACAACCTGAGTGACAGACTTTCCCGGGTATTAAAGGACCTGCGCGGCCAGGGGCGCCTGACCGAGGAAAATATCAGTGAATCCCTGCGCGAGGTGCGCATGGCCATGCTCGAGGCCGATGTGGCGCTGCCGGTTGTAAAGGACTTTATCGACCATGTTAAGAGCAAGGCCATCTCCCAGGAAGTCATGCTCAGCCTGACGCCGGGACAGGCACTGATAAAAATTGTTAACGAGGAGCTTATCCACCTCATGGGTGACGCCAATGTCAGCCTCAACCTGGATAAACCGGCACCCAGTGTCATCCTCATGGCCGGCCTGCAGGGTGCTGGTAAAACAACCACCGTTGCCAAGCTCGGT
>CAZXDV010000148.1:0-7122 GCA_964639535.1 uncultured Enterobacteriaceae bacterium | reverse complement strand
GCATGCTGCAGGAAAAAGAGAAGAAGAAAGTCATGACGGTGAGTTGTGACGTTTATCGACCCGCAGCTATCGAGCAATTAAAAGTCCTGGCCGAAGAAAACAACCTCGAGTTCCAGCCAAGCAGCGGCGAAGACCGGCCGCTGGATATCATTCAAAGTGCATTAAAGCAGGCAAAAGCCAAGTTCATGGATGTGCTGATCGTCGATACTGCCGGTCGGCTTCACGTCGACGATGACATGATGAGCGAGGTGCGCGAGCTTCACCAGGCACTGGATCCTTCCGATACGCTTTTTGTCATCGACAGCATGCTCGGACAGGACGCGGTAAATTCTGCAAGGGCCTTTGACGAGGCACTTCCGCTGACAGGTGTTGTGCTGACGAAAACAGATGGTGATGCACGGGGTGGTGCTGCGCTCAGCGTAAGACACGTCACCGGCAAGCCCATCCTGTTCATGGGTACCGGTGAAAAATCTGATGAGTTGACTGCATTTCATCCTGAGAGGGTTGCCTCGCGTATCCTTGGCATGGGTGACATGCTTAGCCTGATTGAAGAAGTCGAACAAAAGGCTGATAAGAAAAAGGCCGAGAAACTCGTTGGCAAGCTGAAAAAAGGCAAGGGCTTTACCCTGGCAGATTTCAGCGATCAGCTTGAGCAAATGAAAAACATGGGAGGCATGACCGGCTTGCTGGACAAGTTACCCGGTGGTAACCAGATCCCGCAGGCAGCAATGAACCAGGTTAATGACAAGCAACTTGGAAAACTGCAGGCAATTATCAGCTCAATGACCCCGGATGAGCGTCGTCGACCCCAGGTTATTAACGGTTCACGCAAGAAAAGGATTGCCAACGGCTCTGGCACCCAGATACAGGACGTGAATCGACTGCTAAAGCAGTTTAACCAGATGCAGAAAATGATGAAGAAAATGTCAAAGAAGGGCGGTATGCAAAAAATGATGCGTGGCCTCGGCGGTAACCTGCCACCGGGCTTTCGCCCCTGAGAAAATTTTACTAAAAGGAGTAGCGGCTAGATATCCAGCCAGCTGCCGGCAGGCAGCAAACGCCCGCGAATACAGTGTACAAGGGCAATCACCGCAAAAATAATAAAACAGGCAAGGCTCCATTCAGCGATACTCATGCCAAGAAAGGTCCAGTCCACTTCTGCACACTCACCGGAACCGGTAAATACGTTTTTCAGGGTTTCTGAAAATGTAAACACTTCCAGCATGTACTCAAGATCCGGTCCGCAGGCGGGCACCTGGTCTGCGGGAAGGTGTTGCAACCATACCTGGCGCCCGGCGATACCGGCACCGGCAAGGGAGACCAGGGTGATGAGAGCGCTGTAGATGCGAACACCCAGCTTTCCCGGGCCATGGATTGCCCCACCGAGGGCCACCAGCGCAACCCCGATGTAGGCCCAGCGTTGAAATATGCAAAGCGGGCAGGGTTCGAGCCCGTCCACGTGTTGCAGGTAAAGACCATAGCCCAGCAACAGGGCGCAATCGAGGAAAAACAAAATATAAAATAATCTTGGTGCTTTCACTTAAGTTTCCATGTAACCGTCGAGGAATTCGGGTATTCGCCTGCTCAGCCAGTTGCTGGCAGACCAGGGGTATTTACCCTCAATAAAGCCAACATGTCCACCCCCTTTTGACAGTTCAAGGGTAACCCCACTGCCAAGTTCATTTTCGGCGGGAATGGCGCCGGGCGTGAGAAAGGGATCGTCCTCGGCATGGATCACCAGGGTTGGCGTAGTGATGTGCTTCATGAACTGCCTTGAGCTGCAGCGCTGGTAGTAGTCATCAACACCATCAAACCCGTGAATAGGCGCGGTGTAGGCATCATCAAGCAGGCGGAAGGTGTTCATTTTTTCTATGCCTGCGGTTTTTACGCCAAATTTTTCACCGGCATATTTCTCTTTCATCTTCCTGTGAAGACGAGCGATAAGGTAGTGCTGGTAAATGCGGGAGAAGCCTTTTTCAAGACGGCGAGCGCCGTTATCCAGCAAGAAGGGCACCGATACACACACGGCACATGCCAGGTGGTTGGACGGTGATGCTTCACCGAGAAACTTTAACAGTGCGTTGCCACCCAGCGAGTAGGCCACCGCCGCCAGCGGCACGCCGGGATAACGCCGGTGCATTTCCCCTATCACCAGCGCGATATCCCCGGTTTCGCCGGAGTGGTAGTTTCGCTTCAGGCGATTGTATTCGCCGCTGCAGCCTCGAAAGTGAACGAACACGCCGCGCCAGCCCCGCTCATGAATGCAGTTCATCACGTTCATGGCATAGTGGGATTCGATGGAGCCCTCAAGACCATGAAAAACTATGACAAGGGGTCCGCTATCCCCGCCAACCCAGCATAGATCGAGGAAGTCGCCATCCTCGAGCTCCAGTCTCTCCCGGGTAAGAGCTGCGGAAATACCCGGCGTGGTGAACTTTGGCCAGAGTGTTTGTGCATGGGGACTGGATAACCACCATGGCGTTTGAAACTCACTCCTGGTGATCCTGCCCTGCATGGTCACTGGCCCGGCTGGGTTGCTGGCTACTTTCCCGCAGACAGTGGGTAGGGCAGGTCGAGTAGCTCGATCCCCGGTCCCTGCTTGTCGCCGAGAAAAATACCCGGTGTCGCGGCTTCAAAAATGTCCAGGGTCAGTAGCATGAGGTACTGCTTCTCAGCTGTCTCGCAGGCCCTGACAACACTACCACACTGCTTGTCGCTATCCTGCGTATATACGTGTGTGCCACTTTGTGGAAGCGTATCAGCACCGACACGGGCGAGCTGCATACGCTGTTTCAGCTTTCCGCGAAAATGCATGCGTGAAATGATTTCCTGCCCCGGATAGCAACCCTTGCTGTAACTCAGGCCTTCCAGCAGGTCGAGGTTCAGGCTTTGCGGTAAAAACTCCTCGCTGCCCTGTTTCCCCGGCCATGGCAGGCCGGCTCGAATATCCTGCTCCAGCCAGCGAGCGCTACTCACAGCACTGGCACCCCTTGATAATGCCAGCCACAGGGTCTCAGCCCGGGCTGCAGTGCAAAGAACAAGTGAACGGGCTGGCTGTTCCTGCAGGTTTAAAACGACACCGGGCTCATTGTCACCGCTTTCCTGCAGCTGCTGCTGGAATTGCCGCTGTGTTTCATCGCCGCCGAGGCCAAGTCGCACCAGTTCATCGGAGACAAGTTCGATTTTCACATCCGAACGCAGCACGAACATACCAAGGCGCTTGCTGACCTGCTCGGTCATTTCCCTTTCCAGCAGCAGGTAATAACAGTCACTGGCGCGGTAGAGGATAAACACGGCAATAACCCTGCCCTTGATATTGCACCAGCTGCTCAGCTGGTAATGATCCTGCGCAAGCGCGGTAATATCGCTGGTAAATTGGCCATGAAGAAATTCAGTCGCGTCACCCCCCGATATTCTCAGCACATCAAGCTGGGAAAGATCGCAAAGGTAATTGTCTGCACTTGCGTCGTTCGTCGCTGTGTCATCGGCAAAGCCGGTGACCACGCCTTCTTCTATAACGGCAGATTGCTTTAACAGGAATGAATACCAGTTTTCATGCATGGTTGTACTTGTTACTCCGGTTTCAGTTCACGAAAAACTTCAATCAACGCGCGGTATTCCTCGCGCTCGGGCTCAGAACGTCCGAGTATCCAGTCGAGAATGTCGAGGTCGCTCTCATCGAGGATATCACTGAACAGCGCCTGCTGTTCTTGTGAAAGTGAAGGATAATGCTGTGCCAGGAAGCGTTGGCATACGATATCCATTTCCTTGATACCACGACGGCAGCGCCACTGTAGCCGGGACTGCTTACTCATCGAGGCCGATTACATGCTCCGCGCGACCAGCAGTTTCTTGATCTCGGCGATGGACTTGGCTGGATTCAACCCCTTTGGACAGGTATTGGTGCAGTTCATAATCGTATGACAGCGATACAGGCGAAAGGGATCTTCAAGCTCATCCAGGCGTTCGCCGGTGTTTTCATCACGGCTGTCAATGATCCATCGATAGGCCTGCAACAGGATAGCCGGTCCGAGGTAGCGATCGCTGTTCCACCAGTAACTTGGGCAGGATGTTGAGCAGCAGGCGCACAGTATACATTCATAAAGCCCGTCGATTTTTTCGCGGTCTTCTTTTGACTGCAGGCGTTCGCTGTCCGGCGGAGGCGGTGTCTGGGTTTGCATCCATGGCTTGATGGAAGCGTACTGTGCATAAAAGTGGGTCAGGTCCGGTACCAGGTCCTTCCTGACCTGCATATGGGGCAGGGGATAAATGCCGATATCACCCTTGAGTTCGTTAATTCCGCGCGTGCAGGCGAGGGTGTTGGTGCCGCCAATGTTCATGGCACAGGAGCCGCAGATACCTTCACGACAGGAGCGACGAAAAGTCAGGGTCGGATCAATGTCATTCTTGATGTAGATCAGCGCATCAAGCACCATCGGGCCACACTTTTCCAGATCAATCTTGTAACTGTCGACCCTCGGGTTTTCACCACTGTCCGGGTCCCACCGATAAATATTGAAGGTGCGGGTATTGCTGGCGCCTTCCGAGGCGTCAATAGTCTTGCCCTTCTTGATCCTTGAATTTGCGGGGAGTGTGAACTCAGCCATATGTTTTACCTATTAGCAATTATTGTAGCGATAGCAGTTAAGTTCAAAATCGTAGATTTTTTGCTCAGACAAGGCCCGAGCCTTTCGAAAAAAACGGAGTGTATGTAGATATACATGAGTTTTTTGAGAAAGGTGAGAACGATGTATGAGCGAAAAAGATACATTTTGAATTAGTAGACGCGTTTCTTGGGTGGAATGGTCTCCACCTCGTCAGTCAGCGTATTCATATGCACCGGTCGATAGTCAAAGTTAACTGTACCGGAGTCCGTTTCCATCCATGACAGGGTGTGCTTCATCCAGTTCTCATCATCACGCTCGGGGTAATCTTCCCTGGCGTGACCGCCGCGGCTCTCCTTGCGATTCTCTGCAGAATAGATGCTGACCATGGCACACTGCAGAAGGTTCTCAAGCTCAAGTGTTTCCACAAGGTCGGTATTCCATATCATGGACCGATCCACCACATCGACATTCTTGAAAGAGGCATAAATATCATCCAGCTCTTTCATGCCTTCCTGCATGACATCGCCGGTACGAAAAACTGCCGCATTACTCTGCATGGTTTTCTGCATTTTAAGACGAATATCCGCAGTGCGGTGCTCACCGCTGGCATGTCGCAAGCGATCAAAGCGTTCAATTGCGGCTTCTGACGCTGACTCAGGCAGCGGTTTCTGTGCGCTGCCCGGCTTGATGGTTTCCGCGGCATGGATTGCAGCTGCACGCCCAAACACAACGATGTCCAGCAGGCTGTTGGAACCAAGACGATTTGCGCCATGAACCGAAACGCAGGCTGCTTCGCCAATGGCCATTAAGCCGGGTACAACCGCGTCCGGGTCACCGTCTTTCAGGGTGACCACCTGGCCATGGTAGTTGGTGGGGATACCACCCATGTTGTAGTGCACCGTGGGCAGTACCGGTATCGGTTCACGCGTCACGTCAACACCTGCGAATACCTTTGCGGATTCAGCAATACCCGGTAATCGCTCGTTGATCACTTCCGGGCCCAGGTGTTCAAGGTGCAGGTGAATATGATCTTTATCGGGGCCAACACCACGGCCTTCGCGAATTTCCATGGTCATTGAACGACTGACCACGTCACGGGAGGCAAGGTCTTTTGCTGAAGGGGCATAACGTTCCATGAAACGTTCGCCTTCTGAATTGGTCAGGTATCCACCTTCACCACGCACACCCTCGGTGATCAGTACGCCGGCACCGTACACGCCGGTTGGGTGAAACTGGATAAACTCCATGTCCTGCAGTGGCAGGCCGGCACGCAACACCATGGCATTACCGTCGCCGGTGCATGTATGCGCGGAAGTGGCGGAAAAGTAGCTGCGACCATAACCACCGGTGGCAAGTACCACCGTGTGAGCAGTAAACCTGTGCAGTGCGCCACCTTCCAGGTCCCAGGCCAGTACGCCGCGGCAGGCACCTTCGTCGTCCATGATGAGGTCGAGGGCAAAGTACTCAATGAAAAACTCTGCGTCGTGCTTGAGGGATTGCTGGTAGAGGGTGTGCAATATGGCATGACCGGTGCGGTCAGCCGCGGCGCAGGTTCGCTGCGCGGTGCCTTCACCGAAGTTGGTGGTCATACCGCCAAAGGGCCGCTGGTATATTTTTCCCTCTTCGGTTCTTGAAAATGGCACACCGTAGTGCTCGAGCTCGATCACGGCTGGCACCGCTTCACGGCACATGTACTCAATGGCATCCTGGTCGCCGAGCCAGTCCGAGCCCTTGACCGTGTCATACATGTGCCAGCGCCAGTCATCCTCGCCCATGTTGCCAAGTGCGGCACTCATGCCACCCTGTGCAGCTACCGTGTGACTTCGCGTCGGGAACACCTTGGTAATACACGCAGTGCTTAGACCTTTTACAGCCATACCAAAAGTGGCCCGCAAACCGGCGCCACCTGCGCCGACAATGACCACGTCATACTGGTGGTCGATGATCTTGTAGGCTTCACTCATGATAGGTTTAATCCCAGGTAAATATTCAGTATTGATAAAATGGATGTCAGTCCGGCAATCACGGCGATAAACTTGACAACTATGAGGCCGGTGACTTTTTGCCATTCAACGTGCATGTAATCTTCTACCACTACCTGCATGCCCAGTTGCGCATGGTAGAAAAGGGAGAGTACAAAGCTAATCAGTAATACTGCCACGTGTGTTTGTCCCATCCAGCTCACCACCGCAGCGTGTTCGGCGCCGCCGAGGTTGACCATGGAGTACATGAACCACAGTGACAGGGGAACCAGGGCAACAGCGCTAAGACGCTGGTGCCAGAAGTGATGGGTACCTTCTTTTGCTGAGCCAAGACCTTTTACCCGGGAAAGGGGGGTTCGCATATCCATTACATGCACCCGAGCAGGAAAGTCGCGGCGGTCAACGCGATTGAAAAGAAAATTACCGCGTAGCCGGAGCGGTAGGCTGATTCGATCTCAAGGCCCTTGCCGATATCCCAAAACAGGTGCCGAATACCATTGCACAGGTGGTAATAGAGCGAGAAGCTGAAAGCA